>JAAEMS010000073.1 GCA_024225275.1 Actinomycetes bacterium
GGCACCAATCAGATCTCTGCGACGATCGAGAACGTCTCCGCCACCGCCACCACCAACCAACGGACCACCACCGACCTCGACAGCGCAGCCACCAAGATGTCCGACCTCGCCGCCAGCCTCAACGACCTCGTCGCCGACTACGCCCTCAGCACGCCGACCGGAGGCAACGGAGAAACCGATATGGAGCTGGCCCACTCCCGATGACTGAGGCCGGTAGGGGCCAGCACAGCGGATCCCGCGGCCTCGGGCCAAAACGACGGAACCCCTGATCCGGGCACTGGGCCTGTGATCAGGGGTTTCTCGTGTGGAGGTGAGGAGAATCGAACTCCTGGCCTCTTCGATGCGACCGAAGCGCTCTGCCAACTGAGCTACACCCCCGAAGGGTCTGGTGAGCATACCGCCGAACGACCCCGGGCCGAACGTCGATTGGCGCATGCCAGGAGCGCTACTGGTTCGAGGCAGCCTGGCGGGCCATGTGCTGGACCGGACTCAGCGATCCCGTGTCGAGGTAGGTCACCTTGGTGTTGGCTTCGCGGGTGTTCTGTTGGAGCTGGAGCAGCCACACCACGTAGAAGATCAGGGCCGCGTCGACCACGAAGTGGGTGATCACGAACCGGCCCCCGATGAACACCGCTCCGAACAAGCTGGCCACCACGGCGCCCAGCAAGCCGTAGAGAACGGTGCGACGCCGACGACGGATCTCACGCTGCCGCGAGGCCCGAGCGGTGATAGGCGCCGCCAGGGTGGCGGGCACGGGACCAGCCGAGGTGGGGCCGGTGCGGCCCGGCACGACCCGGGGAGCAGAGGGGCGGCCTCCACCGAGCACGGTGAGCTGGCGGGTGAACGTGGACATCGTGTCGCGCGAGCCACGGCCCCGGCCGCTGAACAGGGGGGGCAACAACACCAGAACCCAGGCGAAGCCCAGAGCGCTCAACACGAGATACTTCCACACAGCAGGCGCTAGTTCCCTACCAGTCGGATACAGACATTACGGTTCTACTACGAAAGTCATGCGGTGGCCAAACGGATCTGTAAGACGTGCCCACAACCCCACCAGCACTAGAGCTCACCGGAGGCCTCCGGGTCGAGAGTTCTATCGAATCCGTCATAGTCATCATCGTCGGGTACGACCGCGGTGAGGTCGTCGATGTCCTCGTTGGTGTCCTCGCGGCGGTAGGTTCCCGACCGACCACCGGTCTTCTCCCAGAGAGTGACCTCACTGATCACCATGGCCCGATCACTCGACTTGCACATGTCGTAGATGGTGAGCAGTGCCGTGGACGCTCCGGTCATTGCCTCCATCTCGACCCCGGTGGGCCCAACGGTGTCCACCGTGACCTCGACCTCGATCCAGGTGTCGCCGATCTGGAAGTTGACCAGCACCGACCCAACCAGCAGAGGGTGGCACAAGGGGATGAGGTCGGCTGTCTTCTTGGCCGCCTGGATGCCCGCCACCCGGGCCACGGCCAGCACGTCGCCCTTGGCAATCGCGCCCCGGGCGACCAGGGCGGTGGTCTCGGCCGTCATGTGCACCCGACCCCGGGCCACCGCCCGCCGGTGGGTGGGCTCCTTGGGGGTGACATCGACCATACGCGCCCGGCCCAGAGGGTCGAGATGGGTGAGGCGGTTCGACATGCCCAGAGCTTAGTAGCCACCCGAAACCAGGCCCCGCATACGAGATCGAACTTTCCGCGACTGCTTCCAGAAAACTCAGATCTGGCGCGGGAAGTTCCCCAGGGGGGTGGCCCACACGCCGGTGGGATCAGGGTTATCCCCCGATCTGGCTCATGGACTTGCTGGGGCGGATGAAGTGGACCTGGTTGATGCGGTGGCCCTCCCACTTGGCGCCCACCGCTTCCTCGATGATCCGGGCGATGTCGTCGTCGCTACCACCTGAGCGGACTGTGGCCCGCAGATCCCAGTCATCCATCGAGAACAGACAGTTGCGGAGCTGGCCCTCAGCGGTGAGCCGGACCCGGTCGCAGGCATGACAGAAGTTCTGGGTGACCGAGGCGACGATGCCGATCTCACCCCCACCGTCGACATAGCGGAAGCGGTCGGCCGGAGAGGAGCCCCGGACCAGGGGCTCGAGCTCCCAGCGAGCGCTGATCTGGCTGAGGATCTCGTCGTAGGTGACGACGGTGTCATTGGTCCATTCACCCTGGGCATCGAGGGGCATGAACTCGATGAACCGGATGACCAGACCGTTGTCGCGGCCCCAATGGGCGAACTCGACGATCTCGTCGTCGTTGATACCCCGCATGACGACCGCGTTGATCTTGACCGGATCGAGCCCCACCGCCTGGGCCGCGCTTATGCCCTGCATGACCTCGTCGAACCGGTCGCGCTTCGTGAGTGCGACGAAGCGCTCTGGCTTCAGGGTGTCGAGTGAGATGTTGATGCGGGACAGGCCGGCGTCAACCAGGTCCTGAGCCATCGTGGTGAGGGCCGAGGCGTTGGTGGTGAGGGCTACTTCGATACCCAGGGCCGCCAGCTTCTCGATGAGGAGGGGCAGATGGGCCCGGATGGTGGGCTCGCCACCGGTGAGGCGGATGCTCTCGAAGCCGTACCGCTCCACGAGGATCCGGGCGATCCGTTCGATCTCCTCGAACGACAGAATGGCCGACCGGTCGAGCCACTCCATTCCCTCTTCGGGCATGCAGTAGGTGCAGCGGAAGTTGCAACGATCGGTGACCGAGATCCGCAGATCACGGTGAACCCGCCCGTACCCGTCGATCAGCTCGGTCGCCATGACGTCGAGGGTAGCTAGGCCCGGTGGAGATGGTCGAGCAGGATGACCTCGACCTCGTCGCCCGGCTGAACCCCATCACCATCGGGCAACAGGGCCAGGGCGTCGGAGTCGGCCATGGCGGTGAGCTGGTGAGAGCCCTGCCCGCCTGCTGACCGGAGCTCGAGCCGGCCATCGGCACCCATCTGAGCCCGCACCCGACCGAAGTGGGTCTTGCCGTCAGGTCGACGGGGCAGACCTTCGGCCGCCACCGCCCAGAAGGTCTGCCGCTCAGGCTGGGGGTGGCCCATCATCTGACGTAGGCCAGGCCGGGCGAACAGCTCGAACGACACCATCGATGACACCGGGTTGCCCGGCAGCCCGAAGACGGGGATGCCCTCTAGGGTGCCGAAGGCCAGGGGCTTGGCCGGCTTGATGGCCACCTGCATCCAGTCCATGTCGGCAATGCGCGACAACACGGCCTTCACATAGTCGAAGTCACCCATGCTGACCCCGCCCGAGGTGATGACGGCGTCACAGGTCGAGGCGGCATCGCGTAGGCCCTTCTCGATGAGATCCTCGTCGTCGCGGACCAGACCCAGGTCGACGGCCTCGCACCCGACCCGACCCACGAGGGCGAGCAGGGTGTGACGGTTGGAGTCGCGGATCTGGCCCGGTTCGAGACGCTGGGGCCCCTCGACCAGCTCGTCGCCGGTGGAGATGACTCCCACCCGCGGGCGTCGGTGCACCTCGACCCGCTGACGGCCGAGGCTGGCCAGCACTCCCAGATGGCCCGCTGACAGGGGCGAACCGGCGGACAGGACCTCGACCCCAGCCTTGACGTCGTCGCCGGCAGTGCGCACATGATTGCCCACCGGGACCTCGGCTCGAGCCAGAACGTCATCGCCCTCGACCGTGGTGAGCTCGACCATGATCACGGCGTCGGCGCCGTCGGGCATGGGGGCACCGGTCATGATGCGCATGGCCTCGCCCGCCTGAAGGGGTCGGGGGGCCACCGCACCTGCGGCGATGGTGCCGGCGATGGACAGGCGGGCCGGGGCACCCTCAGTGGCACCAGCAGTGTCGGCGGCGACCACCGCGAAACCGTCCATGGCGGTGTTGTCGAAGGGCGGGATGTCCTCCTGAGCGGCCACCGACTCGGCCAGGACGAGGCCGTCGGCCTCGGCCAACGTCACCTCGGTGACGGGCAGGGGATGACAGTCGCGGAGGACCCTGACCTTGGCGACGTCTAGCGGAATCATGGAACCGAAACTATCGGCCTGGGACCAGGGGCGGCGCTGGATCCGTCCCAGCCGGCCCCAGAAACCACAGAACCCGGGCCCCTTGCGGGACCCGGGTCTGCTTACTGGTGGGCCGGGTGCGGGCTCACCAGAGCTCGTAGCCAACTGACGGGCTGCGGATGGGCAGGTGCCACACCAGCTCGCCGCAGATGACCAAGGTGAGCACGACCGCCACGAGGACCCAGATCTTGATGCCATCGAGCAGGGCCCACTTGATCTTCGGACCATGCCGAACAGACCCGTACCGCCCCTACCCTCTCACGAGCTTCAGGTAGTAGTTCGAGACCCACACGGAGATGATCAACACGAGGCAATTCATCAAGAGCACGAAGGTGCCCACTTGCCCATGGTCCTCCTCGGCCGCGGCCGGGGAAGGGTCCTGGTCGTCACTCACGACGCCTCCAACTCATCCTCCATCCCCGCGGAAAAGTGGCCGGGAACCAGGCACACGATTTGGTAGGTGCCCGGCTCGAGGTTGACGGTGATCGAGTCCGAGGCGCCCGCTTCGAGCACCTTCGTGCGATCGAGAACCATGCTCTCGTCGAAGTCGGCTTCAGCAGTGATTCTCTCGCCGGCGTTGAGAATGACGAGCTCGTGATCGACGGCACCGTCGTTGAGGACATTGATCTCGACGTCGGATCCAGCCTCCACCGTGACGGAGCCGGGCTCGAACGCGAACTCGATGGCGGACAAGTCGACCGAGGTCGGCGCCGACGAGTCGGAACCGCTGTCGGAGCCGGACGAGGAGCCCTCGCTCGAGCTGTCATCCGACGAGGCGCCCTCACTCGAGCTGCCACCGTCATCGTCGTCGTACACAAGAACGACCGCGATGATGGCGAGCGCGAGAGCAGCCACCGATACCACAGTCACGACAGCCAACCAGAGAGTCTGACCGGCACCGAGGAAGACCTCGGAACTGCCAGGCGCTTCCGCGGGCGATTGATCCGAACCGGGGTTCGGGGAATTCGTCTTGGTCACTGCACCCTCCCTTGTCTCAAGGTGTGACACGTGAGAATGTTCACATACTCCCATGCGGGATACAGGGACCTAGGTCCCCAGTAGGGAATGCAGAAGTGACGTCTGTCTCAGATGGCGCCGGTCTCGAAATCGCGACCGACCAGATCGCGCAAGTAGTCGCGTAGACCCGGGCCGAGGTCATCGCGCTCGAGCGCCAACTCGATCGTGGCTCGCACGAAGTCGAGCTTCTTGCCGGCGTCGTAGCGCCCGTCGGAGAAGGTGTAGCCGTACACGGCCTGATAGCCGATGAGTGCCGTGATGGCGTCGGTGAGCTGGATCTCGCCACCAGCACCCGGTTGGGTCTTGGCGATCTCGTCGAAGATCTCCGGAGTGAAGAGGTAGCGGCCCATCACGGCGAGGTTCGAAGGAGCCCGATCGGCCGGCGGCTTCTCAACGAGGCCCTCGAGTCGGACGAGCCTGCTCTCGCCATCGATGGGGGTCGCCGAAGCACAGCCGTAGGCGCTGATCTCAGACCTCGCTACCTCCATGAACGCGACAACCGACGCATCTCGGGCTTCGTAGGCCTCGATCATTCCCCGGAGGACCCCGGCCCGCTCGTGCATGAGATCGTCGCCCAGCATGACGACGAAAGGCTCGTGCCCGACATGGTTGCGGGCCATACCCACTGCATGGCCGAGACCAAGAGCCTCGCCTTGGCGGATGACCGTGACATCAGCGAGCTCGCCCAGGGCCCGGACCTCGCGGGCTTCGGCCAGCTTGCCCTTGCCCTCGAGGAAGACTTCGAGCTCGATATGGCGGTCGAAGTGGTCGGCGATCGAGTCCTTGCCGCGAGCTGAGATGATCAGGATGTCCTCGATGCCAGCAGCCACTGCCTCCTCGACCACATATTGAATGGCCGGTTTGTCGACGATGGGCAGCATCTCCTTCGCCACCGACTTGGTGACCGGAAGGAAACGGGTGCCGAAACCGGCGGCGGGAATCACAGCCTTGCGGACCGGAGCTGACATGCGGGTGCCTCTCGGGGAAGTATCTCGGTAGGGTCCCATCGGCGGACCAGGGACCGGGTTCAAGGGCCTGACACCGAGCATGCTGCAGCAGTCGGGGCTGGCCGTGTCGGGCGTATCTCAGCCGCCGACGATCGAGTGCTCCTCGCCTCTCACCAGGCGGACGATGTTCGCCCAGTGCCGCACCACGAGATAGAGGGCGAGCCCACCTATCGCGGCAACCTCCCAGCCATCACGCTCGGGGCCGATCAGCACCCCGAGGGGGCTGAGTGCGATGGCCGCCAAGGAAGCGATCGAGGCCTTCTTGGTCAGCCCCACGATGGGCACGAACACGCTGATCACCAGACCCACGAGAACCACCGGATGCAGGGCCGCCAGGACTCCCGCGGCCGTGGCCACCCCCTTGCCCCCACGGAAGCCACGAGTAGGGGGGTGGCAGTGGCCCAACACGGCCGCCACGCCCAGCACGAAGGCGAGGCTCCGGCCGCCGACCGCCAGCCCCACCAGAGTGGGGATCAGACCCTTGGCCAGGTCGCCGACCAGGACGATGACACCGGCCTTCCGGCCGCCGACCCGCAGGGCGTTGCTGGCCCCAGGGTTACCTGATCCCTCGTCGAGCACACGACGACCGACCGCGAGGATGGCGGTGGGAAAGGTGCCCAGGAGATAAGCGGGAATAGCGAGCAACAACCACGGGGTCACGGCCCGAGCTTATGCGGCGCGAATCGGTTGGGCCCGGCTGGGTTATGACCTGAGGGGTCGCGCCGGTACCATTGGCAGTCGCTGTTCGAGACTGCCAACCGCGACGGAGTCCCTGGTTTCATGCCCACCTACGAATACCGCTGCAAGAAGTGCGACCAGATCTTCGAGTTCGTGCAGTCGTTCGATGACCCACCCAAGAAGAGCCGACGGGGTTGCCCCGAGGGTGGGAGCTGCCAGCTCAAGAAGGTCTACGGCTCGGTGGGGATCTCGTTCAAGGGCGGCGGCTTCTACAAGAACGACTCCAAGGGGGGCTCGTCGAAGTCGTCCAGTGAGTCCAGCTCGTCGGCCAGTGAGTCCAGTTCGTCAGACTCCAAGTCATCAGACTCCAAGTCGTCAGATACCAAGTCGTCAGACTCCAAGTCGTCAGACTCCAAGTCGTCCGACTCCAAGTCATCAGACACCAAGTCATCAGACACCAAGTCATCCTCCAGCAGCGGCTCGTCGGACTCTGCGGCCTGACCCCGCCCCCGCCCGTCGGGTGATTCACATCCGGCGGTAGAGTTCGATCACGGCACTTCCCCCGCCCGTTCCCATTCCCGGGAGTTGTGTCCTGTGTTGACTCGCCCTGCGGCCCCGCGCCGCCTCCGCTTCGCTCTACCCCGCCGCGTCCGCCACTCGTGGGTGCCGCGGGCGCTCATGGGTGTGTCGCTGCTCTTCCTGCTCACCCCGCTGGTCACCCCCTCAGGCGGCCCCGGAGGCACCGTTGAGCGGGTGCCGGTCCTGGTGGGCCCGGTGCCGGCCCGCACCCTCATCGATCCGGCCGACGTTCGCTGGGAGATCCGACGGGTGGCCGACCTACCCGATACGCCGATTGCCGCGTCACCGGAGGGAGCGCGGACACTCGTCGACCTGGCGCCCGGTGAGGTGATCACCCAGAGCCGGCTGGCCCCGAACGGGCCCGGCCCCGGCTCGACTCTCGACCCCAGCGAACGGGCCGTGGCCATCCCCCTCGACGCAGTCCGACCTCCCCTGGTGGCAGGCGCCACCGTCGATGTGGTGGCCACCTTCGCCCTGGGAGAACAGGCGATGACCGAGACAGTGGCCGCGGGGGCGGTCGTACTGGAGACAACCGAGCAAGCGGTCACCGTCGTGGTGCCGGCGCATCTCGCTGCGACGGTCATCGAGTTCCTGGCCACCGGGGTGGTCAAGGTGGTGCTCGCCCCGCCGACATGACACCCATGGGTCACCTCCCTCACTCCTGGCGGATGCGATCATCGGACCAGATGTCCAGCCAACGCCTCTCCCCCCCCGCCCTGTTCGCCCTGGTCGGCGCGCTGGTGCTGCTGATCGTCGCCGTCGATGGTCCGGCCGGAGCTGTCGATGCCACCGGAGGGAGCGACGCGATCGGCCTCTCGGCCTTCGCCGCCATCGTGCTGGGCCTGGTCGAGGGGCTCACCGAGTACCTGCCGGTCAGCTCGACCGGCCACCTCCTCGTAGCCCAGGAGATCCTCGGTCTGGGTGGCACCGAGGAGGCCGACCTCGCCCTCGAGACCTACGCCATCTGCATCCAGGCCGGCGCCATCCTCGCCGTTGTCTTCCTCTACTGGGGTCGTATCCGTCAGATGATCGACGGCGTGCTGGGGCGCAGCGACGAGGGGCGCACGGTGGCGATGGCGGTCATCGTGGCCTTCATCCCCACCGCGATCATCGGGTTGTTCATCCAGGGCTTCGTCCGCGACCATCTCTTCGGCGTGGGTCCCATCGCCGCCGCCTGGCTGGTGGGCGGGCTGGGCATCCTCGGCCTGACCAGGGCCCGGGTGCTCGAACGGGCCGGCATCGAGTTCGACGCCATCACGACCCGACAGGCCCTGGCCATCGGTGGCCTCCAGGCCATCTCCATGTGGCCCGGCGTCAGCCGCAGCCTCACCACGATCGTCGCTGGTGTCCTGGTGGGCCTCTCCCTGCGGGCCGCAGTGGAGTTCAGCTTCCTCCTCGGCCTGATCACCCTGTCGGCCGCCACCGCCTACGAGGGGCTCCGGCACGGCAGCGGCCTCATCGACACCTTCGGCGTGGCCACTCCCTTGCTCGGCCTGGCCGTCGCCTTCGTGTCGGCGGTCATCGCCGTGAGGTGGATGGTCAGCTGGCTCGAGCAGCGCAGCCTGAACGTGTTCGGCTACTACCGGATTGCCGTCGGCCTGGCCACCTTCGCCGCCCTGGGCGCCGGCTGGCTCTAACGCCCCGAAGCAGCGGCTTCTCGGGAGACTTACGACCGGTGGCCGCACCCAACTCGCCCATTTTCGGGTGACGGCGGATCGGGTGAGGGCCGTGGGTGCCATCAGTCGAGTCATTGCCGTCTCTGGTGGCTCCGCTCGCGGGCAGGATCAGGAACAGCCCTACTCGGCCCTGGTGCTGGGGACGATGCGGGGGCGCCAGACCCGGGCCCGGTCGAAGTGATGGCCGACGATGCGGCCTTGGGCCAGCGAATCGAGGAACTCGGTGGGGCCGTCGAAGTCGGGCATCTCGACGTAGGCGGCGCCAATGGCTTCGGGGACGTGGGCGTCGGATCCGGCTCCAGCCAACAGCCCGTACTCGACCGCGAAGTCAGCGGCCTGCTGATTGAGAGACTGGAGAGAAGTCTTGGAGTTGTAGGCCTCGATGGCGTGCACAAGACCCTCGTCGACGATCTGGCGCAGCTCGGACTCGCGCAGGTTGTTGCGCATGGGATCGAAGGGGTGGGGTACATAGACGATGCCGCCCTGGTCGCGGATGGCGCGGGCAGCCTCGTCGGGGCCGATCCCGAACGGCACCCGTTCGCTGAGGAACAGCCCGATGATCTCACCGGGTCCGGTCCGAAGCTCCTCGCCGATGATCACCCGACACGGAAGCTGGTCGGAGAGCTCTTGAGCCCCTTTGATGGCGTTGTGGTCGGTGATGCACAGAACGTCGATCCCGGCGTCGACCACCGCTGCGTGCATCTCCTCGGGGGTGGTGGTGGAGTCGCCCGACCACATCGTGTGACTGTGCATGTCGACCCGAACCCACCCCTCGGGGAGCTTCTGGGCCAGGTGGGGGTGACGCTCAACCGCCGTATCTGTGCTCATTGAGGAAGGCCCAGGCTCACGGAGAGACAGTTTGGCCGGTCAGGAGCCGCTGAGCGACACGTCGCCGATCACGATGCTGGGCACACCCGGCCCGCCCGGCAACCATTCCTGGTCAGCGCCCACCGCGCTGATATCCAGCAGGAGACGCTGGAGGGTTGACGCGATGGTGACCTCGCGCACTGGTTCGGCGAGCTCACCGTTGCGGATCATGAGGCCCTCGGCTCCCACCGAGAAGTCACCCGACACCGGGTTGACGCCCGAATGGAGCCCGACCATCGACTGGACCAGGAGGCCCTGCTCAATACCACCGCGCAGATCGTCGTGGCCGCCCACTCCGGGCTCGACCACCAAGACCTGGACCCCTGGGTTGGGCATGCTGCGCGAGCCACGGACGGCCGAGCCGGTGGAACCGGAGCCCGAACGGCGACCGGTGTAGCTGTCGTGCAGGAAGCGCTGGAGCACTCCGGCCTCGAGGAGGGGGTTCCGGCGGCAAGCCAGGCCCTCACCGTCCCACGCGTCGGCGCCGATCGAGCGGCTGTCGGTGGGATCGTCGGCCAGAGCCAACAGGGGGCTGGCCACCCGCTCACCCACCCGATCGGCGAACGGCGAGCGGCCCTTGACCACCCGGTCGCCAGTCAGGGTGCCGGCCATGATGCCCAGGAGGGTGGCCGCCATCCGGGGCTCGAGCAGGAGTGAGACTTTCTGGGTGGCGGCCTGCTCGGCCCCAAGCATGCGCACCGCCCGGTCGGCCGCGACGGCACCGACCTCTTCGGGGTCGAGGGTGTCGGGGTCGCGGCTGACATCTTGCCAATCGGCGATCTGGGTCTGGTCGCCATCGGTGGCCAGGGCACTGACCGCCAGGTGAGCGCTGGTGGCACGACTGAAGGCCCGGAGACCGCGGCTCGAGACCACCGCGATCTGGCTGGCCGAGTCGCCGAAGGTGGCGGTGCGTACGCCAGTGACGTGCTCGTGGGCGCCGGCGGTGGCACGCTCGAGGGACAGGGCCAGCTCGATCTTGCGAGCCGGGTCGAGGTTGACGATGGCTTCGTTCCAGTGGTGGATGGGCACCGCGTCGACGCCGTCGGGCTCGGCCAGGCCCGCGAACTCATCGGGCTCCCCGAACTCGACGTTGGCGGCCGCCTCCTCGAGGGTCTCAACCAGGATCTCCTCGTCGACCGAGCCGGCGTGGGCAAACCCGACCCGGCCGTCGCGGATGACGCGAACCGACACGCCGTACGACTCGGCCGAGATGAGCTCCTCGACCTCCTGTTCGAACGCCTTGACGGTGGTGGACCGACTCCAGCCGACCGCCACCTCGATATCGGCATCGGTGGGCGCACGGTCCAACAGGCCGTTGGCCAGAGCATCGAGATCGGGTACGTCACTCACGCTGCGGTACCGCCGATCGTGAGGCTCGTGACCCGAAGCGTCGGCACACCGTCGCCGACTGGCACACCCTGGCCGTCCTTGCCACACATACCAGGCGGCCCCCAGGCGAAGTCGTCGCCCAGGGCATCGATGCGGGTGAGGGTGTCGGGGCCGCTGCCGATGAGATTTCCCTCGCGAATGGGGGCCGTGATCTCACCGTTCTCGATGAGGTAGGCCTCGGTCATGCCGAACACGAAGTCGCCGGTGGCCGTGTTGACCTGGCCGCCGCCCAGGGTGGCCACGTACACCCCGTTCTCGGTCCCGGCGATGATGTCGGCCGGATCGTCCTGGCCGCCGGGCAGGTAGGTGTTGGTCATGCGGACCATGGGTAGATGACGGTAGGTCTGGCGCCGGCCGTTGCCCGACGAGGGACGACCCTCCTGGTCGGCCCTCAGGCCATCCCACATGTAGTCGACGAGGTAGCCGTCTTCGATGAGCACATTGCGCTGGGCGGGCCGACCCTCGTCGTCGACGGCGAAACAGCCCCACTCGCCGGGCACGGTACCGTCGTCGATGATCGTGACCAGCGGGGTGGCCACCTGCTCGCCGATGCGGTTGGCGAACACCGAAGCCCCCTTGCGGACCAGATCGGCCTCGAGGCCGTGACCGCAGGCCTCGTGGAAGAGGACACCGCCCGAACCCGGGCCGATCACGACTGGCATCGAGCCCGATGGGGCGGGACGGGCTTCGAGCTTCAGCGCGGCCACCCGGGCCGCATCGCGGGCGAGCTCCTGGACGTCGTAGCGGTCGAACAGCTCGAATCCGATGGTGTGACCCACCGACCGATGACCGGTCTGCAGGCCGACATCACCCTCAGCCACGCAGGCCACCGAGAAGCTGGTCTTGATCTGATCGTCGGTGGCGAGGAGACCGTCAGAGTTGGCCACCAGGATCTGTCGGCGACTGTCGCCGTAGCGAGCCATCACCTGGGAGACCACGGTCTCGGCCTCGCGGGCGGCCTCATCTGCCTGACGTAGCAGCTCGACCTTGGTGGCCTTGGCCACGCCTCCGGGGTCCGTGGCCACCCGGTTGGGCGCGGGCGCCGACTGCTCGTCGAGCGCGACCTGGACCGTGCCCCCACCTCCCTTCGAGGCGGCAGCCGCGGCGGTGCGGGCGGCGTGGAGGAGACCAGTCTCGGACAGGTCGGACGTGTGGGCGAAGCCGGTGGTGTCGCCCGAGACGACCCGCAGGCCCACCCCCCTGTCGCGGCCGCTGGAGAGGTCCTCGACCTTGCCGTCGTCGAGAACCGCCCCTGTGGTTCGGACGTCTTCAGCGAAGACTTCGGCGAAGCGACCCCCCCTCGCCATGGCCTCGCCCAGTACCCGTTCGAGTACGTCTCGTTCGATCACGTGGTGGTCTCCCTTGGTCGCGCTATGGGCTCATGACTGGTGACGTGGGTGCGCAGACTCCTATCGTAGGGGTGTGGACTTGGAACAGGGTCTGACCGGCGACGCCAAGCTGGTGGTGACCAACGCTGACACTGCGGTGGCCTACGGCTCCGGTGACGTGGCCGTTCTGGCCACCCCACGCATCATCGCCCTCTGTGAGGAGGCCACCCACCAGGCCCTCCAGGGTCGGCTGCCCGACGGCACCACATCAGTGGGGGTGCAGGTCCGCCTCGACCATGTGATGCCTTCCGCCGTCGGCGCCGAGGTGGTGGCCGAGGCCAAGCTCGAGAAGATGGCGGGGCGCAAGCTCATCTTCACCGTGGCCGCCCACGAGGGCCGCTGCCTGGTGGCCGCCGGCAGGGTCACCCGTGTTGTCGTCGATATCGAGCAGTTCCTGGCCAAGACCCGCTAGACCAGTGAGTCTACGCGGGCTCTCGGCCGCCGCCAGCCACCGATGATGGACTCACTCATCAGCGATTCGTCGCCCGCCCCGCCCCCCGACCTGGAAGATCAGTCGGGGGCGCGATCGCGCTGGTGGGCACTCCCCCTCCGGTTGTTGATCAGCGCCGCCCTGCTTGCCTTCTTGGCGGTGCGCATCCAGGACTTCGAGACCGCTGAGCTCCTGCCCGAGTGGTCGAGTGACAACGGTCGCTGGCTGGCACTGGCCGCCGCCCTCACCTTCGCCGCCTTCGGGTTGGCTGCCCTGCGGTGGCAACAGGTGTTGGCCAGTCTCGACCGGCCGGCTCGCCTGAGTCGTCTGATCTCTCACACGTTCGCCGGCCAGGTCATCTCCAACGTCTTGCCCACCACTATCGGGGGCGACGTACTGAGGGTGAGACGGCTGGCCCGCGACAATGGTGACCCCCACACCAGCTTCGCCAGTGTGATCCTCGAACGGCTGACCGGCTGGATCGTCCTTCCCCTGTTCACCATCGTGGGGCTGGGGGTGAACAGCGGCTTCCGCGGTCTGGGGTGGCCCACCCGACTCGCCGGCCTGACCGCGGTGGTCACCCTGGTGATCCTGGCCGGCATCTTCGTACTGGGGGCCAACGAGACCCTGGGCCGACGGCTCGTGCACGGCCAGGGGTGGCGCCGATCGCTCACTGCCATCCATCTGGGCATCGTGCGTATCCGAAATCGCCGCACGGCACCCATCACCATCCTGTCGGCCGGCGCGGCCTACCAGGGGATGCTGATCCTGGCCGCCTTCTGTGCGGCACAGGCCCTCGACATCGACGAGGCCGGCCTCACGTTCATGCTGGCCTTCTTCCCTGCTGTCCTCATTCTCCAGGTGCTTCCCATCGGGATCGGCGGGCTCGGGATCCGCGAGACCACCCTTGTCATCTTCCTCAGCCCCCTCGGGGTCGCCGACGAACGAGCCATCGCTTTCGGCCTCACCCTCCACCTCCTCACACTGACCGTGAGCCTCGTCGGGGTTCCCCAGCTGGCCCTCGGCGGCCGGGGCGGCAAGAGGTGACCACGGATGCGGCCACCGAGATGGACTTGCCGGACCTCTTCGACGACCCCCGAGACCTCCACCCCAACCGGTGGTGGCTGGAGATCCTGTTCATCGCCGCGTTCTATCTCATCTACTCGGCGATCCGGAACCAGTTCGGCAGTGCCGCGGTGTCACCTGAGACGGCACTCGACAACGCGTGGACGGTGATCGACCTCGAGGAGAGCATGGGGCTGTTCTTCGAACCCGGCCTCCAAGCCCGCTTCATCAACAACACCCGGTTCATCCAATTCTGGAACCTCTTCTACGGCACCTTCCATTTCGTGGTCACCGGTGGAGCCCTCTTCTGGGCCTACAAACGGTTCAACCACCGCTATCGGATCTGGCGCAACACCCTGGCCTTCGCCACCGCCCTCGCCCTGGCCGGCTTCAGCCTGTTCCCCCTGATGCCACCGCGGCTCATCGAGGATTGCGGCACCTTCGGCGGCTGCGTTCAGACCGAGTACGACTTCGTTGACACCGCGGTGGAGATCGGGGGCCTCTGGTCGTTCGACTCGGGCACGATGCAGTCGATCTCCAACCAGTACGCAGCCATGCCGAGCCTTCACCTCGGCTGGGCCATCTGGTGCACGGGCGTGCTCTACCTCTACCTTCGGAGATGGTGGGCCAGGGCCCTCATGGCGCTCTACCCGGTGGCCACATTGTTCGCGGTGGTGGTCACGGCCAACCACTACTGGATCGATGCCCTGGGTGGGGCTCTGATCGTGATCGTGGGGTATGGGCTCGGGCGGCTGGCCGCCGAACGGGTAGCCCAATGGCGGCTCCGGAACCGCCCCAGAGTGGTGTTTGCACAAGATTCTCACGCTCCGCCTACCCCAACCCCACCCCACTCGGCCTAGGGTTTGTCCGTGGCCCAGTTGCTCAATCGCATCACCTGCCCGGCAGACCTGCGCAGACTCGACGAACCCGAGCTCAGCCAACTCTGTGCCGAGATCCGGGAGTTCATCGTCGAAACGGTGTCGCGCACCGGCGGCCACCTAGGGTCCAACCTGGGCGTGGTCGAGCTCACGGTCGCCCTCCACCGGGTCTTCGACTCACCGCGCGACATCTTCTTGTGGGACACCGGCCACCAGGCCTACGTGCACAAACTGCTCACCGGTCGCCAATCGGACTTCGAGGGTCTGCGTAGTGCCGGTGGAATGTCCGGCTATCCCAGCCGCGACGAATCCGACCACGACTGGATCGAGAACAGCCACGCCTCGACCGCGCTGAGCTACGCCCACGGGCTGGCCATCGCTCAAGCTGCGCCCGGCGGCGACGGTCGGCGGATCCTGGCCATCATTGGCGACGGATCCCTCACCGGCGGCATGGCATTCGAGGGGCTCAACAACCTGGGCCACTCCGACGCCGACGTCACCATCATCCTGAACGACAACGGTCGCAGCTACGCCCCCACGGTCTCCCGCCTCTCCGAGAGCCTGGTGAAGATCCGGTCGAACCCGGTGTACATGCGCCGGCAGGCCCGCCTCGAGGGCTTGGCCGAGAACGTGCCGTGGGTCGGCGATCTCTTCGAGCGTGGCATCAGCGCCTCGAAGGCGGCCGTCCGCCAGATGTGGGAGCCCCCAGCGTTCTTCGAGAACCTCGGCATCCGCTACTTGGGACCGTTTGACGGTCATGACATTGGCGAAGTCGAGCTGGCCCTCGAGAGCGCCCGCGAGTTCGAGGGCCCGGTCGTGGTGCATGTACTCACCCAGAAGGGTCGGGGCCACGCTCCCGCCGAGAACGACCAGATCAAGAACATGCACGACATGGGGGAGGTGAAGCCCGGCACCTACACCGCAGCGTTCAGCGACTCCCTGGTCCAGCTGGCCGACGAACACCCCGAGTTGGTGGCCATCACCGCGGCCATGCCCGACTCCACCGGGCTCCTCCCCCTGATGGAGAAGCACCCCGATCGGGTGATCGATGTGGGTATCGCCGAACAGCACGCGGTCACCGCCGCGGCCGGGATGGCAATGGGTGGCCTTCGCCCGGTCATCGCCCTCTACTCCACC
The DNA here is from genome assembly GCA_024225275.1 of Actinomycetes bacterium. Classification (GTDB taxonomy): domain Bacteria; phylum Actinomycetota; class Acidimicrobiia; order Acidimicrobiales; family JAAEMS01; genus JAAEMS01. The sequence continues at coordinate 16,141 of JAAEMS010000073.1, forward strand.
TTCCTCACCCGGGCCTTCGATCAGGTCAACCTCGATGTCGGCCTCCACGGCCAGTCGGTGATGTTCTGCCTCGACCGGGCCGGCATCACCGGCGACGACGGTGCCTCGCACCATGGTGTCCTCGACATGGCGCTGCTCACCAAGGTGCCGGGCATGACGATGTTCGCCCCGTCGAGCTACCAGGAGATGCGCCAGATGATGCGCGATGCCTGGGAGGTCACCGACGGTCCGGTGGCCATCCGGTGGGCCAAGACCGCTGCCCGTCACGTTGGCCCCGACGAGGTCGGATCCGGTCTGGCCGCGCGGAAGATCCGCGAAGGCACTCGCGATGCCTGCCTCATTGGGGTCGGAAAGATGGTCGACTACGCCGAAGGGGCAGCTGACCTCTTGTCCGATGCCGGCTACGAGGTCACCATCTGGGACCCTCGTGTCGTCGTACCTCTCGACCAGGACATGCTCGACGACGCGGCCCGCCACCACCTCGTGGTCACCATCGAGGACGGAGTCCGCGAGGGGGGTGTGGGTGCCGCCATCGCCGCCCGGATCGCTGATCTCGGCCAGGCAGGAAAGGTCCCACCCGTCCGGGTGATGGGCACTCCACTGTCATACATCCCCCATGGCAAGCCCGACGCGATCCTGTCCGAGCTCGGGCTCGACGCCGTGGGGATCGCGGCCGAGGTCACCGGCTGGCTCGGAGCAGATACCCCCGCTCACTAGCCCGTTACTACGGTGCCTTCCTAGCCGTACAGACCGGGAGGGCTCAGGTGCTGGTCGGGCGCATCGAAGGTGAGTAGATCGACTCTCTCGAGGCCGTGTTCCACAAGTGCGCGGTGGGCGAAGGCGATGTGTGCGCCATCCGCGAGCTGGACGTTGACGGGCCGGGGCAGCTCGGGGCAGCTCGGGGCGTGGAGAAGCCCTTCGACCGAGGAGTCCACCACGAGAGTGCTGGCCCCCAGAGCGCCGATGATCGCGTCTGCCCATCTGGTGATTCCGGCGCCCGACCAGAGGGTGGGCGTACCCGTACGGTATGGGCGGCACCCGCATCCTGATGGTCTCGAACAAACCCAAACAGCGGTCCCAAACAGACAAGCAGGGGTCA
>JAAEMS010000074.1 GCA_024225275.1 Actinomycetes bacterium
CGTCGGGGGTGGTGTCGAGGCTCAGAGCCTTGTGGCCGAACGGGGGCAGGCCGGGGCTCATGGTCGAGACACCCCCGAAGCCGTAGACGGCGCCGTCCTCTTCGACCATCCAGTAGCCGTCGGTGGCCGCGGGGATGGTGTACGAACCGTCGGGGGCGGCGGTGGCGTCGCTGTTCTTGCGCCAGTGAGGCCAGTCGGGGGTCGACCCGGGGGTGGGGATCGAGAAGGCCCAGAGCTTGGTGATCCAGGAGCCACTGGTGGTGCCAGGTTGGAAGCCGGCGGCCACGACCTGCCACCCCTCGGACCCGAAGTTTCCCACGGCCGGAGCGTTGCCGAAGCTGATGCGGGGGATGGCAGTCTGGAGCTGGGCGCCGTCGGAACCGCGCACGAAGAACATGGCGAACGCCGTACCCACGGCGACGTCCTGGGTACCGTTGCCGTCGAGGTCGGCGATGATCGGCGGCGCCTGGATCTGGCCGGGCGGGACCGCCTGAACCGAGTCCGCCAGGGCCTTCGACCACAGCACGGAGCCATCACCACGGAAGGCCCACAGCTTGGTGTCGTTGGACCCGATGACGACATCGTCCTCCTTGCCGTCACCGTCGAGGTCACCGATGGCCGGCGAGCTGAAGACCGTTCCCCCGGTTGTCACCGGCCAGCCGGCGACCGGCGACCCGTCCTCGATGTTGTATGCCCAGACCCGCATATTGTCGCCTTGGGCGCTGTTGTAGACACTGTGGAAGTACTCGCCCGAGCCGATGACGATCTCCATGCGGCCGTCGTTGTCGATGTCACCTATGGCCGAGCTCGAGGCGTAGACCTCTTCGCTGCGGGCCTTCCACATCTGCACCACCCGACCGGCCTGCCAGTCGAGGGCCCGGTAGATGCCACCGGTCCATTGCTCGAACGGGTCGTAGCCCATGTCGCCGCCGATGAAGATCTCGTCGCGACCGTCACCGTCGGAGTCATACAGGGCGGGAGATGACCACACGGTGTCACCGTGCTTGTAAGGGAAGCCGGGGATCATGTCGCCATTGCGGTCGAGCGCATAGATGCGCAGATCCCAGCTGCCGAAGACGATGTCCTTGTACCCGTCGCCGTCGATGTCGCCCACCGCAGGGGTCGAGTATGTGCCCTCGCAGTAGCCGTCGAGGACCTGGATGTCGGCCCAGATGTCCTGCTCGTCGATGCCCTGGAAGTCCCAGCGCTTGGACCCGTCGTTGTTGAACACGACGAGGCCGCCGGGCTGGTCGGGCACCCAGGTCGAGCCCACCCCGACGATGATCTCCATCGTCCCGTTGCCATCGAGGTCGGCCACGGTGGGGGTCGAGTCGATCGCGGTCCCAAGGCCGGGGGGAGAGCCCGCACAACCGGGCCGGCCATCGAGTACCGCCGGCTTCTCCCAGATCGTCCCACCGTCGGCGTCGAAGACCCTCAGCATTCCGTCCTGGTGCCCGATCACGATGTCGTTCTCACCGTCGCCGTTGATGTCGGCAATCGTGGGCGAGCTCGACCGGGTCACCTGACCGACCGTCGGGTACCGGGTGGGCCCCGAGTTCCCGAACGCAACCTCGAAGGCTGCACCGCCAGACGCCGAGGCGGGGGCGACGAGCGGGGTACCGGCGGGGGCCAGGGGGGCAAGGAGGGCGAGGGTCAAGCCGATGATGCCAATTCTGCGAGCGCGTCTCATGAAGGAATGGTCGGTTGGCTGGCCCCGGCTCTTGACCACACTTGTTCCACGTTTGCGTCCATGACGAAACGTTACCTGTTCGCAATACACCTCGGTGATCAGGGGCTGGCCGCCGGCGCTTGCCTCTCCGTCGTGGTGCCCTGTTACAACGAGGAGACGACAGTCCAGGCCGTTCCCCGCAAGGTGTTGGAGTCGCCCCTCACCGACACCAGAACAGGGTGCGGGTGGCACCAGGGAGCTCGAGTCGGCGGGCCACGGTGAACCGGCGGGTCAGCTCAGACTCCGCGGCGGTGAGGTCGTAGCGGAACGAATCGGGCCGATCCTTGGCCGCCAGGAGACCCTGGACCATCGGGTCGTCGCGGTGGGGTACCTCGAGCACCACCGCCGCGTCCAGATCGGCCAGCCAGTCGACCACCGACTCGAGCGGCAGATTGGCTGAGATCACCAGGTGATGGACCACCGCCAGGGCCAGCACCAGGTCGGGTTGGACCCGATCGAGAAGGGGGGCCCGCTCGTTCGCCCGCCATCCCAGAGTCGGGTCGGGGTCGGACAGGTTGGCGACCAGGGGAAGGACGGTGGACCCGTCCCGGGCCCTCTCACGTTCGAACACGGAGCCCACGACCACCTCGTCGGCGTCGATGGCGGCCACCAAGGCCCCCGCGGCTGAAGCCAGGAGCGAGAAGTGTCCGTCGTTGGCCCCCAGGTCGGCCACCCGGCATGGTTGTAGCTCGCTCAGCACGTCGGCAACGAAGCGCTCCTTGGCTTCCAGGCCGGCCGAGTCGTAGTGCGAACGTGACCCGTAGCCGTCCCACACCGATGTCAGGTCCGGGGCGGGGAGGGCCTCGATGGTGTGTCGGAGCTTCCTGACCACCGGGGTCTGGAGGTCGATGTCGCCCGCCACCGCCTCGACCTCGCCACCCGGGCCCGACACCTTGCGTTCGGCCCAGGCGTGGAGCCGCACATGGGTCAGCACGTCACGGTCGTGGAGGCGACGCTTGCCGAGCAGGCGGGTCATGTCGGTGGGTGTGGGCCCTTCGGGATCACCCCGTAGCCATGGCCGGTGGCTGACCCCGATGCGGGCGCTGAGCAAGAGGGGGAACACGAACTGGCGACAGAACTGGCGATAACCGGGCCAGGGTTGGCCGGGACGGGCCGGCACCAGGCTCCCAACGTCGATGAAGACGGGACGGCAGCCCATGAACTGGATATTGGCCGTGGAGCCGTCAGCGGTCGTGACTCCTGCTGCCAGGGCGGCTTCAACCACGTCGAGGTGGACAATGGCGGCCGCTCTGAGTTGTTCGAAGCTCCACTCGTGGGCGTAGGAGATCATCGGCACCAGCTCGTGCTCGAGCGCCAGATCCCAGCCCGCGGACCCCGGTGGGGGCTCGACCTCGAGACCGTCGAGCGGGATCTCGCTGGTGCCCACCACCAAACCAGAGTCGATCAACCGGTCGAGTACACCCGAGGAGCTCAGTAGGTCATACCCGGCGCGGCCGGCCGCGGAGAGAACCCTGATGATGCGACCATCAACCCGATGGACCCGGCTGTCGGGGTCGCGAAACGACCCGCCGGCGGAGGTCACTCGGCGGCTTCGGTGAGCGCCTCGGCCAGTGTGGGGTGGACGAAGATGCATTCCCGGAGGTCGTTCACGCTCAGTCCGGCCGTGACCGCGACGGCGAGAACCGAGATCAACTCCGCGGCGTGGCTACCCACGATCGACCCGCCCAGC
>JAAEMS010000075.1 GCA_024225275.1 Actinomycetes bacterium
TCATCGTCCACGACATCGGCTACTGGAGCGGGGGCCGTGGTCGGGGCCGTGGTCGGGGCCGTGGTCGATGGCTCCGCCGTGGGTTCAGTCGGCTCGGTTGTTTCGTCGGCTTCAACTGGGCCGGCATTGGCTGGTCCAGACCCGTTGGTGGCACGGTCAGAGCCGGAAGCTGCCACCGCTAGACCCCCAATGAGCAAAGCAACCGCCGTGACCCCTCCAGCAATGATGTGCTTTGATGTACCGAAAGTCGTGTCAGACTTCCTTCCCCGCATTTGAAGATTCATGTCGAAACTCTCCTTTGCTCTGTTGTTGATTCTGTAGTCCAAGTGTGGATTTGAGGTGATGAGAACTGGGCAGTGACACCCACATCGTCAACCTGTTCCACAACACCTATGACGCCACCGACCGGCCCAATCCGTGACACCGCGACCAGAAAAGGTGAGAAAACCCGCTCAACCGCGGTGCCGGGGCACACGCCGCCTGATCTCCAGCGGAACATTGCCAGCCGGCTAGCCCGGCTGTCCCCTCCGGAGGATGCCAACAGGGACGGGTAGGTTCGCCCCGATGAGCGCACCAAACAGGATCCTGTACGAGGTCGATGACCCCATCGCGACGATCACAGTCAAGGAGCGGGCCCGGAAGTTCGGATGACCGCTCCTGCCATCGACCGCCAGGCGTGGGTGTCCTTGGCTGTTCTGGCCGGCGCCTTCGACGCCCTGGTCGAGGAATTCGACGACACCTCCACCGCCACCCTGGGCTGGGTGCTCACCGGCTACACCACAGTCACCACCGCGGTGTTGATGGCGGCCGGTCGCATCGCCGACACCTACGGCCGCCGGCGGGTGCTCCTCTCCGGCCTGGTCGTGTACGTCGTGACATCGGCGATGGGAGCGGTGGCGTGGACGCCCGCTGTACTCATCGGGGCCCGGGTGGGTCAGAGCATCGGCGCCGCCCTCGTCACCCCCCCTTGCCTGGCCCTGCTCCTCACCATCCTTCCCGGCAGTCGTCGGTCGACGGTCATCGGGCTCTGGGGTGCCATTGGCGCGGTGGCCGCCGCAACCGGGCCGGCCGTGGGTTGGCTCATCGTCGACGAGATGGGGTGGCGCTGGGTGTTCTGGCTGAACCTCCCGTTATGCATCCTGGCCCTGCTTGCCGGTTGGGCGTGGATCGAGGAGAACATCGTCAGCAACGGCGAAGGACTTCCCGACATCCTGGGCATCGTGATCAGCGCCATCGCGGTCGGATCGTTGGCCGTCGGGTTCGCCCAGAGCGGCCAATGGGGGTGGGGCGATCGTCGGACCGTCGTGGCCCTGGTCGTCGTCCTCCTGTTCATGGCCGGGTTCTCGGCCATGAACCTGAACAATGTGCTCTTCCTCTCGCGGGTCTGGGGCTACTCGCGGGTGGGGCCGGCCTGGGCATCACCCCGAGTCCACTGATGGCCGCCATCACCGCGCCCATCGCCGACGGGCGCGGCGGGGGAGCCGCCGACCGGTTCGACCGGGTGTGGTTGGTGGCGGCGGTAGTGGCCTTCACCGCACTGCTCGCCGCCCGACAGCTCCCGGATGAGCGATGATGAGGCGAACCATGAACACAGAAGGTCCGGGATGGATGCTGATCAGAAGAAGCCTGCCCTGGGGTGATCAACCACGGGCTGTTCGTGCTCACCGCCCCCAACGGCGACGACGTGGGGGGCGGCGGCACCAACTGGCTGTCCCAGGCGAGCTTCGACCCGCCCCTGATCATGGCCGGTGTGAAGGCAACTCCGGCTCCGCGACCATCATCAACGAGACCGGTGCTCCCCTCCTGCTCCGCGACACCGGCACGAACTGAGGCTGATGACGCGCCACCACCGCTTCCCACGCAGGGATAGCGACGCGTCGCAGGCTTTCCCCCCGTGGCCAACGGCCGACCGGTAGCGTCATGGCCGTGACGAATGAGTCCAGCGGCAGCCACGAGCTCCACGAAATCCAGCGGGCCGGGCAATCCATCAGCCTCTATGAGGCTCCGACCAGCCTGGCCCGGGCCCTCGATCTGTTGGGCGAGTACGGCCACCGGGCCCGCCCGGTGGCCGGCGGAACCGACCTTCTGGTCGAGCTCGACCGTGGGGCCCGTCCCGGCGTCGACGTTCTGGTCGACCTGGGCCGGATCCCCGGGCTCGACGAGATCGTCGTGGACGACCAGAGCATCGGCCTCGGCCCCCTGGTCACCCACAACCAGGTCGTGGCCTCGGAGATCTGTCGCACCGAGGCCACTCCCCTGGCCCAGGCCTGCCACGAGGTTGGCTCGCCCCAGCTCCGCAATCGGGCCACCGTGGCCGGCAACATCGTCACCGCCAGCCCGGCCAACGACACCATCTCCGCGCTCTTGGCCCTGGGGGCGTCGGTCGAGCTGACCTCGGCGTCCGGCCGCCGAACCCTCCCCCTCGACCAGTTCTTCACCGGGTTCCGCGCCACCGCGCTCAACCCTGGTGAGCTCGTGACCCGGATCATCGTCCCCCGACTCGGCGCCCACGCCCGCGGTGTGTTCGTGAAGCTGGGCCTACGCCGGGCTCAGGCCATCTCCGTGGTGCACCTGGCCGCAGTCGTCGAGTTCGACGGCGACACGGTCACCGACTCCCGCATCGCGGTCGGGAGCGTGGCCCCAACCGTGATCCTGGTTCCCGAGGCTCGAGCAGCCCTGGTCAGTCGAACCCTCGGGGCCGCTGAGATCGAGGCCGCGGCCCGGGCCGTCGTGGACGCGTCAACCCCCATCGATGACCTGCGGGCCCCCGCCCGGTACCGATCTGACGTGGTGGGCACCATGGCTCGCCGGGCGCTCGGCGCGCTGGCCCGGGGAGAAGAGCTCGCCACCTGGCCTGATCACCCACCCCTGCTCTGGGGCTCGGGGTTCGACGGCAGCTACCCGAATCACGGCGAGGCCAGCATCGACGACGGAACCCCGGTCACGGCCAGCGTGAACGGTCGAACGGTCACCGCCGCTGGTGCTGCATCGTCCAACCTCCTCGACTGGTTGCGCGACGAGGCTGGACTCACCGGGGTGAAGGAAGGGTGCGCCGAGGGCGAGTGCGGGGCCTGCACCGTGCATCTCGACGGGGCTGCGGTCATGGCGTGCCTGGTACCGGCCGGGCGGGCCCAAGGGGCCGAGGTCGTGACCATCGAGGGGCTGGCCACCGATGACGTGCTCCATCCCATCCAGGAGGCGTTCGTCGACTGCGCCGCCGTCCAGTGCGGATTCTGCACGCCGGGGCTGGTGATGGCATCGGTGAAGCTACTCGAGGAGATCCCCGACCCCGACCGACGCCAGGTGACCGCTGCCCTCGCCGGGAACCTCTGTCGGTGCACCGGATACAACGCCATCCACGCGGCCATCCAGCAGGCGGGAGAGAGCTCGTGAGCGGTACGGAGCGAAGCCCGAAGCCGAACCAGGCGAAGGCGAGTCCCGCAGGAACGGCCGTGGGGGCCGACGCGCCCCGGATCGATGCTCGGGCCAAGGTGACCGGGCAGGCCCGCTACCCCGGCGACCGGGCACCCGCCGACGCTCTCCACCTGAAGGTGGTGTTCACCAATCGCCCCCATGCTCGCCTGCTCCGCCTCGAAACCGCGGCAGCCGAAGCGAGCCCGGGGGTGGTGGCGGTGTTCACCTCAGCTGATGTCCCCGTCAACGTCTACGGCCTCACCCTCGATGACCAGCCGGTACTGATCGGCCTGGATACCACTGGCCACAGCGAGGTGCCCTCCGACATCAGCCGTTGGGAGGCCGACCACCTGGCCGTGGTGGTGGCCGAGACCCCCAAGGCGGCCCAGGAGGCTGCCGCGGCGATCGAGGCCGACTGGGAGGACCTGCCCCTCGCTCCCGACCTCGATGCCGCTCTCGCCTCCGACGCCCCTCTCATCCATCCGGAGAACGGCCTGGACACCAACGCCTACTACGGCCATCGCATCCGCAAGGGCGACATGGACGCCGGTTGGGCCGCGGCCGCCGTCATCGTCGAGAGCACCTACGAGCTGCCCCATCAGGAGCACGCTTATCTACAGCCCGAAGCCGGACTGGCCCATGTCGACGAACAGGGTCGGGTCACCGTTGAGGTCGCCGGCCAGTGGGCCCACGAGGATCGGCTTCAGATCGCCAAGGCCCTCGACCTCGACGAGGAGCAGGTCCGGGTCATCTACCCGCCGATCGGTGGGGCTTTCGGGGGGCGCGAGGACGTGTCCGTCCAGATCGTGCTGGCCCTGGCCGCCTACCGCCTTCACCAGATCGGCGAGCACCGTCCCGTCACCACCACCTGGTCGCGCGAAGAGTCGATCCTGGGCCACCACAAGCGCCACCGAGGCCGCATCGAGACCCGCTGGGGCGCGGACGCCGATGGGAAGATCGTGGCCGTCCAGAGCGAGGCCTGGCTCGACGCGGGCGCCTACAACTACACCTCGAACAAGGTCCTGGGGAACTGTCACCTGGCCCAGGCCGGCCCCTACGAAGTTCCCAACGCACACATCGACAGTCACGCGGTCTACACCCACTCGGTTCCCGCCGGCGCCTTCCGAGGCTTCGGCGGCCCGCAGGGGTCGTTCGCGGCCGAAGCCCAGATGAACAAGCTGGCCGAGGCCCTGGACATGGATCCGATCGAGATCCGGCGCATCAATGCGGTGCGGGACGGCAGCATCGGGATCACCCAGACTCCCCTGCCCGACGGCGTGACCCTGACCGAGGTCATCAACGCCTGCGCGGCCGAAGCCGCAACCGCCTCACCTCACCAATCTTCGTTCAGTCCGTTCGCCAGCCTCCCGGCCGAGCCGACGGCACTGCTGAGGGGGCGAGGGTTCGCCTGCTCGTACAAGAACGTCGGCTTCTCGTTCGGTTTCCCCGAACGGTGCGAGGCCGGCATCGTGCTCCACGGAGGGCCCGACGACACGTCACCCACCTCGGCTGAGGTCCACCACGCCGGGGCCGAGGTGGGGCAAGGCGCCCACACCGCCTTCCTCCAAATGGCAGCCGAGGCCACCGGCCTTCCCCTCGACGCGGTGAGGGGTGACTTTTCCGACACCGCCTCGTCGGGTGACTCGGGCTCAGCTTCGGCCTCCCGCCTGACCTGGATGGCGGGCAACTCGATCCTGGGCGCAGCCGAGGAGGCCGACAAGGCCTGGCGGAACGGTGATCGGCCCGCCATAGGCCACTTCCGGTATGTGCCGCCGCCCACCGAAGCTCTCGATCCTGACACCGGTGTCTGTGTACCGAACTTCAGCTACGGCTACGTAGCCCAGTTCGTGGAGCTGACCGTCGATCGCGACACCGGTCACATCGTGATCGACCGGGTGGTCAGTACCCACGACGTCGGTCGGGTCATCAATCCCAGCCTGTTGGTGGGCCAGATCGAGGGCGGGGTAGTCCAGGCCCACGGCTACACCCTCAGCGAGAACCTCCATGTAGCTGACGGCCGGGTACTGAACCCTCGCCTGAGCACCTACCTCATCCCCGGCATCGGTGACGTCCCCACGACGATCGACAGCCTGGTGCTCGAACTGCCCGACCCCATCGGGCCTTGGGGCGCTCGGGGCATGGCCGAGATGCCAATGATGGGGTACGCCCCCGCCTTGGTGGCCGCCCTACACGACGCCACCGGCATGTGGTTCGATTCATTCCCGTTGACCCCGGACCGGGTATTGGAGGCGTTGGGCACGTGAGCGACCTGACCGATCGAGTTCAGAACTGGATCGACCTCGACCCTGACCCCAGTACCCGGGCAGAGCTCGCGGAGCTGTTGGCCGCCGGCGACCTCGTCACCCTGGACCGCCTGTTCGACGGGCGGCTGGCGTTCGGCACCGCCGGTTTGCGGGCCGCTCTCGGCCCCGGACCCCAACGCATGAACAGCCTGGTCGTACGCCAGACCACGGCCGGTCTCATGGACTGGCTGGCCGCGCAGGGGCTTTCCACCCCAACGGTCGTCGTCGGCTTCGACGCCCGTTACGGCTCGGCCCAGTTCGCCCGGGACACCGCCGGGGTGATTGGGGCGCGCGGCGGACGAGCACTGCTCCTTCCCCGCCCCCTGCCCACCCCCGTTCTGGCTCGGGCCGTACTCAGCCAGGGGGCCGATGCCGGCGTCATGGTGACCGCCTCGCACAATCCACCGGCCGACAACGGCTACAAGCTGTACCTGGGCGACGGCATCCAGTTGGTCGCGCCGGCCGACACCCAGATCGCGGCTGCGATCGACACCGTGGCCGCGGCGAGCACACCCATCGAAGTGGCCGAGACGGGCGTGATCGGACTGGACGACGAGGTGGCTCACGAGCACCTCGAAGCCATCCAGCATGTTCTGCTCACCGAGCATCGCGAGGTACGGTCGGTCTACACGGCCATGCACGGCGTGGGCGGCGACCACCTGCTGGCCGCCTTCGAGCGGGCCGGCTTCCCCGCACCGGCGGTGGTGGTCGAGCAGTTCGCGCCCGACCCCGACTTTCCCACCGTGGCCTTCCCGAACCCCGAGGAGCCGGGCGCACTGGACCTCGCCCTGGCCCTGGCGGCCCGGGAATCAGCTGATGTCGTCCTGGCCAACGACCCCGACGCCGACCGCCTGGCCATCGCCGTGCCGAACCGGGAAGGGTCGGCGTTCATCGCCCTTTCCGGCGACCAGCTGGGGGTCCTGCTGGCCGACCATCTGATCCGCCACACCTCGGGGGCCCACCGCCTGGTCGCAAACTCCCTGGTGTCCAGTCGCCTCCTGTCGCGGATGGCCGGGGCCGAGGGCGTCACCTCGGTAACGACGCTGACCGGCTTCAAATGGGTGGCCCGCCCCATGGTGGAGGCGCCGGAGAAGCAGTACCTCCTGGGATACGAGGAGGCCATCGGCTACTCGGTGGGCGGGATCGTCCGCGACAAGGACGGCATCTCCGCGGCCCTGGTCGCCGCCGAAATGGTGGCCGAGGCCCGGGCTTCGGGCGAGACCGTCTGGGACCGCCTCGATCGGCTCGCCGTCGCCCACGGCACCCACCTGACCGCTCCGGTATCGGTCCGCTACGACGGGTCCGGCGCGGCGCGACTGATGGACGAGACCATGGAGCGGGCACTGGCGTCACCCCCGGCCGAGCTCGGGGGCAGTGCCCTGGTTTCGGCCGAGGATTTGTCAGCCGGCCGGCACTTCGCCGCCACTCCCGGACTGGTGCTGGTGTACGCCGACGACACCCGGGTGATCGTGCGCCCCAGCGGCACCGAACCCAAGATCAAGGCCTACATAGAGGTGGTCGAGCCGGTCACCGACCACCTCGACATCGACTCATCGAGGCAGCGGGCCGAAGAGAGGCTGAGCGAGGCCGGGGCCGAGATCTCCGCCCTGCTTGGCTAGCCAACCAATCAGGCCGAGGCCGCCCGCCGGGTGCCCGGCCGGTTGGCGCTGGCCACCGCTTCAGCCGCCGCGTCGATCTGGTCGTCACCCAGGCGGCTGGCGGTGATGCGTACCGCTGAACCCGACCTCACCCGCCAAGGGTCGCCGGCCAAGATGGCGAGCCCCGCGTCGCGGGCAGCATCGACCGTGGCCTGCTCGTTGACGTCGGGCACCCAGACGTTGAAACCGGATCGGCCCCGGGCCGCCACCCCTCTGTCGGCCAGTGCGGCGATCAGCCGGTCGCGGCGGTGGCCGTAGGTGGTAGCCGCCCGGTCGATCAGGATGCCGGTGGCAGGGTCGGCGAGGAGATGGCTGACGGCGCCCTGGAGGATGTGGCTCACCCAACCGGGCCCGTTGCCGAATCCGGTGGAGACCCGGTCCATGGTGTCGCGGTCGCCGGCCAGCAACGCGATCCGCAGGTCGGGGCCCAGCGACTTGCCCATCGACCGGACGGTCACCCAATGGGGCCCAGGGACCGGTACCTCGTGGTACTCCGGGCCCGCGACCGGGCCGGCATGATCGTCGTGCACGACCACCACTTCGGGACGGTCAACCAGGAGGGCGCCGAGCTGTTCGGCCCGAGCCTGGCTGAGGGCGGCGCCCGTCGGGTTCTGGGCCCGCGGGGTGATGACGAGAGCGGCCAGCCGGTCATTCAGGGCGAGCGCGAGCCCTTCAGGGGTGATGCCCTCGTCGTCGACGGGGAGGGGGACAAGGACCAGTCCGGCGCTACGGACCAGTTGGTGGACGGGAATGTGGCCCGGATCCTCGACCCCTACCCGGTCGCCCGGCTTGAGCGCATGGGCCCTCAGGATGCGTTCCACTGCGTCCATCGAACCATTGGTGACCATCAGGGCGTCGGCGGCCACTCCGTCGGCCCGGAACTGGCGGGAGGCCGCTTCGGCCAACCCGTCAAGGACGATGGGCGCGCCGTAGCTGGTGGCCGCCACCGCGGCTCCGTGGGCCAGTGCGGCCGAGAGGTCGGGCAGGAAGGCGGGGTCAGGGGAACCGTGCTGGGCGTCGACCTGGCCGGTGGCCACCCTGCGGTAGACGGTGGCCGCCCCCACTGCCGGCGCTGAACGGGGGGCTACCCGGGTGCCCTGACGACCACGCCCTGCAATGATGAGCCCGGCCTCGGCGAGCTGCTTGTAGGCCGCGGCCACGGTGCCCGGGGCCACGCCCAACTCGTCGGAGTGAGAGCGCACCGAGGGGAGCCGATGCCCCGCGGGCAGGTCGCCCCGGGCGATGGCACGCTCGATGGCCAGACCTATCTCTGTTGCCGAACCCTTGCTCATGGCGATAATGTAACCTCACATGCACATTTTGTATCGGTACATTACTGGAAGAGCTGGCCATGACCAACCACAGCGCCCCGTCGGAACGCACCACCCTCAAGCGGGGGGTCGATCGGGGGCGCTACGCCCCGGATGACGTGAGGGCGGTTCTCGACGCCGGACTCTTCGCCCACGTCGGAGTCACCACCCCTGACGGGCCCATCGTGTTGCCCATGGCCTATGGCGTCCGCGGCAACGAGATCCTCATCCACGGTGGTGTGGCCAATGCCATGATGCGAGCCGGCCGCTCGACAGATGTGTGCGTGACCGTATCGATCCTGGACGGCCTGGTGGTGGCCCGCACCCCTTTGCACAACTCGGTGAACTACCGGTCGGTGGTCATCCGCGGTGAGGCCACCCGCATCGATGACGACGACGAGAAGATGGCAGCCCTCAAGACCATCAACGACCACATCGCGCCCATCTGGGACACCGCCATGCCCCCCACCGATGCGGACCTCAGGCAGACGATGGTGCTCACCGTGCCCCTGACCGAGTCATCGGCCAAGGTCCGCAGCGGTGACCCCATCGACGAACCCGACGTGATGGAGTCGGACTACTGGGCCGGTGTGGTGCCCCTTCACACCGCCTGGGGCGAGCCCCAGCCCTCGGCCAACCTGCGCCACGGCATCGAGAGGCCCGCGGCGGTCTCCGCTCTGGGCGGCACCAACGCCCATCCCGGCGCTGAGTAGGGCGAGACCGAACCCGGCAGGTATCAAACCAACGGACCGCCAGGTTTGGACCTCGATGACTCCCCAGGCCCTGCATCACAGCCTGTAGAACCTTTGGCATCGTCCCGCTCGGTCCGGCGGCCGGCTCGAGCGTTCAGCAGACGCGGCCGGTCAAGATCCATGCAGCCCCATCACCGGGCACTTCCGAGGGGCATTCTTCCTGACCGAGCCGACCCGTTCAGCTGGGCTCTGATCGAGTCCTTCATCATCGCTCATGGCTCAGACAATCGACCCGATACTTGTCCAATGGTGTACGCGATTCCGCAAGGGGAGGGGTCATGAGCCGGGTGCCACTGAAGATCAAATTGTGGGTGCTTCTGCTGGTTCCCATGGTCGGTATGACGGTGTTTGCGGTGTCGGGGGCCGCGGAGCGGCGGGCCGAGGCTGGTGAAGCAGAAGATCTCCAGCTATTGGTCGAGCTATCGGTGAAGACCGGCAACTTGTTGCACGAAACCCAGAAGGAACGGGGTGCAAGCGCGGTCTACATGGGGTCTGCGGGCCAGAGGTTCCAGAGCGAAACGCAAGCACAACAAGCGACAACCGACGGACCTCGGGCCGAGTTCGTGGCCTTTCTCCAGGAGCACAGCGATGAGCTTCCCCCTGAGGTCGTGACTGGGCTGGAACCGGCGGTGAGGGATCTCGGGCAGCTGGACACGATACGGGCCGAGGCCCTGTCCCTCTCAGCGGAGACCTCTGAGGTCATCACCTATTTCACGATGATGAACGGACGGTTCCTCGATGGGATTGCCGCGGTGGCCTCGGCGAGCTCCAACGCCGAGCTGAGGGGCGACAGTATCGCCTATCTGGCGTTCCTGAACGCCAAGGAGAAGACGGGTGTGGAACGTGCTCAGCTCGCTGCTGCGTTCGCCTCCGACGAGTTCGCCCCTGGACAGCTGGTGACCGTCGTGACATTGATCGCCGCCCAAGAGGCCTACCTTGGCCTGTTCCAGGACATCGCCAACCCATCCGCCCTGGGGGTGTTCGAGGAGAAGCAGAGCGATCCGTTGGTGGCTGAAGTTGCTCGCCTCGAGGCCGTTGCGATCAACAACGGAGTGGGCGGCTTCGGAGTCGACGGTGGCTCCTGGTTCGACACCATGACCAGCCGCATCAACCTGTTGAAGGAGGTCGAGGACTTCCAGGCAGATCACATCGCCCAGACCTCCGACCGGGTCGCCGTTGACGCCCGGGCGGCGCTGTACCGATCATTGACCATGGCGGCGATCATCATCATCTTCTCCACCCTGTTCGGCGTGCTGACGTTGTGGGGTCTCGTGCGGCAACTCCGGCGTATCGTCGACCGCGGCACCCTCTTGGCGGAAGGAGATACCAGCGGAGAACCCTTGGAGATCCAGGCCCGGGACGAAGTCGGGCAGGTGGCGGCATCATTCAGCGCCGTCTCCGATCACCCGACCCTGCTCAACACGATCGCCTCCCAAGCCAGCGCGGTGGCCAACAAGGATCTCGCATCCCCCATACTGGACAGTGATGTCCCTGGGGAGATCGGTGTCTCCTTCTCGACGATGGTCAATTCCCTTCGGGTCATGGTGGACGACCTCAAGACGGAATCGGAGCATCTGTCCAGCTCGGCCCAGGAGTTGAGCAGAGTATCGACCTCGCTCAGCAGCAGCGCCGTCGATGTCTCCACCCAGGCCAGTGAAGCCGCCGCCACCAGCCAAGAGGTGACCTCTGAGGTTGGTTCGGTAGCCGCCGCGATCGTGGAAATGGATGCCTCGTTCTCGGATGTGGCATCCCACACTGCCTCGGCGTCGGAGATGGCCGATCGGGCGGTTCAGGCTGCCGGTCGCAATTCAACGGTCATTTCCAAGCTCAGCGAATCCGGCGACCGGATCGGCAAGGTCGTCGCCGTCATCAGTTCGATCGCCGAGCAGACCAATCTGCTGGCCCTCAACGCAACGATCGAAGCGGCCCGAGCCGGCGCGGCAGGCAAGGGGTTCACCGTCGTGGCCGACGAAGTCAAACAGCTGGCCAACCAAACCGCCACTGCCACAGAAGAGATATCCGAGAACATCCGTGGCATTCAAGAAGACATGGCCGAGGCAGTGGAGGCCAACGAACAGATCTGCGAAATGGTCGGCTCCATGAACGACATCTCCATCGTGATCGCCACCGCACTCGAAGAGCAATCGGCCACGAGCGCCGAGATCGGTCGCAGAGTCCAGAGCGCGTCCTCGGGCACCAATCAGATCTCTGCGACGATCGAGAACGTCTCCGCCACCGCCACCACCAACCAACGGACCACCA
>JAAEMS010000076.1 GCA_024225275.1 Actinomycetes bacterium
CGACGACCGGTGCCTGGCCCGCGCCGTCGAGATCGGCACGACCTACCGGGTGCGCATGGTCGACGCCATCCACCTTGCCGCCGCCCACCGCCTCCCCCAACCGGTACGTTTCGTGACCTTCGACCGTCGCCAGATCCCCGCGGCCGTCGCCCTCGGTTTCGACGTGGTCGCCCCCGCCGACCGCTGACCCCTCCCACCCCATCCCGAACATGAGGCCGATCGCGTCACCGACGAAGCAATCCGCCTCGAGATCGGAATGGGTCAGGTGAGGTCGAGGAGGGCTTCGAGGTGGGTGGCGACGCCGTCTTCGGCGTGGTGCTCGGCCCGGTGGTCAGTGGCACTGAGCACCTCGGGGTGGGCGTTGGCCATGGCCACCCCGCGCCCGGCCCAGGCCAACATCGGCAGATCGTTGAGCTGGTCGCCGAAGGCCACGACCGCCGCCGATTCGATCCCGAGCCGTTCACACAGGTGGGCCAACCCGGCGGCCTTGTCGACCCCCTCGGCCATCAGCTCGATGAACTGGGCACCCGAGCAAGTGGCGTAGACCCCCTCGGGGAGGTGGGGTGTGACCTCGGCCAGCAACTCGTCACTGACCAATTCGGGGTGTACGAGCATCACCTTCAATACATCGATGGTTCCGGGGGTGGCCTGGCGGGGCAGGTCGAGGGTGGTTCGGTTGGCCGAGAACTGAGGTCGGAGCTCGTGGAAGGCCGGATCGAAGTCGAACCCTCCGGTGGTCTCCCAGCCGAGCCCACAGCCCGGTACCAGCTCGCGGATCGAACCGAACACTGCGTCGGTCACCTCGCCGGGGAACGGGTTGACCAGCACCACCTCGTCGGCTTCGACGTCGTAGAGCGACGCTCCGTTGGAGCACACCGCCCACCGAACTGCACCAGTTGGTTCCAGACGGGGGCCCGCGGTCCGATGGCTCCGACCGGTGGCCGCCACCACCTCGACTCCAGCGGCCCGAACCTGGCGCAGCACCAGAGTGGTGCGTTCCGACACCTGGCCATCCGGGGCCAGGAGAGTGCCATCGAGATCCGAGGCGACGAGGTGAGGGCGGGCAGCTGAGGTCATGCCCGCCCAGACTGCCACGAGCAGGCACGAACGCTGCCGCTATTGTCCCGCCGTGGCTGATGGACACTGCGATCCCCGCTTCTCGCTGGTCGAGATGATCTTCGACGAGCCGTTCGAGGCCGGCACCGAGCGGGGTGGTTCGGTGGCAGTGGTCCACGACGGCGAGCTGGTGGTCGACCTGTGGGCGGGCGATGCCGACAGCGAAGGACGGCCATGGACCGCCGAAACGATCGTGGGGCTGTGGTCCACCACCAAGACCTTCACCTTCCTGTCGGTCCTGGTGTTGGCCGACCGGGGCCTGCTCGGTCTCGACGACACGGTGGCCGACCATTGGCCCGAGTTTGCCGCCAGCGGCAAGGAGGCCGTGACGGTCGGTCAGGTCATGAGCCACACGTCGGGCCTGTCCGGCTTCGATCGAAGAGTGGGTGTCATTGATCTCTACGACTGGGAGGCCGTGGTCAGTGGGTTGGCCGCTCAGCCTCCCTGGTGGGAACCGGGCTCCCGATCGGGCTATCACCCGGTGACCCAGGGTTTCCTGTTGGGCGAGATCGTGTGGAGGGTCGACGGTCGCACCGTCGACCAGTTCTTCCGCGACGAGATTGCCGGGCCGGCGGGCGCCAACTGCCACATCCGCCTCGACGACCCTGTTCGCCCAGAGATCGGCGAGCTCCTCCCCCCACCCGAAGTCGTCGATGTGACCGGCCTCGACCCCCACAGCGTGGCCGGGCGCACGGTGGCCAACCCCCGGTTCACCGGCACAGAACCGGCGACGGCCGAATGGCGCCGCGCCCTCCTGCCCGCGGCCGGAGGCTTCGGCAACGCCCGCTCGGTCGCCCAGGTGCTCAGCCCTCTGGCCCTGGCCGGGCGGTCGCTCGACGGTCGTCAGCTGATCTCCGATGCCACCGTCGGGGCCGCCCAGCAGGTGAGGAGCGACGGGGTGGATCTCATCCTCGAGGAACACATCCGGTTCGGGGCCGGATTCTCCCTGCCCTCCCCCGACGCCCCGTTCAGCCCCAATCCCGAGGCCCTGAGCTGGGGTGGTTGGGGTGGTTCCCTCGTCGTGATCGACCCCGACCAGGCCCTGCTGGTGGCCTATGTGCCCAACCGCATGGCCCCGGGCGGTTCCGAGGACAGTCGGGGCCAGAGCCTGGTCGACGTGGCCTACGCCGGCGTCCTTTAGGCAACCTAGGATCGCTGCCATGGAGATTCACGGTCACTGCGACGAGCGCTTCACGGCTGTTCACGATGCCCTCGCCGACGGCATCACCATCGACCAGGAGCTCGACCAACATTCGGGCGCCAGCGCCTCGGTCACCGTCGACGGTGAGGTGGTGGTCGACCTCTGGGGTGGCTGGGCTGGTCCCGCCCAGGAGTGGGAGCGCGACACCATCGTCAACGTCTACTCGACCACCAAGACCATGGCCGCCACCTGTGTGCTGCTTCTCGCTGACCGGGGAGCCCTCGATCTCCAGGCACCGGTAGCCACCTACTGGCCCGAGTTCGCGGCCGCCGGCAAGGAGGGCGTGACCGTAGCCCACGTGATGGGTCACGCCGCCGGGCTATCGGGCTTCGAGCTGCCCACGACCATCCCCGACCTCTACGACTGGGACCGCATCGTCGAGCGGCTGGCCGCCCAGGCCCCGTGGTGGGAGCCAGGATCAGCGCCCGGCTACCACGCCGTCACCCAGGGATACCTCCAGGGTGAGATCGTCCGGCGGGTCGATGGGCGCGACATCGACACCTTCTTCCGTCAGGAGATCGCCGAACCCCTCGGCGCCGACTTCCAGATGGGGGTGGGTCCGGCCGACGACGAACGGATCGGCGAACTGATCCCTCCCTCCGAGCTCACGGCCAGTCGGGCTGATCTTCCCGACGGAATCAGCACCCGATCGCTCACCAACCCCACCCTCACCGCGCTCGAGCCCCAGACCCGCCAATGGCGAGCCGCCACCATCCCGGCCGCCGGCGGCTTCGGCAACGCCCGATCGGTCGCCCGCGTCCACTCGATGCTGGCCTGTGGTGGCACCGTCGACGGGGTCGAGGTGATGTCGCCGGCCGGAGTCGAGGCCGCCCTCACCGACGTCGTCGAGGGCACCGACCTGGTCCTCGGCACCCACACCCGGTTCGGCATGGGCTTCGGCCTCCCTTCGGTCGGGTTGCCCCTGCCCAATCCCCGCTCGTTCTCCTGGGGCGGGTGGGGCGGCTCGGTGGCCGTCATCGATCTCGACGCCCGGATGAGCATCGCCTACGTCATGAACCGGATGGAGGGGAACCTTCTCGGCGACACCCGCGGCGCATCGGTGCTCATGGCCGCCTACGGGTCACTCGCCAACTCGTGAGCCATTCCAAGCTGGGCGTGGTGGGGGCCGGTCAGCTGGCCCGCATGATGCACCAGGCGGCCATCGCGTTGGCCATCGAGCTCGACGTGTTGGCGGTCTCCGCCGATGAGCCGGCACCGCTGGCCGGTGTGCCGCCCCGGTTCGGTGAGGCCACCGACCCCGAGGCCCTCCGCCGGTTCTCGGCCTCCCACGACGTGGTGACCTTCGACCACGAGGTCGTGGATCTCGAGACCGCTCTGGCGCTCGAGGCCGAGGGCCGGGTCCTGAGACCCTCCGCCGCGGCCCTGGGTGTCGTGGCCGACAAGTCGGTCATGCGCCGGACCCTCCATGATGCGGGCCTCCCGGGGCCCGACTTCGTGATCGCCAACGACGAGGGTGAGGTCACTGCCGCCCTCGGCCGGTGGCCCCAGGCGGTCCTCAAGCTGACCCGCGGGGGCTACGACGGCCGCGGCGTGTTCGTGGTGCGCTCGTCGGACGAGGCCATGGCCATCGCCGGCCCGGTCTTCGCTGGTGGAGGCCGGTTCGTGATCGAGCCCCTCCTTCCCCTCGACGCCGAGATGGCCGTGATCGTGGCTCGCCGGCCCGGTGGCGAGTCAGTGGTCTACGACCCGGTCACCACCATCCAGGTCGACGGCATGTGCAGCGAGGTCATCGCCCCGGCCCAGGTCTCGGCCCAACACCACGCGGCCGCCACTGATCTCGTTGCCCGCATTGCCGACGAGCTCGACGTCGTGGGCCTGCTGGCCGTCGAGCTGTTCCTGGTGGGCGACGAGATCACCATCAACGAGCTGGCCGTCCGACCCCACAACACCGGGCATCACACCATCGACGCGTGTGTCACGTCCCAGTTCGAGAACCACCTGCGTGCCGTCCTCGACCTGCCCCTCGGCGACCCCTCGCTGACCACAGCCCACGCGGTGATGGTGAATGTGGTGGGGGGCGAGGCCCTACGCGACCCCCGCGACCTGCTCGCCGACGCTTTGGCCCTCGACCCAGGAGCCCGTGTGCACCTCTACGCCAAGGAACCCCGACCGGGCCGTAAGGTCGGGCACGTGACGATCTGCGACGATGACCTCGAACGGGCCCGACGTCGGGCCTGGGCCGTCACCACCGCTCTCGACACCCCGAAGGAGCCCTCATGAAGGTCGCCGTGGTCATGGGCAGCGACTCCGACTTCCCCACCATGGAGCCGGCGGTCGACACCCTGAGGGACTTCGGCGTCGACGTCGAGGCCCGGGTGGTCTCCGCCCACCGCAACCCCGAGGCCATGATCGCCTTCGGCCGCGACGCCGCCGACGATGGCTACGACGTGATCATCGCCGCCGCCGGCGGGGCCGCCCACCTACCGGGCATGCTCGCCTCGGTCACCCGCCTTCCCGTCATCGGTGTGCCGGTGCCCATCACCGCCCTCGACGGCATCGATGCCCTCCTGTCGATCGTCCAGATGCCCTCGGGTGTGCCCGTGGCCACCATGGCCATCGGCGGAGCGGTGAACGCCGCCCTCATGGCCATCCGGATCCTCGCCGTATTCGATGCCGGTCTGGCCACCAAGCTCGATGAGCACCGGGCCGGCCTCGTGGCCAAGTCCCAGCGCGGCGACGCCAATGTGGCCGACCGCACCGGCCGCTCCTAGCCTCCTCCACCCACCCCGAACTTCTCGGTGAGCGATGTGACACCCAAGGGACTTGGCGACCCTTTCCCTGGTTGATGGACACTCAGCCCGTGGCGACTCAGATCGGCTTCGATGAGTTCGTTGCCGACCACGAACCCCAGCTCCGGTCGAACGGCTGGCCCCGAGCCTGACCGACCGAACCCGCTCAGCTCGGCCTGAGCCGTGGGCGGAACCCCAGCTCGAACCGGCTCTGGACCTGCTCAGCGAGAACCAGCGGGTGGCGGTCGTTCTCCGCCACAGCTTCGAGTGGACCTACGACGAGATCGCCGAGCTCCTCGACATCTCCGTCTCCACCGTCCGCAACCACCTGAACCGCGGGCTGGAGAAGCTCCGCCAGTCCCTGGAGGTCGACCCCTCATGACCACCGTCGAAGACCATCTCGAAAGCTACGGCGCCAACCTCGACCACCACTGTCCGCCGGTCACACCGGCCGAGCTGCGGTCCGCCCTCCGGGTCGAACCGCCCCCCGATCACCTGGCCACGCAGACCAAGACCGTGGTGGTGGTGAGCGAGCCCCGATGGCGATCCCTGGCTCTGGTCGCCGCCCTTGTGATCACCGTCCTGGGCTCGATCGCGGTGGCTCGATCGGTTGGCAATGACCCTGCCGCCGAGGAACCTCCCCTGGCCCCGGCCACAACCGCCCCTCCCCAACCGTCGGACACCGCAGTCACCTCCACAACGGTGTCCGCGGCCCGAACCGGGACTCCGCCGATCGAGACCGGCAGCCTCACCGAAACCGGGCTCGGCCCCATCTCCTGGACCGTGCTCGACGGAGACGCCGGCTCGCTCCCCCTCAGCATCAGCAAGGGCGACGACGGCTGGTTGTACGGGTCGAACCAGAGCGGCGAACGCTGGTGGCGGTCGACCGACGGCGTCGACTGGCAGCCGACCGACCCTCCACCCGGGGGCCACGGCCCGATCTACCAAGCGGGTGGCTACCAGTGGTGGGTTCTCAGCGAGGAACCGGGACACCAGCGGTTGGCCCGACGCCGCTCTGGATCGGAGCTCGAAACGGTCGACCTCGGCCATGAACCGGCCGAGGTGCCCGGTCTGCACCGGAGCGAGCGAGTTCGGCTCGTACCCGTCGGTGAGGAGCTGTTGGTCTTCAGCGAGGTGGGGTACTCGGTCGATTGGACCGAGCACGTGGAGGCCACACCCCCACCGGAGGGGGCGGGTATCGACCACCCAATCCTCCTGCCCGAGCTGGATGAGAACGGGACTCTTCGCCTCATCGACCCCTTCGGCGAAGGCCGAGCCAGCGGATTGCCTGTCGCCGCAACACTGTCTGTGACCACCCGAGGGGGCCTCGTCGAGTTCCACGATGAGGAAACCGGCCGCCAGATCCTGTCCGTGGACGTTGGCCCCCTCGGGGTCGACGCCGCCGATGCCGGCCGAGGACTCGTGACCGTCGGCCTCTGGGTCAGCCAGCCCTTGCGGGTCACCGCCGATGGAGCGCTGGAACAGTTCCCAGATTGGCCAACCGAGCTGACGCCAGTGGGGCCCCACGTAGCCCTCGACTCGGGCTCGACCCTGCTGGTGGCCCGGGGACCAGACGATGACAGCGGACCCGCCATCCACCGGATCGACTCCCAGCTCGCGATCCACTCACAGCTCTTCCCGGGCGCCGACCCGGGCGACTGGCTTTCCCTGAGCGGTGGCGGTGTCGGAGCGATCGCCACGGTCATGACGTCGGGCCGACCCACCGACAGCTTGCTCAGTTCCGACGGCCTGGACTGGCAGCCCATCGATGTTCCGGCCGACGGAGACGTCCAGCGGTGGGACGCTGGTTGGATCGGTGTTCTCGACAACATGGAATGGGCGGCGAGCCCGGCTCATCGTGGGTGAGCTCCAACTCCTGGGCGACGACAACTGACCAACCCAGTGGTGATGGCCTTGACCATCGGTCGGTGCCCACACCTATCGCTGGTCGCGGCGCAGAACCTCGAGGGCAACCACATAGTCGACGAGGCGACTGCCCAGCTCGAAGCTGAGATCGGGGTCGTCGAGGTCGGGTTCGATCCAGGTCTCGCTGAGTCGACGCCAGCCGTCATTGCCCAGGAACGGGCCCGCCACCGCGGCGTCGCCCAGCTCGACGTGCCAGCCGTCGCGGCCGGCCAGGAGCCGGTCGACTACCTTCTGGTTGGCCGCCTCATCGCCGTGCTCGGCGTGGAACCCGACCTCGATCACCATGCCGTCGGTGCCGTCGAGGTGCCGGCGGGCCACCTGCTGGGCCTCGAAGTGTTCGCGGCCGGCCTTCTCGGTGTCGAACCACACCTTCACCCCCCGCCGGTGGGCTCGCCACTTCACCTCGCCCAGCTCCGGTGGGGCCATCGACCTCACCAGCTCGCCGACCTCGTCGAACACCCCCAGCTCCATCCCGTTCACGCTACCGACCCCCGCTTGCTACGTTGCCGGACATGGCTGAAACGATGCGCGCGGCACGGATGCTGGGGGTCAACGAGATCGTTTGCGAGGAGGCGGCGGTACCCGACATCGGGGCCGACGAGATCCTGGTCCACACCTCGATGGCCTCCATCTGTGGCAGCGACCTCCATGTGGTGTGCCACGGGGCGGGGATCGGCCACGAGCTGCCGTGCCCCCACGGCTACCCGGGCCACGAGGGCATCGGCGAGGTCGTCGCTTCGAACCATGATCGTGTCGCCGTCGGCACTCGGGTTCTGTGCTTCCCCGTGCCCGGAGCCGACGTCGGTTTCGCCGAGTACCAGCGCATGAACGGCAGCTTCGTGTTGCCACTACCCGAGAGTGATCTACCCGAACCGCACCTCCTGATGGCCCAGCAGCTGGGCACCGTGATCTTCGCCGCCCGCCAACGACCCCGCGATGTCACCGGCGAAACCGTCGTCGTGCTCGGCCAGGGCTCGGCCGGCCTGTTCTGGGCCTACGTCATGAAGCGCTCGGGTGCGGCCCGGGTGATCGTGGCCGACAAGTCCGACACGCGTCTGGCCGTCTCGGAGAGCTTCGGCGCCGACATCACCATCAACGCCGGCGAGTCCGACACAGTCGAAGCGGTGAAGGACCTGACCGACGGGGTCGGCGCCGACTACGTGATCGAGGCGGTGGGCCGTCGCGAAACCTTGTTCCAGAGCATCGAGGTCGCCCGGGTGGGGGGCCAGATGATGTGGTTCGGTCTCCCCGACAGCGACGACAGCGTGCCCATCAGCTTCTCGAAGTTCTTCCGCAAGAAGCTGATGGCCTCGAGCACCTACGGCGCCCAGGTCGAGGGCGACGCAGTTTCCTTCCAGACCGCCCTCGACTGGATCAACGCCGGCGAGGTCGACGTGTCGCCCCTCCTGTCCCACGTATACCCCATCGA
>JAAEMS010000077.1 GCA_024225275.1 Actinomycetes bacterium
AACCACCCACACCGCCGAGCACGAGCAGTAGGGCCCCCGCAGCAATGAGACCACGCCAGCTCATGGGCACCTCCGACCTCGGTCTGTCTCGCCGGTGTCGCTGAGATGCTGGCGCGGGGCAGGGGTCAAGGTCACGCCACCGGACACCCACGAAGGGACTCTCCCGCCACGCTATGGAGCTGACACTCCGGATGACCAACTCGGGGGTACGGGCCGACGGCCCGGGTGTCGTCGTGATGCCGAACGGGGCCAAGATCCGGGGTCGTGGACTTCACGCTCCGGGCCCCTTCGAGGACCCTGGCTTCGGTGTGTATCTGCGGTGGCGGCGCCCAGAGGGAATCGCTTGGCCGCACGAGTGGATTCGCTGGCCCGACTACTGGCTGCCCACGGATCGGGCCGGTGGGGTGGAGACTCTGCTGGCGGCGTTGGAGCGAGCCGAACTGGGGCGGGTGGAGGTGGCGTGCGAAGCGGGCCGTGGGGCGCACTGGAACGGCGCTGGCGGTGATGGCGATTGGTGCCGGCGTTCCGGCGGTCGAAGCTGTCGATTGGGTTCGGCGCATCTGTGACCCGCGCTCGGTCGAGACTCCATGGCAGGGGCGCTGGGTCTCCCGGCTGCGACCCGGTTGAGGGGCTAGCTGCTCGACTAGAGCAGTGCCGAGCTCCGACCGCGACCGGGCTCGTCCGTCCGGTCTCGCGCGGTTGAGCGCCCACGTGGCCAACCGTGGTGGGGGCGATGAGGTGGACCAGCCAGTTCTGGCCGTCGGTGCGAAAGATCGCGTACCTGCTTCGTAGCCGCTGACCGACTGGTTCCACGACCAACTTGTCCTCCGAGAGACTCTCGGTCCGATAGGTGCCTTTGTCCCAGATCTGCACCCGCACGGTGTTCTCGCCGTCGCGGCGCACTGGTGTCGGATCCTGGAAACCGAGGTGGGACAGCTCATGGTCTTCGACTCGAACGGCCAGTCGGTGGCGGCTTGGATCGGTGGGCATGCCCTTGGGCACCGCCCAGGACCACAGCACGCCATCACGCTCCAGTCTGAGATCGAAGTGATGGCTCCGGGCGTAGTGCTCGTGGATGTCGAAGCGACTCTCAGCCGCGCCAGTCGATCGGTCAACGCAACGGTGTCGTTGGGAGCTGTACCCGGACGGCGCCGGCTCGTCGATTTCGTCAACCTGCGCAAGGCCGACCCTCGCTTTGCCGAGTCGAACGACCCCGACCGGATGGTGCCCATCGTCGACCGGCCCGAGCACCTCCTGATCGGGGTGGCCGGCGATCCCCTGCGCACCAACGCCTATGTCTTCGCCCACAACGGCATGTTGGGCTTCCCGGTGGCCGACCGGCTCGAACGGTGATCGAGTGGCGCCCGAAGTGGGAAGACCCGACCGGGCGACGGCCCTGCCGATGACGTGCCTCTCATCATCGACTGAGTGGGGGTGTCTACTCCTCGATCGGGTACTGCGGGCAGACGGCCGCGTAGTCCTGGCCTTGGGGGCCCCACTGTTCCCATTCGGCTCGGGTGAGGTTGGACCCGGCGGCCTGACAGGCGATCTCGGGCCACGACTCGATGTCGAGGTTCCACACCAAGGCGCTGTTCTGGGCGGCGGTGACGAGGCGGAACAGTTGGCCGTCGTAGCCGACGCCAGAGTTGGATGGGGGCTCGGTGGCGAAGGCGCCACCGATCTGCTGGCGAGACTCGAGGTCCCACAGGCGGCCCGACCCGTCGACGTTGGTGAGCAGCAGATTGTTGTCCGCGGAGAAGAGCAACACGCCGGAGTTGTCGAAGCTGTTCGACGCGCCAACGGATCCGAGGAGGTCGTACAGGGGCTCGAGGGTCTCCCCGTTGCGGATGGTGACAATGCCGTCGCTGGAGGCTGTGGCCAGAAGCGAACCGTCGGCGTTCCAGCGGCCGAGAACGATGTTCTGGGTGGCGAGGAAGTCGGTCATGGTCGGTTCCCAGTCCTCGGTGGAGTACATGGTCGCAGCGCCGATGGCGTTGGCTACCAGGATGCGCTCCAGGTCCGGGTCGAATCGCACCAGGGAGATGTCCACGCCGTCCGGGGTTCCGGGAGGTGGGAGCAGCTCGGCTATCCCCTTCTCCTCGGCAGACTCAAGGTCGAATGGCCCATCTGAACTATCCGAGATTTCTACGAGCGTCGGCTCCCTTCGAGCCGCCGCTCCATACAGATCTGTGAGGTGAAAGGCCGTGCCGCTCTCCGAGTTCACGTAAGTGAAGCTGACTTGGAAGCGATCTCCATCCCATTCGTACAGGCGGCTGGTGTCCAGGCCGGTCACGGGATCGAGCCCCCTGGCGATGAGATCATCCGGCAAGTCAGGAGATACGTCGATGTAGAAGTCCCCGTCTGTTCGCACGCTCTCCGTTGTGTTCTTGGCCCTTCTTCCGGTCAGCGTCCAGACATCGGTGGGACCGGGGGTGCCAAATGGACCGGCAGCAACGAACTCACCAGCTTCGCTGATGGACAGGTCTGGCTGCTCGTCCCGACGGGGAAGGGAGCTGGCGATCACACCACCGCCGGTTGGCTCCACCAGGGTCAGGCCCCTGGAGTGGGCAAGTGCCACAATCGGGGAATCCGGCGATGCCGCGGACGCCGAGCCCACCCCCAGACTGAGGCTCAGGTCGCCCAGACGCCCTCCGGTTCGCGGATCGAAGATGATCAAGGAGCCGTCACCCATGTGAGCCAACAGGCTGTCGCCGACCATGGTGTAGCTGGCCGCGCCCCCTTCTCCATCGGTTGACGTCCCGGCCAAGTTCTGGAGTGTGTAGTGCTTGTCCTTCGGCTCCATGAGGTCCGCGGGCCTCAGTTGGAGCACCCCTGCGGGTTGGGTCAGCACGGCCCCACCATCAGATGTCGGCAGCAGCGATTGCACCCCCGATGGGGCCGGGGAATCGCCCCCAAACGGCCAGCGGACCACGCGGCCCTGTGCGCCGATCTGGGTGCCCGTCTCGTCCAGGCGGATCATCTGGTTGCCGGTCGTGATGAGTAGGCCACCGTCGAGAGCGTGGACTCTGGTGATGACCGGGATCTCGACATGGGCGAACCAGAACGGGTAGGCGTCGCCCAGGTCTTCGTAGGCCTGGTCCAACAGCGACTCGAACTCCCCGAAGTCCCTTCGGAACAGCACCCCACCGGACCGGTCGAAGGTGCTGAGCCGCTGGCCCTCCGAGCCGATGGCGATGTTCTCGTCGTCGCCGAACACCGCCACTCCACTGACGACTCCCTCCACCTCCGCGCTGAACAGGAGATCGAGCCCATTGCTGATGTCGAACACCGAGAAGGCCGAATCGCCCGACGCGACCACCAACGTGGTACCTGTAGCGTCCATGATGGTCTCGCCCGGTCGCACCCCATCCGGGAGTGTGGGCGGGTAGTCGAGAGCTGTCTCGTCGATGATCTCCCCCGTGTCCGGATCGATGAGCTCGAGCCGAGTAGCGGTAGCAGCGATCATCCGCTCCGAGGTCGGCCATTCGACGTCGAGATAGGGCTCACCGGTTCGCAGGTGAGCCACCAGTGGGCTGGATTCCGCGAGCGCGTCACGCAGTGCGGAGAGGCTGGCGAGCGATCCTGGTGAGCGTTGGTGGGTGGCTACGGCCAACAGTAGAGAGACCCGGCGGTTCTCACCGGCCAATCCCTGGGCGGTTGCGGCCAGGCGCTCGGTCTCTGCATCGTTGGCCCGGTCATTCGCTCTCGCCCGCTGTTGGAAGGCCACCGCGCTCGCCACCAGGGCGATGCCGGCGACGACTCCAACCCCGACGAGTAGCCACCGCAGCCTTCGGTTCGTCTGTCGTTCGGCCTCTTGCTCGGCCGCTCGCCGCGCTCCTGCGGCCGCCACGAACTCCCTTTCCCCGGTGGTCAGCTCGTCCGTGTGGTCCTTGGCAAACTCCTCGGCTGCTTCGAGTCGGCCACCCCGGTAGAGCTCCGAGTCTGGCCGCCCGGCTGCGTCCCACTCGCCGGCGGCCGCGTTCAGGTGGCGCAGGATGCGTAGGCCGTCGCGGTCCTCGTCGAGCCAGCCCCGTAGACGGGGCCACTCCCGCAGCAGGGCCTCGTGGGCCACTTCGACCGTGGGCTCGCGCGACACCGGGTCGCGGTCGAACGACAGCAGCCGGGCCCGGCCGAACGACTCGACCGCAGTCGCCACGGCCGCCTCAGCTCCGAGCTCGGATCGCAGGGCCCGCCGTCGCGTGTCCTCGGTGCCCTCGCCCAGTGACACCAGCCGGCCGAACACTCGACGCACGGCAGCCCGGCCCTCGTCGTCCGCATCGGCCACCAGCTCTTCGGCCCGCCGGGCCAGGGCCCCTGACACGCCGCCCAGCTCGTGGTAGGTGTCGCGCAGCATGAGGCTCGACACCCGTCGCTCGTACAGCTCGGTCAGCGCGTACTGGAGCATGGGCAGGGCGCCGGGTTGGTCGGATACGTCGGCCACGATCTCTGACACCAGGCCCGGTTCGAACTCGGAGCCCACCCGGAGGGCGGGATCGACGATGGCCCGCTCCAGCTCGTCGGCGGCCAGGGGCAGTACGGGCACGGTGGCGTCGCGCACCAGTCGGCCGATGGACTCGTAGCGGAGGGGGCGGTCGTAGAAGTCGGCCCGTAGGGTCAGCACCACTCGCAGCCGTGACCGTTCCTCGGTGACCGCCGAGGCCAAGGCGTCGAGGAACTGGCGGCGTTCGTCCTCGTCGGGGCAGAGGGTGAAGAGCTCTTCGAACTGGTCGATGATCAGCAGGAGTTGACCGTCCTCGGGCAGGAAGCGACGTACGGCCCGTCCGATGCCGCGCTCGCCGTCGGTCAGCAGGTCGAGCAGGCCGAGGGGTGGTTCGGTGGCCACGCGGACCAGGCCGTTCTCGAGCTCCTCGAAGGGGCGTTCGCCAGGGAGCATGGTGACCACGAACCAGTCGTCGCTCCCGGGCACCCGCCCCTGGCGGAGCTGGGGGAGCAGCCCGGCCCGCACGACCGACGACTTGCCCGAACCTGATGGCCCGACCACAGCTACCAGCCGCTGGGCGCTCATGGTGTCGGCGAGCTGGTCGACCAGGCGGGACCGGCCCGCGAAGTCGGCGTCGTCGGCCTCATCGAAGGCCCGGAGGCCCTTGTAGGGGTTGCGGGCCTCGGTGGTCACCGTGGTAATGGCCCCTCGGCTCGTGACCGCCACGGGATGGGTGCCGGCGGCTGCCTGGTGCAGGCCGGCTGCGAACTCGTCGACCGTCTGGTAGCGCTCGGCCGGATCCTTGGCCGTGGCCTTCTGGAGGACCTGGTCGACTGTGCCGGGGATGTCGGTCCGCGAGGCCCGGACCGTCGGGATGGGGTCGTGGAGCTGGCGTTGGAGCAGGGCGGCCTGGTTGGGCTCGTCGGGGAAGGGCAGTCGGCCGGTCAGGGCCTCGTAGACGGCGATGGCCAGCCCGTGCACGTCGGCCGAGGGTCCGACCGGTTCCCGGCGCAACTGCTCAGGCGAGGCATAGGCGGGGGAGCCGGCCGACAAGGCGGCTTCGGGGTCGGCTACCTCGAGGGCGATGCCGAAGTCGCTGAGGTAGGCATTGCCGTCCTCGTCGAGGAGGATGTTGGCCGACTTCACATCGCGATGGACGATACCGGCCCGGTGAGCGGTGGCCAGGGCGGCGGCGATCTGGTCGACCATGGCGAGGGTGCGATCGAGCGACCAGGGGTGGTCGAGCACCGAGGTCTCCAGGCTGCCACCCCGCAGCAGCCGCATGACCAGGAAGGCAGAACCGGGTTCGCGCCAGTAGTCGATCAACGGGACGATGTGGGGGTGTTCGAGGCTGGCGACCAGATGGGCCTCGGTCTCGAAGCGGCGAATGAACTCGGGCCGATTGACCAGCTCGGCCCGGATCTGCTTGATGGCGACGTCCCGGTCGACCGACGGCTGAGCGCCCCGGTACACAATCGAGAAGGCACCCTCTCCCAGGCGTTCGCTGATGCGGTAGCCACGGAGCCGGCGCTGGCCGTCATCGGGCGTGAGTAGCTCGGAGTCGGATCGGGCGATGCCCCGCTCGAGCTCGACAGTCTCGGTCGGAGGCTCGAGACCGGCTTCGACCAACTCGGCCCCATAGTCCTGGAACACGCGCAGCGCCTCGGCCTGACGGCCGGCTCGGTACAGAGCGAGCATGAGCTGGCGGCGGAGCTTGTCACGCAGAGGGTGATCGGCGACCGAGCCCTCGAGCTGGGGCAGGATCTCGGTGGTAGCCCCGACCTGCAGGTTGGTGTCCACCCACGCCTCTAGGGTCGACAGGTACAGCTCCTCGAGACGGGCCCGCTCACCCCTGAGCCACTCGAGGTCGTCGAGGTTGCCGAACGGTGCGCCCCGCCACAGGTCGAGAGCGCGACGGAGGGCCGTGGTGGCGGCCACCGGGTCCGCGACGGCTCGGCCGGCACGGGCCAGCTCCTCGAAGCGGCTGCTGTCGAGGGCGATGTCGACCAGCTCGTAGCCGCCGGGACGGGTGGCGATGGCTTCGTCACCGAGAACGGCTCGCAGGCGCCGGATGGCCATGCGGACGGCGGCGGTGGGGTCGGCGGGGCGGTCCTCGTCGTCCCATGCCCGCTCGGCCAGCTCGTCGATCGACAGAGGTCGACCGGCGGCGGCCAGCGCCACCAGGCCCCTGACCTGCCGGGCTCCGCCCAGATCTACCGGCCCGTCGCCCGCCGTGGCCTCGATGGGTCCCAGTACCCGTAGCTCCATCATCGTTTCCCCCTCGAACAGCCTGCCAGAAGTGTCCCGGCCGGGACAACGAAGAGATAACAGTCCTGTGGTGCCCGGAAAGTCGCGCGTGGGTGCTGACCAGGGCGAATGCCCGCCATCCTGCTGCGGCAGGGCTGGATCGTGACACCCGAGACGCTGCTGCGCCGGCACCGTCGTCGTATCGCCAAACACTGGACCCATCCTCAACCCCGCCGAACCGGTAGGCCGCCCACCTCAGTCGAGCTGCGCGAGCTGGTCGTGCGACTCGCCGCCGAGAACCCGACCTGAGGACACCGCCGCATCCAAGGCGAACTCGCCCGGCTCGGACACACGATCGCCAAGACCACCGTCTGGCAGATCCTCACCGACAACAACATCAACCCCTCCCCGAACCCCTCGGACGTGACCTGGACCGAGTTCCTGCACTCCCAGGCCGCTGTCGCGTGCGGCTTCTTCACCGTCGACAGCCCGAACGGCTCACCGTCGGCTACATCACTCACCACAACGAGCACCGACCACACCAGTCGCTTGGCCAACAACCACCCACACCAATCGAGGAGCCGCCGAACACTCCCCCAGCAACTCTCACGGTGCTTCGAGCCAGCTGACGCGACGGACTCACACACGAATACCAGAACGCTGCTTGACTTGCGACGACGGACTTGCCGGGCACCACACGCGGTCTGTGGTAAAGAGACAGCCATGGATCCGGTGGTTGTCATCCACCAGCAAGGACGGCAGTCGTTGCGCTTGGTGCTGAGTGAACCGATTGTGGTCGGCCGCGACTGCGAGGGCCTGCTGCTGGCCGATCCGCAGGTATCTCGTCGCCACCTGGAGCTGCGCCCGCAGGACGGACAGGTGCTGTGTACCGACCTCGGGTCGACCAACGGAACGTTCATCGACGGCGACCGGCTCACCGAACCGGCCCAGATTGACGCTCGTGCGTTGCTCACCCTGGGGGACACGACGATTCGTGTTGACCAGCAGGCCTTCGCATCATCACCCGGTGACGCTGGTCGAGCTACCACGGTGAGCCTCGTTGACGGGGTGGACTTGCGGGCCACGTCGATCGACCTGGTTGCCGACCAAGTTGCCTCAACCGGCTGGCAGCCCCGCTCCGACGCCGGTGAAACGGTGACCATCTTGTTCTCCGACATTGAATTGTCGACCGAGCGGGCCAGTGCATTGGGAGACGACAGATGGTTCGAGCTGCTCGATCATCACAACCAAGTGTTCCGACAGGAGGTGGCCCGAGCAGGTGGCCGGGAGATCAAGAACCGGGGCGACGGATTCATGCTGACCTTCCCCAGCGTGCGTCGTGCTCTCGGGTTCGCAGTAGTCGTTCAGCGACGCTTGACAGCCGAGGAGGCCGCTGACCCCGACAGCATTGTCCGCGTGAGAATGGGGATGCACACCGGAGAGGCAATCAGTGACTCGTCCGGCGACCTGTTCGGCTGGCACGTCATCAAGGCGGCCCGGGTGGCCAACCTGGCCTCCGGAGGACAGATTATGGTGAGCTCGATCGTCAAAGAGATCGCATCAAGCAACCACGACGTGCGCTTCGGTGCAGGGACCGAGGTCGAGCTCAAGGGTCTAGACGACACGCATCTGGTCTTTGAGGTCCTCTGGGACAGCTGAGCGACAGTCGGTGTTGACCGGCGGAGTCCAGGCGGCTGAGAGACTGGCCGGCGATCACGGACTCACGGCCACTGCGACCGGCCCGCCCAACTCGACTGCCAGTTCGAATCGATCTGCGAGACCTGCGCCCACAAGCGCCGTTGGCGCGCGGGGTGCTCGGTGCGTGGAGCCGTCCAGAGGTGGGTCTCCAGGGACGTGGCCGATGGCTCCCTATACCGATCAGTGGGGTCTGTGGGTTCCGAACCATGGGGAGATCATCATGCACACCACCGAATTGCTGCGAGCCGGCGATGCCGGCGTGGACCGGACCCGGCTGGCGGTGGCCGGGTTCTTGGCCCGCTACCGGGGTGCTACCCGCACCAACTACCAGCCCGACCTGCGCTGCTATCTGGCCGGGTGCCACCAGGTCGACATCGACCCTCTCGATCTGACTCGCCCCCAGACGGAGGTGTGGGTCCGTCACATGGAGGAACGCCAGCACCTGGCACCGGCCACGGTCGCCCGCCGGCTCTCGACGGTGTCAGGCATGTTCCGGTTCGCCCACCTCGATACCAACGCCATGACCGGAACCCTAACCAGCTCGACCGGCACGCCAGCTATGTCGTGACCGCCTACATCGCGGGGGCCACCTGAGCGCCGGCTGCCCCCGCCGGAAGGCGACACACCCGCCGAATGTGGTAGCCGGTTGCCAATGAGCTCGTCGGCACGAGCCGGTACAGGCTGGAACTCGCCGGACTGGCCGACTACGTTTGCCCTGGTCAGACGGTATTCGGCAGTACTCGCTGGATCTGGCCGGACGGCTCTGGTCACCCTCTCAAGGTGGTAGCACGGGTTCAAATCCGGTATGGGGTGCCAACCCAAGTCCTGATCAAACCCCCGCCCGGGGTGTAGCACCGCTACCGGGACTTGATAGCCGCAGGGTGTGGGGCGCCAAGCGGCCAACGCGACGGTCTGGCCGGTGCACGAGGGTCGTCTGGCTGTCGTAGGCCGCGAGGGCTGTCCTCAGGTCGCCGCGTAGTTCTTTGCCGGATCGGGCGTGGTGGATGGTGCCGAGTACGCCGTACCGGTGACAGAAACCATCGTCTTGGACCTCGACTCGGAGATCGACCATCGTGTCGTCCGCGAAGATCGTGACCATCCTGGTTACTCGGGGCTCGCCGAGGCCCGGGTTCTGGGCGAGCGCGGCGGCGATGGCGGCATCGTTGGGGCTCGCATGGGGGGCGCTTCTCGTGTAGGGGATAGATGGGGTGGTGTCGATTCCGAACTCGAGACTCTCGTTTGTGGGTGAGGTTGGGTCCGGGGAGATCAACCATCCAGCGGCCAAGACCCCGGCCAGGGCCGAGATGGCAGCTGCGGCTCTCAACCACGGAAGGCTTGAGCGGTCGGGTCGTTGTTGGGTTCAGCTTCCATGCAGGGTTCCTCTCAGAACGCGGCGGGCCAGGTAGAGGTAGCGCTTCACGGTCCCCGGCCGGATGCCCATCAAGGTTTCTGTCTCGGTGATGGATGTTCCGGCCCAGTAGACGAGGTAGGTGGCCGCTCGCTGCTGGGCCGGGAGCCCAAGCACGGCCTCGAACACCTCAGGCCGCTCGACCTCGGGCATGAACACAACGTCGGTCACAGTCAGCGGTGCCCGTCGCCGCCCGAGAAGTGCTCTTGATCATTGAGCACTGGGCGGAACAGGTAGGGCCGGGGCTCGTCGAGATCCCCGAGCCTCTGTCTGGCCAGAACCCGTAGAACGACCGTAGAAACGACGTCG
>JAAEMS010000078.1 GCA_024225275.1 Actinomycetes bacterium
CAACCGCCGGCGACGCCGCCATCCCCGACCTGGCCGACATCGAAACCGCTGCCGTTCTCCGCAAACGCTGGATCGACAAGACCATCCCCGCACGCCGATTCGCCACCGCCCTCAGCGACCTCGCCGACTCTCCCTTTCGCCGCTACCCCGCAGCACCCCTGCTGAGCCGCGTCTACGAACTACGAGCCAACGTCACCGCCTACGACGCCATCTACGTTGCCCTCACCGAAGCCCTGGGCTGGGAACTACTCACCGCCGACGCTCGCCTCACCCGAGCATCCGGACCACGCTGCCCCATCCAACTCGTGGAAACACCCACCATCCCCCAACCGCCGCCCAATAACCCGCCACCCACCGTCCCATAGCGCCGGGAGGGTGTCGCCAGCGAGCAGGCCGGTTGTCTCCTACGCTTTGGGCGCGAGCCTGCCGATCCCGGGTTGCCGTCAACTCCGCCAAGCTTGCCGTCACACTGCCGCCGACCGCTGCGGATTCCACGGCCAAGGAGCGCCCCGGCTGCTGAGTCAGCCGCCGGACCGGTTGGGGCCCACGATGGCTCCCCATGGTGGTCCACCTGCACAGGCTCACGTGGTCACTCCGCTGCCTGCGTTTCATACATGAGCACTACTGCCCTCTGCGCATTAGGGGGCCTGCGGTTGGCGCATGAGAGCTACTGCGATCTGTACGCTACAGTGTCTGCAGTTTATCCGTTAGAGATGCCCGAAAGGGCCTATCTTGCCTGGCAGGGAAGCGATACCGGTGCATTTCGAACGCCGCATCAAGCATGACATTGAGTTGGCTCTAGAAGACAGCAGAGTGGTTGTCGCAACTGGTCCCCGTCAGGTCGGGAAGACGACCGTTGTACGTCGGGTCATCGGGCCAACAGGCACGGTACGGCGCCTCGACGATGAAACGACCCGCGCCGCAGCTCTCGCTGATCCTCACAGCTTCGTGGAGAGCCAAGAGGCTCCTCTTGCCATCGACGAGGTACAGCTGGGGAATGAAGCACTGATCCGGGCAATCAAGGCAAGGGTGGACCGAACTGAGGCGCCCGGCCAGTTCCTGTTGAACGGGTCAGCGAACTTCCTGACCGTCCCGCACATCACCGAGTCTCTCGCCGGGCGCGCTTCGTTCCTAACCATGTGGCCCCTGTCCCAGGGCGAGATCTCCGGCACTGATGATGGCCTGGTCGACCTGGCCTTCTCGGATCAAGCCGATCTCCTCGAACTGCCTAGTTCGGGTGACGACATGAACACGTACGTGTCGAGAATCTGCGACGGGGGTTTCCCCGAGCCGCTCAAGGCATCAACGCGTCGTTCCCGTAGCAGATGGTTCGGCAGCTATGTGCGGTCTATGGCAACCCGCGACATCCAAGAGATCGCCGATGTGCGAAACGCGGATCTCCTGCCGAAGTTGCTTCGAGTGCTTGCAGCTCGAACGGCCAGCGAGTTCGTCGCGACAAACGTCGCTGAGGACGTTGGCAGCGACCGCCGCACGGTGGAACGCTACTTGTCACTTCTGGAGATGATGTACCTGGTGCACCGGCTGCCTGCGTGGTCGCGGAACCTCACTTCGCGGGAAGCGCGCCGGTCAAAGGTCTACATCAGCGATACGGGCCTCGCCGCAAGCCTCATGCGAAAGAACGAAGACTCGCTCGCCACTCCTACGGATCCGGCACGAGGTCCGCTGACTGAGACGTTCGTCGTCAACGAGCTCCTCAAGCAAGCTGCAAGGTCAGAACTTGAGCCCAGTCTGTTCCACTACCGAGATCGGAACGGAGATATCGAGGTCGACGTAGTCATCGAGGCGGGCGGAGCCGCTGTCGGCTACGAAGTCAAGGCTTCATCATCCGTGGCCGCCAGAGACGCCCGGCACCTTGCGAAGATGCGTGATCAGATGGACAACATCCAACCGGGAGCATTTCGAAACGGAATCGTTCTCTACGCGGGCCCTCAGGTGGTCTCTCTCGGGGACCGGCTGACAGCCGCGCCAATCTCCTCGCTCTGGACTGCCCCATCCCAAGACTGAGCCAGCCAGGCCGAGTTCCCCCCAACAGGACCTCAGAGGTTCGACCTCCAACTCCGCTTCGGTTATCCCATACCAGCAGCCCATATTCCCGCCGCCACCTGCCCCTGATCGCCGGTTCGGTGATGGGCCAAGACAGTCCGTTCGCAAGAAATGTTGTGGGTGCTGATAACGGTGAGGGTGGTTTTGGACCCTGTAGGGACAGATGATGCGCACAGGGATGAGACGCGACGACATGCGACGGGTGGAGGCCGCCTACCGGGCCTGTCATCAGCGGCTGTGGCGGGCCCTGTTCGTGTGGAGCGGCAACGCCGACCTAGCGACCGAGGCCGAAGCAGAAGGGTTCGCTCAGTTGTGCCGAGGAATCCGCCAGATTCGTGATCCTGAGGCCTGGGTATGGCGGGCCTCGTTCCGCATCGCGGGCGGGTTCCTGGCCGACAACCCGACCACAACCGGCCGAGGAATTGATGCGGTCACCACTATTCCCGAACCGGCTTGGGAGCTGGCCGAAGCTCTCAGTCACCTGAGTGAGCTCCAACGCCGCTGCGTGGTTCTGCGTCATGTCGGCGGCTTCTCCGCCGAGGAGATCGCCGCGCTCGTCGATTCCACCCCCGGGTCAGTACGCGTCCAAATCCACCGCGGACTGCACAACCTCCGCCGACTCATGGAGCCACAGCGATGATCACCCTCGACAGTCATCAAGAACCCGACCCGTTCGCCAGTCTCGACCAACTCGACCCGCCCGATGTGTGGCCCCAGATCTGCGACCGGATCGCCCAGCCCGAACAACGGCACCGCCCCGCGATAGCGGTGGCCGCGGCCCTCACCGTCCTCATTGGCGCGGCCGCAGTCGCGTTCACACAACGCGACACCGGTCCCACGGTCATCCAAGCCACCGCCACCCCGGCTACTGACCCTGCACAGGTAGGCGTCCGCGTGTGGTCCCCGTCCGTGGACCTGATCGTGTTCCTGTGGCCCGAAGCCGGAAACGACGACCGAGACGCTGTAGCCGAAGCCTTAGCCGACGATGCCCGCGTCGAATCGGTGGAGTTCATAGACCAGACCCAGACCCTGGCCGAATTCCAGAAGATATTCGCTGACGAGCCCGACCTGATCGACAACGTCACCGCTGATGACCTGCCCACCTCATTTCTGGTGACAGTGCGCGACCCCGACACCGCGGCCGAGCTACGAGATGACTACCGGTACCACCAGGGCGTCCGCGAGATACTGCTCCGCCAACCCGAGCCCGGCACACCCTCAACAGCCGGCACCGGGATCCCGACCACGCCCATCGCCCCGATGCCAGCCAGTGACCTCGCCAAAGCCATCATCGCTGACGGAATCGTCGAACTAGACGAGTTCCGCCAAGCCCTCGATGCCGCCGTCGCCTGTGCCCGCCAATCAGGCATCGAAGTAACCATCGACAACTTCGATGCCCACGGCGACTTCGGATACACCACCAACGAAGAGCCCGGCGGCGTCGTCGATCTGTGCTTCGCCAAACACGTCGACCCCCTCGGCCCCCTGTTCGCCACCACACCCACACCAGGTGCCCCCTA
>JAAEMS010000079.1 GCA_024225275.1 Actinomycetes bacterium
GGCGCAGCTACCAACCCTGCATCGATCGCGATGACTCGGCTGACTGAAGGGTCTTCCATCGTCGACATGGCGCCCTGTTGCGACTCGTTCGGGTTCGCTCCGGGTCGGGTGGCCGCTATGACCAGCGAATCTGGACGTTGTCGTGCCAGAGGTCCATGAGGTCGCGGTCGCCGGACATGGCGACGTTGGAGTCGGTTGCCCGGTTCCATAGCAGCAGGTAGAGCGCGGCGGCGGTTCCGCTGAGTGTGAGATCAGCGTCGCCGCCGTGGCGTGAGGTGGTGATCCTCTCTGGTTCGATGGTCAGGTACCAATGTTCGTCGGTGTCTTCTGCGTGGACCTGTATCAGCTGATCGGCGGTGATTGCCAGCTCTCGGGGGCGCGGCGCGAACCCACACAGCATCTCGTCAAGCGCGTCGGCCGCGAGCGCCGGGTCGAACCTGGTCACGATGCCGCGGGCGTTCTCGGCGTCGAAGCGGTGGATGGCGGTCTCGCTGGCCTGGCGCCGCGCCCACATCGCCAGCGGCGACGGTGCCGGCAGGAAGGTGAAGCATTCGAGATCGGCCGGCGCAGCCTCCAGGACGCGAACCAGATTCGCGTTCGTGTCTCGATACCACCTGACGAGCTCAGCATCCTCGGGCCACGATCCAGCGAGGTCTGACCAGTACTCGGCGAGATCGTCCAGCTCCTCAGCGTCGTCTGGTTCGGGGTGAGGAAACGCCACATGACCGGCGGCCCACAGGTGGATGAAACCGAGGTGACGCACCAGCTCGCGCATGTCCCAACCCGGACAGGCCGGTACATCCGCTCCCAGTTGGCCTTGTTCTGCCGCCGAGGCGAACAGCTCACCCTCGGATGCCACGTACCCGATGTAGTCCTCTACTTCCATGACGACCTTCCCTTCAGAGAAGCAACCCATCCCGACTATTACTGTAACCTGCAGTATCATTCTACTGAAGTTCGCAGTAGAGTCAAGAACATGGCTCGCCGCATGACCACCACCTCATACGCGATTCTCGCTCTCCTCGACCTACAGCCATGGACCGGCTACAGCCTCACCCAGCAGGCCGCTCGCAGCCTCCACTTCGCCTGGCCAAAGTCAGAACGTCAGCTCTACAGCGAACCCAAGAAGCTGGTCGAGCTCGGCTACGCCACCACCTACAAAGAACAGATCGGAAATCGCACCCGCAACGTCTACGAGATCACCGAAGCGGGCCGACAAGCCCTCACCGACTGGGCCGCCACGCCACCGGCACCACCCCAGCTCGAAGCCGAAGCGCTACTGCGGCTGCTCTTCGCCGACCAAGGCACCCTCGACGATCTCAACGCCTCACTCGACCAGCTCCGCGCCGACACCCAAGAACTCCACGACTCAGTCCAAGACGTGATCGGCGGCTACCCCAACGACCAACACCCCTTCCCCCAACGAACTCACCTCTCGGTCCTCTTCGCCACCTTCCAGACCGAACTCTTCGACCTCATCAAGCGATGGACCGACTTCGCCCAAGCCGAGATCGACCACTGGCCTTCCACCAAAGACCTCGGCATGACCGAACGCACCGAAGAACTCATCCACGCCATCACCACCAGCACCCCTCTCCTCGACCCACCACAAACCACGCCAGCCGAACCTCGCGACAACAGGCGCTGAGCCACAACCACCCACGCCCGCGCTCGTGCCCCGCTCAGAAGCCGCTCGGTCAAAGACCGCCTCATTGAACGGGACGGACAACCAGCTATACGACGGAGCCGAGTCGGCCACATCAGAAACGACCGCCGCGTCGTCGACCTCTGATGCTGCCGGACCGGTCACCACATTGCTCTCTGGGTTAACGCTCGAATCGAGTGTCGGAGGGGGGACTTGAACGAACCTCCCCACGGCGGCATCTGGCATCGTCCTGCGGTAACCAGCACCCCTGAGCGGCATCTGGCGACCGGCCAATCCGCTCCCTACCGCCCGTTACCGCTCCAGGGCGCTGGATGCCATAGCAGAGCATTAGCAACGCGACACCCCTGCGATCTATTCGGAGACGTCGAGGATGAGGCCAAGCACCTCGCGAATCTGCACTAGAGCAGCCGCCCCTACGTTGCCCCGAGTTGCTTCGATGCGACCGGTAGCAACCGCCCGGATGTGTTGACACTGAGCGGCCGAGGTGCGCTCCAGGCCATTGAGAGTGTCACCATCAATCTCGACCTCAGAGGCGAACCCGCGAAGAGTCGACGTGAGCGGTACTACCTGAACCACGCTCGGTTCCGCGTCCAGGATGCGCTGAGCAGTCACCACTACCGCGGGATGATTGAACCCTGCTTCTCTCGGCGCGGGCACGCCAAGGTCCAACTCGACGACATCACCCGAAGTCAGCATCGAGCCAATCAACCTCTTCAGCGCTCAGATCATCGCGAAGGTCGACCCCGATCCGGTCCTGGCGCAAGCGCCGCACGGCGAGCGCCACCGTGTCCCCCACGCTGGCACCCAGAGAAGCAGCAAGTCTCTTCAGCTCCCGATGGGTCGCGACATCAATCCGCACACTCGTACTCTGCATACACTCATGTTAGCAGATCTGCATGCACACCGGCCCATCGCGCCATCCGAAGGCGGAGGCTGAACTCGAGCATCGACACACAAAACCCCAGGTCAACGTATACGGCCGAGTATTCGGCCCCCACAGGGGGACTTGAACTCCTGAAGGTCCTGTGGTGCCAAGAGCTATGCAGCTCCTGTATGTGCTGGTCAGTCCCGGTCCTCCTGCGCCCGACACATCATCGTGTGATTGTCAGAAGTACCCAGAATCGCCCCTTTTCGGACCCAACTGATGACAAATCAGTGATAAGCGACACGGCCTCAGCTTCCTTCGGGAACGACGTCAACCACGTAGCCGAGGAAGGTCGAACCGTCGTCGAGTTCAGCTTCCGATCCGGTTGTAGACGTCCTCATGGCCATGGTCCCAGATTGCGGAGCGGGGACGAGCATCTTCGGGCTCGATGCAGACGGCTCGTAGCGGCAGAAGACAGCTTGCGTTGAAGTAACTGTGCCGACGATGTGGAGCAGGCTGTCCTCGCCGTCGCCGTGCCGCTCCTCGGCATGTGTTATGGCCGCGACTTCGTGTGGGGGCAGAAGCTGACCGAAGAACTCCGCGTCCACTCGATCGGACCCCATCCACTCAACCCTTTCCCCGGTGGCGAACGCATCACCGCAGCACTGCATCTGCCAACCATCCACCCAAACTCTCATCGCGCCACCTTCCCGTCGTCAGGTCAACCATCGGCATCGAAGCCAGCCTCGGCCAGCAATCGAAGGAACTTGACCTTCTGTTTGTGTCGCACGCGGACGCGCTTGACGAAGTCATCGAACGCGTCGATGTCACCTGCGGCTTCGTACAAGCGGCGTAGCGGGCCAAGTCGAGCAACAGCTTCCTCGTAGGTGTGCGTCTGCTTTCGTCCGATCAACTCATCGATCTCGCCCTCGTAGACCCTCGCGGCATCCAGCGGTCGTTCGTGTTCGCTTGCTCTCGCCAGTTCGTGCCACATCGCCCGAGTGCAGCCGTGGTCATTGGCCAGCCTCCACGCCTCTTCGGGCTCTCCGTCGAATGCGAGCACAGCGATGA
Source organism: Actinomycetes bacterium (assembly GCA_024225275.1). Classification (GTDB taxonomy): domain Bacteria; phylum Actinomycetota; class Acidimicrobiia; order Acidimicrobiales; family JAAEMS01; genus JAAEMS01. The sequence continues at coordinate 3,603 of JAAEMS010000079.1, forward strand.
GATCCTCGTAGGCAGGCTTGGGGTGGGGGCCACCCCACCGTTGCTGTGCTTTCGATACGGCCCGTTGCGACGCTGCGCTTCGCTTCGTGGCGTCAGCCCTCATCAGTTCGAGCGCCCGAACTCGCTCGCACGTCCACTGACCACCGGGCTCGGTCCATCGCTTCAGGCGTGCGAACGTCGCCACTTCGGGGACATCTGTGAAGCGTCGCCACAGAAGCCTCACCATGTCGTCAGGGCGGTCCTGCTCTAGATATCGCTCGAGGGCGAAGTCATCGAGGCGCTTGTCTGATCGCATGTGGGGAGGGAGGTCATCCGGGCCGTCGAGACCACGCTCCGCCCACTCCATCGCTTCATTCGGCCGACCCGCTTCGTCGAGCATTTGGGCGATCTCGAGGAACCGGTAGGGGTGGTTCAGTTCGCGTGCCATGACCTGGACCCGAGCATCGATGTCACCGGAAACTTCAGCGAGGTTGGACATCATTCGGGTCAGGTGGAACACACCGGGTGCACGGTCTTCTTCGCCCCACGCCGGAGCCGGTGGCAGGTCGACCCACCGCTCATCGGCGAGCTTCTGGAGCTCCGCCAGTCCGGCCTCACCCAAGACATCGGCGTAGCTCTTGGCGCAGTCGATGAAGATGTCCCAGTCGCCATCGACGTCGAGTTTGAACAGACGCCGGGCCAACTTGACGGGGTCCGGGGTTGCTTCGACGCAAGCAGTGTGGTGGAGCGCCTCGAGGCGGATGATGCTCTCGGAGAACCAGCCAGAGGAGTCGTCGATGCGCCCCATGAGGGTGTCGATGCGGCCGAGCGCGTACTCGGTGATGCCAACGACGATCTCAGCGTGACCTGCGGAGAGGAGTTCCTCAACCGGGTCGATGGCCGCGTCGACTGAGCGGGCCCATGTGCCGGAGGTTCTTGCGTAGTCCCGTCGACCTGCGCTGCCCGATGTGAGCGCGTCGGCGATCCCGCGACGGAAGACGGCGGGATCAACCTCATCGCTGGCCTGCGCGGCCATGATGACGAGGCGACGCCGGAACTCTGCATCCTCGGTTGCCCGGTCCATCAAGGCTGCGACGAGCGCTTCTTTGGGGAGGCTCGCGAGATGCTCTCGCACCTGCTTCTCCGTCTTCTTCGTCATGCGAGCCATCGACACAGTCTGTCGGTTCGCAGCCCTACCTGCGTTCCATCCTCACGACCATCCCGATCGGCTGAGATACTCAGACTGACGAGGAGGTGCCGGATCGTGCCCAATGATCTGCCGAAATACGGGAGCCAGGTTGACGCTGCGGTCGGCGACTACTGGAGCGTCCGAAAGTCACAAGCTGAACGCTCGCGGGATTCGGGCGTCTTGAACACCGGCATCCGAGCCGAGGTCACTGGAGGTCGCCATCTCGACGCGCTCCAGGAACTCGTGGTGAGCGTCTTCGTTGATGCTGGCATCCCGGCACATCTCATCGACGTCAAGAAGCGTCCGATCGCCGGCTACTTCCGACGGGACAAGAGCTGGGACGTCGTCGTGATGGTCGCCGACCGCGTCGTTGGCATCATCGAACTCAAATCGATGGCCGGCAACAGCCCCGGTCAGAACTACAACTACCGGACTGACGAGGCGCTCGGTCAAGCTGTCGACGTCTGGAAGGCCGTCGAGCGCGAAATCATCAAAAGCCCCCCGCGGGCACTGTTGCGTTGACGGATCGGGGTCCCCACCAGCGAGGGTGATCGGGTGAACCAGCACTCCCCCGCCGAGTCCGCTTCGTTTGCCGGCTACCGGTTTCCGCCCGAGGTGATCTTGCTGGCCGTGCGCTGGTACCTCCGCTACGGACTCTCATACCGCGACGTGGAGGAACCCCTCGCCGAACGAGGCATCGACGTCGACCATGTCACCGTCTACCGGTGGGTCCAGAGATTCACCCCGCTACTCATCGACGCAGCACGCCCGTGTCGTCACGCGGTCGGTGACCGCTGGTTCGTCGACGAAACCTACCTCAAGGTCGCCGGGGTCTGGCGCTACGTGTGCCGCGCCGTCGATCAGTACGGCCAGGTCATCGACGTCTATGTGTCGAAACGGCGCAACACCACCGCCGCCAGGCATCTCTTCGAAACCGCGTTGACCGGCCACGGGCGACCCTGTCGAGGTCACCACCGATCTAGCTGCACCCTTGCTGCGCGTTGTCGATGAGCTGATTCCAGAAGCAGCCCACGACACCGAGCGATACGCGAACAACAGGATCGAGTGGGACCACGGCCGACTCAAGGCCAGGCTGAAACCAAAGCGCGGTCTGAGCACCGACCGGACCGCGTCGATCGTGATCCGCGGTCACGCGTTCGTCCAGAACCTTCGACGCGGTCACTACGAACTCGGCGTGGAAGCCGACCGTGGCTGTCTGCACGTCGCGGCCGCTTTCGATGAGCTCGCTGACGTGATCTGACCCAAGCCCGACACCAAGCCGGCCGACCCGCGCCCACCGATCGATCAACGCAACGGTGCCGTGCAGACCCCTTGAGAGCCACTCTGAGCGGTGGATACGGAAATCCTTCACATGCAAGTCACCCGTCCGACACCCCGGCCAGAAAACCCCGAAACCACGCGGAAAACATCCCAAAGTGTCGGAGGGGGACTCGTACCCTAACTCCACGCACCGAGAGCGAGTGGCTGCTGCTGGCCGCTTGAGAGCGTGCGTTGCCGTCCGGAGTGTCCGATACTGTGCGTCCAATACGTAGTGCAATGGCTGTCCATTTGGTAGTGTACGTTCCGTGAAGTATCGCCCCAGGATTGTCGACGTCGAACTCGACGAGCTCCTGAGCGGCCTACCTGCGGTATCGCTCGAGGGGCCCAAGGCCGTCGGCAAGACCGAAACTGCGCAGCGTCGTGCAGCTACGACGCACCGACTCGATGACCCTGGCCAGCATGACCTGTTCAGCGCTGCACCGGAACGTCTGATTTCAGGAGATCCACCCGTCCTCATCGATGAGTGGCAGCGGCTTCCGATCGCGTGGGATCTCGTGCGCAGAGCAGTCGACGCCGACCCAAGCCCAGCACGTTTCATCCTCACCGGCTCAGCCGCGCCCACCGACACGCCAACCCATTCCGGCGCGGGCCGCATCGTCACCGTTCGCATGCGCCCGATGTCACTCGCCGAGCGCGGCATCGAAACGCCGACTGTTCACATCGAGGATCTCCTGCGCGGTGACCGCCCAGAGCTTTCCGGAAGCACGTCAGTCAGTCTCGAGACGTACGCCGACGAAATCACCAGATCGGGATTCCCTGCCATTCGAGAACTCTCAGGGCGGCTCCTTCGCGCCCAACTCGATGGCTACCTCGATCGGATCGTCGAGCGCGAGTTCAGCGAAGCCGGCCACAACGTGCGAAACCAGGGTGCCCTTCGCAGGTGGATGACCGCCTACGCCGCCGCATCCTCAACGACCGCCTCCTTCGAAACCATCAGAGACGCAGCCTCATCAGGCCAGAGCGACAAACCGGCGAAATCCACAACCCTCCCCTACCGAGCCACCCTCGAACAGCTCTGGATGATCGAAGAGGTGACCGCATGGACGCCATCGCGTAACCGCCTTCGACGCCTCGCCAAGTCGCCCGTGCACCAGCTCGCCGACCCGGCCCTCGCTGCACGACTACTCGGTGTCGACACCGAAGCCCTCGTCAGCGGTACCGCTGCCGGCCCGATCATGCCCAGGGACGGCACGCTTGTCGGAGCACTGTTCGAGTCGCTCGTGACCCTGTCGGTACGGACCTACGCTCAGGCCAACGAAGCACGCGTCCACCACCTCCGCACCCGAGCCGGCGAGCACGAGATCGACCTCATCATCGAACGAGGCGACGGCCGAATCGTCGCACTCGAAGTCAAACTCTCCGCCACGGTCAACGACAACGACACTCGACACCTCAGATGGCTCGCCGACACCATCGGCGATGACCTCCTCGACGCCGCCATCATCACCACCGGCAAAGACGCCTACCGCCGCCCCGACGGAATCGCAGTCATCCCCGCCGCACTCCTCACCGCCTGAACAACTGAACAATCTCACCATCCAGACAGGCACCGACATGAAGCTCCCCAGCGACAGCGTCAATCGCCTCGGGCACCGTGTGGGTGCCCAATACTCGGCCGTGGGTGCTGACCAGGCACGATGCAGCGCATCCTGAGCCCTCATGTTTCGCATCCTCTACCGGTTCCTCACGTTGCTGGCACAGCTCTCTGCGCGCTCCGGCCGCTCGAAGGACCTCGAGATCATCGTGCTCCGCCACCAACTCACCGTCCTGCGGCGCCAGACCAAACAGCCGCAACTGACCGACGATGACCGAACGCTTCTCGGCGCGATCCCA
>JAAEMS010000080.1 GCA_024225275.1 Actinomycetes bacterium
TCCACGGCGGCCAACACGTCGCCGGAATCGGTGCGGAGGGTTGCGAGTTTCATGCCCGCGGACGCTAGTCGGCCAGGAGAGGCAGGGCCACGTGCTCGGTGAAGGCCGGCCATATCCGTCCACCGAGCTCATCGGCGTCGGTAGGGGCCGCGGTTGGGCAGTACAGAGTGTCGAACCAGAACAGTCATCGCTGCCATACCGGGCCTTGATGATGATCGGAGGAAGCCGTCACCGACGAGATCCGTGACCTCCTGGCCTTCGGGCTCGAAGACGCCGACTGAGCCCGCCTCGACCTGCCAGACTCGCGACATGGGGAACCACCACACAATCAGCATCGGCACCGTGGGCTGGGGCGCCTGGTTCAGCCACGACGGTGGCGACATCCACGGACTCGCCCCGTGGGGAGACGAGGTGCTGGCCGGCAGCCACATCCGCTCGGTGATCTCGGCCACCGCCTGATGCTCCTCTCCCCCGACCTCCTCGCAACCGTCCGCGACCGCTTCCACCATGTCGATTCATGCCCGTTCCAGGGGCCCCGGGTGTTCTTCGAGAATGCGGGCGGCTCCCTCACCCTGAAGGCGGCGGTGGAGCGCACCGCCGAGCTGATGGCCCTACCCGACAACCAAGGGCGCACCAATATCGCGTCCCAGGAGCTGGGCAAGGTCATCGCCCGGGGCCGCGAGGACATGTTCACCCTGTTCGGGGCATCGAGCGGGCGGGTCTTCATCGGCGAGACCGGGACCGAGCTCCTGGGACGGCTGATCCGCAACGCCATCTGGGCCACCGGTGGTGCTCACATCGTGGGGAGCCAGCTCGAACATCCGGCCACCTACAGCCCGTGCCGACGGTGGGCTCCCCTGGCCCACAAGCAGTACACCCAGGTACCGTTCGACCCGGAGACGTCGGTGGTCACCATCGACCAGTACCGCCCCGCGCTTGGTCCCGACGTCGGCGTCGCCACCATCATCCACGCCAGCCCGGTGACCGGAATGCACGTCGACGTCGCGGCCATCGCAGGCGAGATCCGGTCCCGGGCGCCCGACTGCTTCATCGTCGTGGACGGCATCCAGCACGCAGCTCACGGCCGTATCGACGTCGACGACTACGACATCGATGCCTACGTCGTATCGGGCTACAAGCTCTTCTCCCGCCACAACTTCGGTGTGGCATGGGTGTCGGAGAGGCTGGCCCACATCCCCCACGACCAGCTCGACGGCAGTCCGCCCGACAGTTGGGAGCTGGGCACCCGTGACGCGTCCGCCTACGCGGCCTTCTCCGAAGTGGTGCGCTACCTCGAGTGGCTCGGCACCCAATCGGGTGGCTCTCCCAGCGACGACTCACGCCACCTGATCGAGAGGGCCGCGGTGGCCATCCGCGGCCACGAACACGCAATCGTCGATGCCATGATGCACGGCACCCCGGATGCTCCCGGGCTCGCCCAGATCGAGGGGGTGTCGGTCGTGGGTCCGGTCAACAGCGAACACCGCGCCGGGATGGTCTCCTTCGAGGTCGACGGCCACGACGGCCCCGCCGCGGTCGATGCCCTCAACGCGGCCGGTGTGCGCACCCATGCCCGTAGACGCGACTACTACTCGGCCGGCATCCTCGTTCCGCTGGGGGTTGAGTCGTGTGTGCGGGCCTCGATCAGCCACTACAACTCGATCGCCGAGGTCGAACAGATGCTCCACGTCGTGGCCGATCTCGCCCCCTCCTGACTCCAGACCCGTCTCCGCCACGAAGGCCCGAAATCGGGTGGTCTCCGCCAACCAGGCGCCCTAGTCGCTTCCGCCAATGGTCGAGCTGGTGCGTAGCGGGGTCTCGACCACGAAGAGGGCCAGCAGGAACACCACCACCATCACCGGAATCGACAGGGTTATCACCCACGTGACCGCGTCGGTGACCGAGTCGATGGCGGCGGTCTTCAGATCAGGGGCCAGGTCGTGCACCACCTTCGGGCTCCGGATCAGACCTTCGGCTCCACCGAGCTCCTCGAGCCGGGCCGGCCCCAGCCGTTCGCCCAGGGAGTCGCTGAGCCGGGCGGTCAGCACTGCCCCCGCTATGGCCGAGCCGAAGGCTCCCCCCATCGAGCGGAAGAAGTTCGCCACCGAGGTGGCGATGCCCAGATCCTCGACCGGGGAGGCGTTCTGTACCGAGAGGGTCATGTTGGGGAAGGTGAGCCCCAGGCCCAACCCGAGCAAGAACAGGACGGGAGCCAGCCCAACGGTGCTGATTCCGGGCTCCATGCGGGCGAGAACGGCCAGCGCCGCCACCGCGGCCAGCGGGCCGGTCAGCAGGGTCCACTTGTAGCGCCCAGAACGGCTGACCAGGATCCCGGCAATGGTGGAGCTCAGGCTGATCCCCACGCTCTGTGGGGTCAGGAGCAGACCCGACCGGGTGGCCGAGGCTCCCTTCGCCACCTGGAGGAACAAGGGCATGAACGTGGACACCGCGATGAGTGAGGCCATGAGGCAGAACCCCATGCCGAACACCACGGCGACGGTGCGGGTCCGGAACAACCGGAGGGGCACTACCGGCTCGACTGCGTACTGCTCCTGCACGACGAAGCCCACCGAGGCGGTCACCCCGATGAGGCCGGTGACGAGGATGGGGGCCGAGCCCCAGGCGAAGGTCTCGCCACCCCAGATCGGCACCAGGATCAGGGCGGTCGAGGCCATCACCAGCAGGACGATGCCGGCCCAGTCGATGGGCGCGCTGCGGGTGGCGAACGGGAGCCGCAGGCCCCGGTTCGTCACCAACAGGGCGACCACCGAGAGGGGCACCACCGACCAGAAGACCCAGCGCCATCCCACGGTGTCCACCAACAAGCCGCCCCAGAGGGGGCCAGTCACCGCCGAGAAGGTGAACACCGCGGTGAAGACTCCGATGTAGCGGCCCCGCTCACGGGGAGACACCACATCGCCCAGGATCACGAACGCCAGGGACATGAGCCCACCCCCGCCCAGGCCCTGGAACGCTCGGGCCGCCACCAGCTGGTTCATGGTCTGGGCCGCGCCGCACAGGGCCGAGCCCACCAGGAAGAGGCCGATGCCGGTCTGGTAGACCAACCGCCGGCCGAACAGGTCGGACATCTTCCCGTAGAGGGGGGTGACGACGGTCGAGCTGAGCAGGTAGGCCGACACCACCCACGCCAGGCGATTGGCACCCCCGAGCTCGCCAGCCATCGTGGGCAGGGCGGTGGCCACCACGCTCTGCTCAGTGGATGCCAAGAACAGCCCGACAATCAGTCCGGCAATGAGCCACCTCAGTTGGTCGGGCCGGAGGGGAGTGGTGGGGGCCGTCACGCCCCGGTCACCTGGCTCCTTCGAAACCATCGAGAAAGGATGCCAGGTTCTGCCCCAACACCTCGCTGAGGTAGCCGCCTTCCTGCACGAGGACGGTGGGTAGGCCGAGGCCGCCAACCACCTCGGCGATGCGTCGGAAACCGTCGGTGGTGATGGCCAGGAAGGCGAGAGGATCGTGTTCGGAAGCGTCGAGGCCGAGAGCCACGACGAGGTGGTCGGGCTCGAACCGGTCGAGGGGCTCGAGCGCACCCCTCAGCCGGAGGAGATATTCATCGTCGCCGGTGCCCTGGGGCAGGGGCACGTTCAGGTTGTGACCAGTTCCGGCTCCCTCTCCCCTCTCGGCACCGAACCCGGCATAGAACGGGTAGTAGGTGGTGGGATCGCCGTGGAGCGAGACGGTGAGCACATCGTCGCGGGAGTAGAAGATCCCCTGGGTGCCGTTGCCGTGATGAACGTCGACATCCACGATGGCCACCCGACCGGCTCCACCGTCGAGCAGGGTCTGGGCCGCGACCGCCGAGTTGTTCACGAAGCAGAATCCGCCGGCCATGTCAGCGTAGGCGTGGTGGCCCGGCGGCCGACAAAGGGCGTAGGCCCGATCGACCTCGCCGCCTCCCACCCGACGGGCGGCCTCGGTGGCGCACTGGGCTGACTGGCGGGCGCTCTCCCATGTGCCCGACGCGATGGGGCAGGCGGTATCGGCCTGGTACACCCCAGCCCGCCCGATGATGGTGCCGGGCGGGGCAGACATGTTCCGGTTGGGATGGATGTTGGGCACGATCTCGGGCCCGTGACCGGGCAGAGCGCTCCAGTGGTCCCACGCCTCGGCCAGGAAGGCCAGGTAGCCGGCATCGTGGACCGCGGCGATGGGAGCCTCCTCGGGCTCACCGGCCTGATGGAGCTGGTGGCCGGCACCGCGGACCGCGGCCAGGAAGACATCGCCACGCTCGGGAACCTCGGGGCACGGGATTCGGGTGCCACGCGAGATGTAGCCGGCCGGATCGTGCCGGTGGTGACCGGGGTGGTGGAAGACGTCCATCGTGGAGAGAGTCGGATCAGTCGCCGAAGCCCTCGTACAGGGCGTCGAGATCGGCCTCGCTGTAGGAACGGAAGGCGATCATGGTCGTGGTGTCCACCACACCATCGAGCTTCGAGATTCCCTCGGTGACGACGCGGGCCACCCCTTCGTGGTCAGGGACCTTCACGATGGCGACCAGATCGACGTCGGCGGCCGCTACCGAATGAGCCTCGCTGACCCCGTCGAGCCCCGCCACCTCGGCCCCCAGGGTGCTGATGGCGGCCGGCGCGGCCTTGATGAGGACGATTGCGGCGATACTCATACCACTATTCCTACCTCATCCCGGCCCGTCGCCAACGCCGTTGGAGGGGTCAACCCAGCCCACGATGCTCGAACGCGTCCCGGGTGGCTGCCTTCTCGGTCTCGGTCAAGCCGAGGAGGGGACGGGCCAGGTCGACCACTGTGTCCAGGCTCTTCTTCGGAGCACGAGATCATCACCCCGCCGTTCCAGCGGCGCAGGTTCTGTCGCCACCCGTCCTCGTCGACGCTCGTCGGCGAACGGGGTGAGCGTTGCCGCCCAGATCCCCCTCAGCGGTTCCCGGGCCTTGGCCTGAATCCTGTCCTCATCCACCTCCAGAGTCTCGCCGGTTCCCATCCCAACGATGGGGAACGGGACCTGCGACCCTGTTTCAGCCGCAGCCGGGCGGGGCAACGTCCGAAGACATGTCTCCACCCGACCTCGACGCCTTCCGCGGCCAATGCCGGGCGTTTCTCGAACAGCATGCCGCCGGCTCAGCTCCTTATGGGTTGGAAGAAGACCCCCGCGGCGGAGCCGCCCTCACGGTGGCTCGCGACTTCCAACACAAGCGCTTCGACGCGGGTCTGGCGGGACTCACCATCCCGCGCGAGTACGGAGGCCAGGGGCTCGGCCCCGACCACGAACGGGTGTGGCGCGAAGAGGCGGGCCGGTACCACCTGATGACCGAAGAGCTGTCCATCAGCCTGGGGAACTGCCTGCCGGTCATCCTCGAGTTCGGCACCGACATCCAGAAGCGACGTCATGTGCAGGCCGCCATCTCGGGACGTCAGGTCTTCTGCCAGCTCTTCTCCGAACCCGAGGCCGGCTCCGACGTGGCGTCGGTACGGACGCGGGCTACACCCGATGGCGATGGCTGGCGGGTCACGGGCCAGAAGGTGTGGACCACCCTCGCCCATGTTGCCGAGTACGGCATCGTGCTGGCCCGCACCGACCCTTCGGCCTCCAAGCACGGAGGCCTCACCATGTTCATCGTCGACTTCCATCAGGCCGGCGTGGAGATCCGACCCATCCACCAGATCGATGGAGGAATGCACTTCAACGAGGTCTTCTTCGACGACGTGGTCCTGGACGCCGACGCGGTGATCGGTCCGGTTGGTGAGGGCTGGCGGGTCGCCACCGCCATGATGCGCCATCAGCGGGTGGCCCGCGGCACCGGTCAGGCCTCCGGGATCCTCCACGAGCACGCCGACCGACTCATCGCCGAAGCCCGGGCTCGGGGCCGCAATGAGGATCCGCCGCTACGCCAGGAGCTCGCCGCCCTTTATACCGCCGAAGTTTGCCGCAGCCTGGTGGCCCTGCGGACCCGGGCCGCTCTCGATGCCGGGCAACCCCCCGGCCCCGGTGGTTCGCTGCCCAAGCTGGCCGGCGCCCTGATCGGAGCCCGCTTTCGCGACCTGGCCTTCGAAGTGGTGGGGCCCGAGGCCGTGGCCTGGGAGGCCGACTCAGGCGGAGACTGGGCGCGTGACGCCCTGTTCATGGTGTCGCTGTCGATCTCGGGAGGAACCAGCGAGATTCAGCGCAACATCATCGGCGAACGCGTCCTGGAGCTCCCCCGCGAACCGAGAAGCCCCGGCTAGGGCCCACTAGCCACTGTCCCGCTCCCTGCCGCTCGGCCTCACTCGTAGACGAGGCAGCCGTCGTCGAGATCGGCGGCGGGGATGACGTCCTTCTCCATCCAGTAGTCCTGGCTGTGCTGCCACGGCTGACGATCGCCCGACTGCGGCATGAGGTGGGCCGCCCGCATCACGTAGCCGGGGTTGAAGTTCTCGGGGTCGACCCACGGCAGGAGCTTCATGTCGACCTCCTCGGGCCGGAGCTCGGGGGTCACTACCGACGCACCCTTGTCATCCAGGTGCTGGACCAACCGGCACACGAAGTCGGCCACCAGATCGGCCCGCAGGGTCCAGCTGGCCCGGAAGTAGCCGAACACCCAGGCCATGTTGGGGATACCGGTGAACATCATGCCCCGGTACCCGACCCGCTCGTGGAAGTTGAGGGGCTCGCCGTCGATGGTGAATTCGATGTCACCCAGGACGCTCATATTGAAACCAGTGGCGGTCACGATGATGTCGGCCTCGACGGTTTCGCCCGACTCCAGCAGGATGCCCTTCTCGGTGAATCGGACGATCTCGTCGGTGATCACCGAGGCCTTCCCACTCTTGATTCCGTGGAAGAGGTCACCATCGGGGACGAAGGCCAGGCGCTGTCGCCAGGGCCGGTACTTCGGGGTGAAATGGGGGGCGAGCTCGTAGTCATCGCCCAGGATCTCCTTGATCCCCTTGAACAGCTCTTCTTTCAGCAGATCGGGATGCTCGAAGGACATCTTCGTGACCTGAGCCTGGTCGTGGAGGATCTTCCGACGCACGATCTCGTGGATCCACTCCTCCTTGATCTCGAGCTCGCGCAAGGTGTCGGCCAGTTCGTTGGCGTTGCGACCGGTCACGAAATAGGTCGGTGAGCGCTGGAGCATCGTGATGTGGGCGGCGTCGGGTGCCATGGCGGGGATTATGGTGGCCGCGGTGGCCCCCGACCCGACCACGAGCACGGTCTTGTCGGTGTAGTCGAGGTCCTCGGGCCAGGTCTGAGGGTGCACGATGGTGCCCTTGTAGTCGTCCATACCCTCCCACTCGGGGGTGTAGCCCTCGGAGTGGCGGTAGTAGCCCTGGCACATCCACAGGAAGTTGCAGGTGAAGCGCTTCTGCTCACCGGTCTCGGTGTTGGTGACCTCGAGGGTCCAGAGCTTGGCGGTGCCGTCCCAGGAGGCGGTGGAGATGGTGTGGTTGTAGCGGATGTGGTGGTCGAGGTCGTTCTCGTCAATGACCTCGCCCATGTACTTGAGGATCTCGTCGGCGCTGGCGATGGGGGCACTGGTCCAGGGCTTGAACCGGTAGCCAAAGGTGTAGAGATCGCTGTCGGATCGGATGCCGGGATACTTGTGGGTGAGCCATGTGCCGCCAAAGCTCTCCTGGGTCTCGAGGACGGCGAAAGACTTGTCGGGGCACTGCTGGGTGAGATGATAGGCGCCGCCCACCCCGGAGATTCCCGCCCCCACGATGAGGATGTCGAAGTGTTCGGTGGCCGTGTCGGCTCCGGCCTCGAGGGTTGCCGTGTCGGCCATGTGATCATCCCCAATTCGTTTTGGGCGCCCGAGCATCGGGACGCCACCCAGTCACATTGGAGGTTGCGGCGCCGTCGGTCCAGGGACCAAGGTCACCCCGGGCCGGCATCGAGAAGACCGCGGAGCCCGGATCGGAGGTGGGTCAGGTCGCCTCTGAGCTCCTCGACCTCGTGGATCAGCCGTAGAACCTGTTCGCGATCGAGCTGGGTGAGGGCACCCGGTTGCAGCATGGCAACACTCTGGCGGAGCTGAATGACTTCGTGGAGGGGCATGGAAGGAGGCATGACCTGATCATCGCGTCGAACGTGCGTTCGATCAAGGCCTCGGAGTCGAAGTTGAGGCCGATTGCCTCACCGGTGACGCGATCGGCCTCGAGTTCGGTTGGGGTTTGGCCTCGCCGACGACATCGCAGTACAGAGCCCGGGCATGGGGTAGAAGAAGGGCATGAACATCTCCCTCGAGGGCCAGCGGGTCTTCATCACCGCCGGTGGGGCCGGCATGGGTCGCACCACCACTATCGCCATGCATGACCTGGGGGCAGAGGTCTTCACCTGCGACATCGACTCGACCGCTCTCGACACCCTTCCGGCCGGCATCACATCGTGGCCCTGCGATGTGGCTGACTCCTCCCAACTCGACGCCATTCTCGACGAGATCCTGCCGGGCGGACTCGATGTCCTGGTCAACAACGCCGGTGTCGCCGGCCCCACCAAGCTGGTCGAGGACATAACCGACGAGGAATGGCGCCACTGCCTGGCTGTCACCCTCGACTCCCAGTTCTTCTGCTCTCGCCGGGCGGTTCCGGTCATGAAGGCTCAGGGTCACGGCGTCATCATCAACATGGTGTCCACCGCCGGCATCCTGGGGTATCCGACCCGTAGCCCCTACGCGGCGGCCAAGTGGGCGGTCACCGGATTCACCAAGACCCTGGCCATGGAGCTGGGACCCCACAACATCCGGGTCAACGGCATCGCCCCCGGCAGTGTCAGCGGCGATCGCATGGACAGGGTGGTAGCGGGCCATGCCGAGGTCGAGGGCATCGATCCCGATGAGGTGCGCCGTCTCTACACAGTCGGGGTGTCGATGCAGTCGTGGATCGATCCGGAAGAGATCGCCGACCTCATCGTGTTCCTGAGCTCCGACCACGCCCGACACATCTCGGGGCAGATCATCGGGGTCGACGGCCACACCGAGACTCTCTGGCCCCGCACCTGAGCCAGCGCCTACTGAGACGCCAGAGCGGCCCTGAACTCCCCCTCGGCCATGGCTCGACGGACATCAGGATCGGGATCCTCGAGCCGCTCGAGGGTTACCCCGAGGATCTCGGCGGTGCACGGGAACCCGTGGTCATAGGGTCCGACGGGCGCTCCGGTGTCCACCCCCACGTCGAAGGTCTCACCGCTCATCGAGAAGACGATGGGCACGGTGCGGTCGAGGCGGGCCGAGTCGACCTCGACCCCGTCGACCAGCCAGGACATGACCCCACCCGCACCCAAGCCGCCATCGTGCTCGTAGAAGAGTCGGAGCTGGTGAAAGCCGGGCGGCAATGACTCGGATCCCCGGACCTCGGTGAGGTACTGGCCGAAACAGTTGTAGAGGAACACCCCAACGCCGTCGTCGAGATACATCGACCAGCCCGACATGTTGCCACCCTGACAGGCCACCACTCCCCTGGCTCCTCTCCCGGGCACCACGAGGTCGGCGGTGATCTCGTGGGACGAGTTCTTGAGATTCACCACCGACCGCTCGGGCATGCGTACGTGATCAGGGGTGTAGGTCATCCGCCGGCGAGCGCCGAGCGACAACGGGGTGCGCCGCCCACCGCCCCGCGACGAACCAGCGTCGCGCAGGGGGTACACCCCGTTCTCCCGGGCCTCGCGGTCGAACAAGTCCCTGAGCTCGGACAGCTTCTCGGGGTGCTGGTGGGCCAGATCGACGCTCTGGGAGAAGTCTTCGGCGATGTTGTAGAGCTCCCACCGCTCCTGAGCACCGTCGAAGTCGTACCCCTGTAGGCGGATCCAGGGCACTCGACCGTGGAAACAGGAGGCCATCCACCCGTCGTGGTAGATGGCCCGGTTGCCCAGGATCTCGAAGTACTGGGTGTCGCGCCGACTCTCGGCCTCGGGGGCCGCGAACGTGTAGTTCATCGGCACCCCGTTCACGGGCATCTGCTCGATGCCGTTCACGACCTGGGGAGCCTCGATCCCGGCCGCGGCCAGAATGGTGGGCGCCAGGTCGACCACATGGTGGAACTGGTGGCGGAGTCCTCCGGCGTCGTCGATGCCATTGGGCCACGAGATGGCCAGACCGTTTCGGGTGCCCCCGAAGTGGCTGGCCACCTGCTTCATCCACTGGAACGGTGAATCAAGGGCCCACGCCCAGCCCACGTTGAAGTGGTTCTCGCACCGAGCGGTGCCGAAGTCGTCGATATGCTCCAGCAGCCACTCGGGGTCCTCGTGGACGCCGTTCTGGAACGACGGGGCGCTCCAGGCTCCGTGAATGGTTCCCTCGGCCGACGCCCCGTTGTCGCCGGTCAGGTAGATGACCAGGGTGTCGTCGCCCACTCCGAGGTCGTCGACGGCCTCCAACACCCGGCCGACCTGGGCGTCGGTATGGGCCAAGAAGCCGGCGAACACCTCCATGAGCCGGCGAGCGACCGGCTTGTAGCGGTCGGGATACTCATCCCAGCACGGAACTTCGTCGGGCCGGGGTGTCAGCGTGGTGCCGGGTGGGATGACGCCCAAGTCGAGCTGGCGTTCGAAGATCTCCTCGCGCAGAGCGTCCCACCCAGCGTCGAAACGACCCGCGAACGGCTCGATCCATTCGGGGGCCACATGGTGGGGGGCGTGCACCGCCGGGGTGGAGAAGTAGCAGAAGAAGGGTCGGTCCGGGGCGGCCGCCTTCTGCTGGCGGATCCAATGGATGGCCTGGTCGGCGAGGTCCTCGGTGAAGTGGTAGTCGTCGTGCCCGACGTAGGGCGCTACCGGTCGGGTCTGGTCGTACACCGCCGGCTCGTACATCGAGGCTTCGGCGCCGATGATGCCGTAGAACCGGTCGAATCCCTGCCCGGTGGGCCACCGATCAAAGGGGCCGGCCGGGTTGAACTCCCACATGGGGGTCAGGTGCCATTTGCCGAAGCAACCGGTGGAGTAGCCGTTCTGTCGCAGGACTTCGGCGATCAGGGCCGACTCGCGGGGAATGACCGTGTCGTAGCCGGGAAAGCTGTTCGACGTCTCGGTGATCCCGCCCATGTGCACCGAGTGGTGGTTACGGCCGGTGAGCAGGGCGGCTCGGGTCGGGGCACAGAGGGCGGTGGTGTGGAACTGGTTGTAGCGAAGGCCGGCGCGGGCCACCTTGTCGACCGCCGGCGTGGGGACGGGCCCACCGAAGGTGCTGCACGAACCGAACCCCACGTCATCGAGCAGCACCAACACGATGTTGGGGCCCGATGGTGGATCCGGGAGGTCGAGGGGTACCGCGGTCGAATCGTCGATCAGGCGCTGGATGACACCCTCGTATGGGGGCGTCGGAGTGGGGATGGTGGTGGTCATGGGTGGTTCTCAGACTCCGAGGGTCGGGTGGTCGAACGAGCCCAGCAGGCGAAGAACACGCTCTTCGTCGCCGCTCAGTCTCACCGCGCCAGAGGCCACGGCCTCGGTGAGGGTGAGCTTGCCCGCCAGGATCTCAGCCCACGTCTCGAGGTCGAGTCCGATGGCCAGCTCGGCACCCGACCCGTCGGTGGGCACGGCCACCTGGCGCCGCACGTGGACTCCTACCCGGGTGCCGTCGGCGAACTCCCACCTCAGATGCTCGTTAACGCCCTCGGCCCGCTCGGGGTCGAGAACGACCCGCAGGGCCCTGACGTACACCTCGGGTGGGTTGGCCAGTACCTCGCCGCGGCCGAAGCGGTGGACACGGAACCGGCCCAGATCGAGCAACCCGTCGAGCTCCAGAGCGCGCGTCAGACACCAGTTGCGAGCATTGGCCGATGTGGTCCGCTGGGCGATGGCCCGCAGCACAGAGGCCAGAAGTGAACGGTCCTGGGCCGTGCCGCCATCGATGCGCCCCTTCCCGTCGACCTCGCCCCGCACCAGCCAGGTCGCCAGTTCGAGTGCCCAGCGCAGATCGCCGTCGTCGAGGGCCCGATGGGCTTGGGCCCGAACCTCGACGGCCCCGCCGAAGCCGGCGATCAGCTTCTGGACCCGTTCGATGGGAGGTACCGGGAACAGGAGAGCCTCGTGCCCGTCGAACCAACCCCGGAGTCCGGCGTGAATCTGGCGCACATGGTGTTCGACCAGGCCGTAGTACTGATGGGTGAGGTAGGTGCGCTGGTAGGGGTCGGGCAGCTGAACGCTCTGGGTGAGCTCGTCAACAGTGAGCCCGCGATTGAGACCCCGCACTGTCTGATCCCACATGAACTGGATCGAGTCGCGGTACTCCTCGATGTCCTGCGCGATCCGCTCGGCCCCCGAGATCGGGGGCCCGTGGGTCCCGACCAGATGGCCGGCCCCGAGGCTGGCGAGATGATCCAGGCCGGTCAGCAGGACGCGGGGATCGCGGTATTCCTCGCCCCGGATGGCGAAGACGTTGAAGAGGGCGGGCCACAGGATGTTGTTGACCGCCACCCCCAGTTCGGGGAACCAGAAGGTCACCGAGTCGTCCGCATCGGATGGTGCTGGTGTCACCTCGACGATCAGCCCGGCAATGGACAGGGTGACGGCCTCGTCGAAGGTCTCGGTGGGTAGCAGGACCTCGCGGGTGTACGGGGCGTGGTCGGGGTGCCGGAACTCCTTGCCCAGCCCCAGGTTGACGGTTGCATCGGGGCCCTCGGTGGGCATCAGGATGGCCATCTGGTGCACCAGGCCCCGCTGGGCCGCGGCACTGACCTCACCGCCGATGCGCTGGAGATTGCCCTCGATCCCCGTGTGACCCCAGATGGGAACCTCGCCGGCCTCGTCGAATACCGCCCGGGTACCGCCCACATAGTGGAAGTGGGTGTAGAGGACGGCCACCACCGGGGCGTCGGTGTGCTTGCGGACCTCGGTGAGCGACCAGGCCATCTCCTGGTTCGACTCACCGGTGTCGACGCAGATCAGGCCCTCGGGGCCCTCGATGAAGTTCTGGTTCGACAGGCCGTTGCCGACCACAGACCAGACGCCCGGTCGGGGGGCCCACAGGCGGCGCTCGAGCCGTTCGGTGTGGGTCAGGTGACCGCGATGGGCGATCTGGCCCTGGGGTCCGGTGGCCACGTTGGCGTCATCGTTGTCGAAAGAGGCGGGGAAATGGTTGGCCATGGCCGCCATGGTGCCATCCGCGACCGAGGCCGGCTCAGGCCAGCGTGGGCAGCCGGTAGGCGCGGGCCGCGGTGTCGTGGAAGAGGTCACGCTTCTCAGCCAGCGAGTAGTCCGCCGCGATTCGCTTGTAGGCGTTCCAGAGCACGACGTAGCCGGCCCCTCGTTGGTCGACGGGGAAGTTCGACTCGAACAGGCAACGGTCGGGCCCGAAGGTCTCGATGGCCCACTGGATGGGCTCGGCCCAGGGCTTGGCCAACTCCTCAGAAGTGGGCGGCACGTCCTGTTTGTCCCAACGGAAGCCCATCATCGGCATACCGATGCCTCCCACCTTCAGGAAGGTGTTGGGACACGCCGCCAGGTCGGCCATTGCCGATCGCCAGAAGGCCAGAATCTCCTCGCGCCGGTCCTTGTAGGGGCCGGTCCCGAGCAGGCAGCCCAGGTGGTTGACCACGATCGGCGTGTCGGGGCAGGCTCGGGCGACCTTCACCAGCTCGGGCAACTGGGGGTGGTACACCATGGCGTCGTAGGTGTAGCCCATGGATCCCACCTTGCGGACACCGGCCCGATAGCCGGGGTCGTCCATGGTGGTGCAGTGGGCCATGGCCAGCGGCGGGTGGGAGTCCTGGGCGGTGCTGTACCTCACCCCTCGAAAACGGCCACGACCCGCTTCCTCGTGGGCAGCCAGTACCTCCTCGACGGCGTCGCCCAGGCAGACATCGGCGTGGCCCATGATTCCCGCGATCTCGGCCTGGCCCGATGAGGCGCTGCGTTCGGCCAACTCGACCACGAACTCCGTCTCCCCGACCGGGCGAAGGTGCTCGGGGCCGTCGGCTCGATACTCGGCGTGGCACTCGAGGAAGACGGTGCGAACGATCTTGTGGCCGGCGCTGGTGTCGGCGTGCAGATCGTCGAGGGTGTAAGGCCACCCGGTGTGGCCGGCATCGAGCCACAGATGGTGGTGGGGGTCGCAGATGGGCAGGTCGGGCTCGAGGGCCTGTTCGCGAACCTGAGCTATCCAGGCGGCGTGGTCGGGACCAGGGCGATCAACAGCCATGGCCCCGAGCCTCGCACACCCACTCAGGGCACGTACTGCTCGACCACCATCTCCACGGCACCGTCAGTCACCGTGAGCCAGACACCGGGCGGGGAGTCACGGCTCTCACGCTGACTCACCCATTCGGCGTAGCCGGCATCCGTAGCGCTCGCCGGATCTCCGGGAACGGGTAGCCATTTGACCTCGGTGGTGGCCCCTGCTGACAGGGCCCGCACCAGCTCACGGCCGTTGGGCACGTAGTAGTCGTTGGGCGGGGGTGACTCCTCACCGCCCTCGGCAGCGGCGGCAAACCAGACCTCGACCTCCTGAGCGGCCCCGATCGTGGTGGCGGAGGCGCCGCCTTCGCTATCGGTTCCGCACGCGGCCGCGAGGA
>JAAEMS010000081.1 GCA_024225275.1 Actinomycetes bacterium
ACGCTCCAAAGACCTCGAGATCATCGTGCTACGCCACCAGCTGAACGTCCTACGCCGCCAAGTGGACCATCCCCCGGTCAACAACGACGACCGGACCCTGCTCGCAGCCATCCCAGCCCCACTCCCCCGCCCGCTACGCCAGGGCTGGATCGTGACACCCGAGACGCTGCTGGGCTGGCACCGTCGTCGTATCACCCACCACTGGACCCAACCCCCTGCTCCCCGCACCGGAAAGCCACCCACCTCAGTCGAGGAGCGCGAGTTGATCGTGCGACTCGCCACCGAGAACCCGACCTGGGGACACCGCCCCATCCAGGGCGAACTCGCCCGCCTCGGCCACAAGATCGCCAGCACAACCGTCTGGCAGATCCTCACCAACAATGGCATCGACCCCTCCCCGAACCGCTCGGACGTGACCTGGACCGAGTTCCTCCACTCCCAAGCAGCGGTAGCCTGCGACTTCTTCACCGTCGACACCGCGTGCTTGCGCCGCTACTACGTCCTGCTCTTCATCAAGGTCGACAGCCGCGAAGTCTTCTTCGCTGGCGTCACCGCCAACCCCACAGGCGCATGGACAACCCAAGCCGCCCCCAACCTGTTCATCAGCCACGCTGAGCGCCTCGAGAGCGCTCGGGCGCTGGTCCGAGATCGCGGAAGCCAGTCCATCGACGCGTTCGACGAGGTCTTCAGAACCGAAAGGTTCAAGGTCCTCAAGACACCGGCACAGACTCAGGTGGCGAACACGTTCGCCGAACAATGGATCGGCTCGATCCGACGCGAACTACTCGA
>JAAEMS010000082.1 GCA_024225275.1 Actinomycetes bacterium
GCCTGAAGGGGATCAGGGAATGCTCGTCGTGGTCGAACCCGTTGTGGTCGTGACTACGGGTTCGGGGGGCTGGCGATGAGGCTGTAGCTGTTGCGGTTGACGGTCGCGGATGCGGTGCCGTCTTGGTCGGGCACCGGGAGGCCCTCGTCGTTCACGGTGAATCGGACCGAGTCGAAGTCTCCTGAGGCGGTGGCGGTGTAGACGATCTGGGCCAGGATCACCTGGAGGCGCTGGCCCCCCAGGGCCTGGATGCCGCCATCGATTTGACTATCGAGCCCGACGGCCACAATTCCCTCCTGGTCTTGCCTCACATCAACCAGGAGGAGTGTCTCGGGGATGGCGGTGTTGTAGCCGTCGTCGCGGTCGGTCTCGGTGGGGCCACTGAACAGGGCCTTGAGGGCTGACTCGGTGGGGGCGTCGATATTGACCTGGATGGCCACCTCCTCGATGCGACTCAGTTCGTCCTCGCCCCCCAAGACCTCCCAGAACACCGATCCGGGGCCGAGGTCGGCCGGCGGTGGGGCCTCGGTGGTCGTGGTGGTGCCGCCGCCTTCGCCGAGGAGAAATCTGTAGACGGCCTCCTCCTCGCCGACCATTCGGGGCTCGGCGTCCTCAGGGACACCGCAGCCGGCCAACACCAGGGCCGGCACCACCAGCGCGACGAGGAGCCGGCTCACTCGACCGTTCATACGAGCTCCTCGGAATCGGCCCCGCGTGGGTCGCCGCCGGGGTCGAGCTCGCTCACGCCCTCGGGGTGGGCCTCGACCAGGGGGAAGAGGACGACGAATCGGGCGCCGGACTCGCCATCGAGCCGATCGGTGACCTCGATGGATCCCCCGTGGAGTCGGATGTGTTCGCGCACCAGGGCCAACCCCAGGCCGGTACCGGATCCGGTGCCTCGCCGCCCGGCGATGGCCCCGCGGTGGAACCGTTCGAAGATCGCTTCGCGGTCACCGACGGGTACGCCATCGCCGCGGTCCTCGACGATGAGCATGACCCCCAGGGAGGGGCCGGTGTTGACGGTGAATCGGTGGAGGGGGGGAGGGGCCTCTTCGTCGCCGACGACCTCGAACCGCACCAGGGTGGCCCCCCCGCCGTACTTCCTGGCGTTCTCCAGCAGGTTGGTCACCACCTGGGCCAGCCGCCGCTTCTCGACCCCGACCACCAGGTCGGCGGTGGCCGGCTCGTAGCCCAGGGGCACGCCCGGGCTGGCCGAGTGGGAGATGACCTGGCGGAGGAATTCGGCCAGGTGGACGTCTTCGCGCTCCAGGTGAGCCGAGCCGGCGTCGAAACGCGACATCTCGAGTAGATCCTCGACCAGTTGCTGAAAACGGCCGACATCGTCGACCAGCAGGGTGAGGGCGGTCTGGGCCCGCTCGGGCATCTCGTCGCGGCGACCCTCGAGCACATGGATGGACGCCGACAGGGTCATGAGCGGTGACCTGAGCTCGTGGCTGACGTCGGAAGCGAAGCGGGCGTCCCGCTCGATGCGGCGTTCGAGGGCCTCGGCCATCTCGTTGAACGAACCGACCAGGCTGGCCAGGTCAGGGTCCGTGCCGGTCTCGAGCCGGGTGTCGAGCCGGCCACCGGCGATGGCCTCGGCCGCGACGCTGACCTCGGCGAGCGGGATGAGGAGCCGGCGGCTGGCCCAGGCCCCCAGGGCGGCACCGAGCAGGGTGGTGATCAGGGAGGCCCCGAGCAGGGTGATGGCCAGCGAGTTCAGAGTGCTGTCGGTCTCGTCCAGCCACACGATCTCGTAGTACCGATGGTTGGGGAAACCCGGAACCGGCGACCCGACGGCTATGGCTGGTCGGTCCCCGACGTTGGCTCGCTGGCGGGCGGCGGCGCCGTCGCCGTCGAGACCCGTATTGACCAGCGTGACCAGCTCGAGCGGTAGGTCGGAGAGGTCACCGGTACCGAGAACCACGGGATCGTTGTCGGGGTCGGAGGCGTCGGGATCGAGAATGGGCTGGCTCTCACGAGTGCGCAGCAGGGCCTCGAGGATGGGTTGGGCCTCGGCGCCCTCGACCTGAAGGGCCTGGCCGATCTCACGGGCATTGCGGAAGGCCTGCTGTAGGGCCCCGTCGTCCGCCTGGTCGAGCAAGTTCTCACGGGTGGCACCATAGGTGGTGACGGCCAACAGACCCGACAAGAGCAGAGCCCCCAGCGCGAAGGCCGCGGTGATTCTGGTCCGAAGCCCGATGGACCGCCGGGTGGGCTCCGTGGCGGTCTGGGTCACGGTCAGGGCTGGAGCTTGTAGCCCAACCCGCGGACGGTGACGACGTACCGGGGGTTCGACGCGTCGGGCTCGATCTTGGTGCGCAGGCGGCGGATGTGGACATCGACCAGGCGGCCGTCACCGAAGTAGCCGTAGCCCCAGACCCGTTCCAGCAGTACTTCGCGGCTGAACACCCGGCCGGGGCTGCTGGCCAGCTCGACCAGGAGCCGGAACTCGGTCTTGGTGAGATGGACCGGTTCGCCGGCCAGGTTGACGACGCCCTCGTCGGGGATGAGCTCGAGGTCACCGAACGCCATGTGGGTGTTGCCGGGGTCGGCGGTGCGGGCCCGACGGAGCAGGGCCCGGATGCGGGCCGAGAGCTCCTTGGGGGCGAACGGCTTGGTGAGATAGTCGTCGGCGCCGGCTTCGAGCCCCGCCACGACGTCGTGGGTGTCGGCCCGGGCGGTGACCATGACGATGGGAACGTCACTGATCCGGCGAATGGACCGGCAGACCTCGAATCCGTCGATTCCGGGGAGCATGATGTCGATCAACACCACGTCGGCCGGTTCGCGGTTGAACGACTCGAGGGCGCCCTCGCCGTTCTCGGCTTCGTTCACCTGCCAACCCTCGTCTTCGAGAGCCAGTTTCACCGCAGAGCGGATGCGTTCGTCGTCTTCGACCGTCAGGATGCGTGTACCCACCCCTGCATGTTGCCTCATACGCTGGGTGGTTTTCAGTCTTCTCGGATTGTTTCACCCACTGTGGCCAAATCCGACCCGATTGGCCGCTCTGGGTGGGGAGTCAGGTGTCGCCCGCTCCGGCGGCGTCGAGGAGGGCGTCGAGGGCGGCGTGGATGCCGGGCGCCGCGGCCACCAGGACCGCACCCGGGTCCTTGCCGACCTCGCCGCTGACGATTGCCCCGGCCTCGCCGGCGATGAGGGCCCCAGCGGCCGCGTCCCACCGGTTGAGCCCCCGTTCCCAGTACCCGTCGACCCGACCGACGGCCACCGCGCAGAGGTCGGTGGCGGCCGCCCCCAGGCGGCGGATGTCGCGGATGCGGGGGAGGACCGTAGTCAGGACTTCGGCCTGGGCCCGACGGCTTTCGGCCTGGTAGGAGAATCCGGTGGCGATCAGCGCGGTGGCCAGGTCAGCGGCACCGGAGCAGTGGATGGGATCACCGTTCAACGTCGCGCCCTGGTCCTTCACCGCGGCGAACTCTTCCTGGCGGACCGGATCGATGACGACACCCACGACGGAGTCGCCGTCGACCTCGGCCGCGATCGAGATGGCGAAGCCGGGTAGCCCGTAGACGAAGTTGGTGGTGCCGTCGATGGGGTCGATCACCCACCGGACGCCGCTGGTGCCGTCGTCGCTGGTGCCTTCTTCGCCCAGGATGGCGTCGTCGGGGCGTTCGTCTCGGAGGCCATGAACGATGAGGCTCTCGATCTTCTCGTCGGTCACCGTGACCAGGTCAGTGGCTGATGATTTGGTGGTGGCTTCACCCCCACCGTCAGCCAGGGCCTCGCCAGCGACCTGGGCGCCGCGCCGGCCCAGCCGCAGAGCCAACTCGAGAAGAACCTCAGTGTCGTTGCTCATGTCAGAGTGTCGTTGCTCATGTCAGTCGCTCCTTTGGTTGGTGACGTGCCACTCACCCATGGCTCGCAGCACGAGCACGGCCACGATGGCCACTCCACCCGCGGCCGTCAGAGCACCGGCGAGACCTCCGAGGGCGGGCCAGATGTTGTCGCCGTCCACCTGCAGATCGGTGAAGGCGTAGCCGATCAGGCCGCCACAGAGTCCGGCCACCAGAATCGAAGCGACGGCCAGTACCCGCGCTCCTACCGGAGGCAGAGGTTCGATGGGGCCGGCGGGCCCTTCGTCGATGGAGGTGTCATCCACGGGCTGAACCTACCTGCGAGGGGCGGGCCCCACACCATCACGGGTGGGGATCACATCTTCAGCTCATGGCGACTCGTGCCGATTGAAGAGGATGGCCGATGTCGTACTCTCTCCACCGACCACCGATCGGGTTCAGATCGTGCTGCCGACCTACAACGAGGCGGCCAACATCGAGGGTGTTCTGGGGCGCCTCCGGGCCGTTCTACCCGACGCCCGGATCCTGGTCGTCGACGACAACAGCCCCGATGGTACGGCCGATCTCGCCGAGTCAGTAGCCGGCGTCGAGGTCCACCGGCGGCCCACCAAGTCGGGTCTCGGTACCGCCTACCTACACGGGTTCACTGCCGCCCTCGAGTCGGGCGTGGACTGCGTGGTCGAGATGGACGCTGATTTCTCCCACGATCCCGACCAGCTCCCGTCACTACTGGCGGCCATCCGCGGGGGAGCCGATCTTGCCATCGGGTCGCGGTATGTGCCCGGGGGATCGATCCCCAACTGGAGCCTGCACCGTCGCCTCCTCTCCCAGTACGGCAACCGGTACTCAGCAGCGGCCCTGCGCATCCCGGTACGCGATGCCACCTCAGGATTCCGGGTGTACCGGGCGCCTCTGCTGCGCGCTCTCGACCTTGAGTCGATCCGGGCCGATGGCTACGCCTTCCAGGTCGAGCTCGCCTACCGGGCCCACCGGGCCGGCGCCCGTATCGTCGAGCGGCCCATCACCTTCGTCGATCGCCAGGCCGGGACGTCGAAGATGTCCTCGCGGATCGTGGTCGAGGCCCTCGGGCTCGTCACCCTCTGGGCCATCCGCGATCGGTTGACCCGTCTCCGGAACAGGAAGGATCCGATCCCCGGCTGGCTGGTGTCGGACCCGGCCCGGGGCTGATCCGTCGGCGCATACCCCCAGACGGCCGGTCTGATGCCAGACTGGGACCGTGGGTCAGGACGAGAGCCTTCCGCCAATTGCCGACGACGGTCTGCGCCATTGGACCGTCGGCGGTGGGGTCATCGGCGACGCCTCTGGGCTGCTGCTGGTTCGCAACCGACGCAAGAACGGGCGGTCCGACTGGAGCCCTCCCGGTGGTGTGATCGATCCGGGTGAGACGATCGTCGGAGGGCTGACCCGCGAGGTCCAGGAGGAAACCGGGCTCGCGGTCTCCAACTGGCAGGGCCCGATCTACCGAATCGAGGTTGTTGCCCCCGACATGGGCTTCCACCTCGCGGTCGAGGCCCATCAGGCCATCCAATGGTCGGGCCGACTCGAGATCGACGACCCCGACGGCATCGTCGAGGAAAGCCGATTCGTCGATGTCGACGAGGGGGCCCGGCTGCTCGACACCGGTCCGCCGTGGGTGGCTGAACCTCTGATGTCGTGGGTTGGCGAGCGTTGGTCGGGATGCCGGCAGTTCACGTTCCGAGTCGAGGGCCGCGACTCGGCCACGCGCGTCATCCACCGGCTGTGAGCTCACCGACATCAAGCGTCGGAGTCGACCCGCCCATCCTCCATGTCGACATGGACGCGTTCTTTGTGTCCGTCGAACTCCTGCGCCGCCCCGAGCTCCGGGGCCAACCGGTGGTGGTGGGTGGCGCCGGACGCCGGGGCGTCGTGGCCGCGGCCTCCTACGAGGCTCGCTCCTACGGAGTGTTCTCGGCCATGCCCTCGGCCCGAGCTCGCCAGCTGTGTCCTGAAGCAGTGTTTCTGGCCGGTGAGCACGAGCTCTATGGCGAGGTCTCGAAGCGGGTCATGGCCATCTTCGCCTCATTCACCCCCCTGGTCGAACCCCTGTCGCTCGACGAGGCCTTTCTCGATGTGGCCGGGGCGCGGCGCCTCCACGGTGAGCCGTCGGTCATCGCCCACCGGATCCGCGAGCTGATCCACCAGCAGGAGGGCCTGACCTGTTCGGTGGGCGTGGCCCCCACCAAGTTCGTGGCCAAGCTGGCCTCCGAGCAGGCCAAGCCCAAACCGTCGCGGCGGGGACCGGTGTTCGGCCCGGGGATCACCGTGGTTCGGTCCGACCAGCTCGACGGTTTCCTGCGTCCCTTGCCGGTCGAGGCCCTCTGGGGTGTGGGGCCGGCCACCCTCGAACGGCTGCACCGGATCGGTGTGCGCCGGGTTGGTCAGCTCGCCGACCTACCCGAGGGCACCGTCATCAGCTCCCTGGGTGAGGCGGCCGGTCGCCACCTTCACCAACTGAGCCGAGGCATCGATACCCGGCGGGTGGAGCCGGACCGGGAGGTCAAGTCGATCTCCCACGAGGAGACCTACCCCACCGATGTGTTCGATCGGGCCCGCCTCGACCGCGCGCTGGTGCGCATGGCCGATGGGGTCGCCACCCGACTGCGGGGCGGCCACCTGGCCGGCCGAACCATCTCGATCAAGGTCCGCTTCGGTGACTTCACCACCCTGAGCCGATCCATCACCGCCGACCCGGCAGTCGACAGCATGCCGGTCATCACCGAACGGGCCCGCGCCCTGCTCGACGAGGTGCCCTGGGACCAGGGGGTGCGGCTGCTGGGAGTCGGGGTGTCGAACCTCACCGATGGTGCCGTACGTCAGCTCACCCTCGACGACGCGGCGGGGCCGTCGTGGGGCGAGGCCGACAAGGTCGTCGATGAGATCCGAAGCAAGTGGGGGAGTGCCGCCATCGGGCCCGCCGCTATCGTCACCCCTGAGCTCGGAGTCCAGGTCAAACGACGAGGTGATCAGGCCTGGGGACCGGACGAAACCCGCTGATAGGAACCATTGGGGTCTCAGGCGCGTTGTTGAGGGTGTCGGCCTGTGCGACAATCATCAGTATCCTGTAGATGTTTGGCAACAGAGGGGTGAATGTGCCGCTTTCGGAAGACGAGCAGCGGATCCTTCAAGAGATCGAGGAGCAGCTCACTGAGAGTGATCCCGGTCTCGCGAGGAATGTGGGTTCCACCACGCTCTACACCCACGCGTTCCGCAGTATGCGGCTGGCCTTGGTCGGCTTCGTCGCCGGGCTCGTCGGCATGTTCTTCGCAATCTCGATCAATGTCCTGCTCGCCTTCGGCGGCTTCCTGGTGATGTTGGGCTCGGCCCTGTGGTTCGAGCGCAACGCCCGCAAGATGGGCCGGGACGGTATCCAGCAGGTCACCCAGAACCTTCGCGGCAGCAACGTCCGCGACGCCTTCGGCACCGTCCGCGACCGCATGCGCCGCGAAGACGAGGGCCAAGAGGACTAGCGGGAGCCCTGAGCTGGTCCTGAACTAGGCGGCCCGGCGGTGCCGGATCCGCGGCATCCTCAGCTGGGGTAGGCGCGACGAGGGGAACAGGTTCCGGGGGTCGAGGAGTTCTTTGACCGCATCGAGCTTGGTTCGGCGTCGCTTCACCAGGGCCTCGATCTCGGCCACCAACGATTCACTTCGCGAGACCGCGCCGTCGGTGGCGCCGGTGGGTGAGTACCGCACCCGCCCGGTGTCAGCCGCCAGCTGGAGCAGGGCCCCCCGGTCGATGGGCAAGGTGTTGGCGGCGCGGGCCGCGAACTCGCGCTCGGTCTCGGCTGCCCGGCGACGGACCGACAGCTGACCTAGGGCCCGCTCGGCGTTGTGCCAGGCCTGGAGGACCCGATCGGTGATGGCCCCGCTACGGCGATGGCGGCGACGGGCCATCAAGAAGTTCAGGGCCGGAACGATGATCAGGTAGGCCAGAGCTAGTACGGGAATCGCGGTGAACGCGGTGAGTCGGGGCATCTTGAAGCCCTGGTCACCGGCACCGTCGACCGGCTCGACGAACTCGGGGTCGACCTCGTCGTTCAGGGCCGCCAGGTCTTGTTCGGGCAGGTTGGGTTCGACGAACCCGGGGTCGTTCGAACCGGCGTTCTCGGGCGGACCCTCGAATACCCCGCTGGGGGTGGTCTCCTGTGCGGGTACGGCGTTGGTGTGGCTCTGGGCTTGAGGGCTGCCGCGGCCGGGGGTGGGTTCGAAGGACACCCACCCGTTCTCAGGGAACCAGACCTCAGGCCAGGCGTGGGCGTGCTTGCCGGTCACCCGGTAGAGGTTGTCCTCGGACGGATCGCGGTCGCCGGGGGTGAATCCCACCGCGACGCGGGCGGGTAGTCCGAGGCTGCGGGCCATGGCCGCAAAGGTGCCGGCGAACTGTTCGCAGTAGCCCGACCGGCGCTCCAGGAAGAAGCTGATGGCGTCGGTGTCATGGCCCTCGGGCACGTCGAGGCTGTACTCGTAGCCGTTGCGGAAGTGATCTTGGAGGGCCAGGGCCTGGTCGTAGGGATTGGCCAGCCCGGCGGTGATCTCCTGGGCCAGGCCGGAGACGCTGGCGGGCAGGTCGGCCGGCAGCTGGAGGAACCGTTCGCTGATCTCCGGCGGCACCGGCCCGGTGGCTGCCCGCAGGTCGTCGGGGGTGAAGGTGGGGACACTCGAGATCACCTGATAGCCGAGCCCGTCGGCGTTGGTGCGGGAGGAGTCGACCACGAGCGTTCCGGAGGCGGGCTCCCAGCTGGCATCGAGGACGCCCTGGTAGTTGGTGGGCGCGTAGGCCGCAGGGAGCCAGACCGCCGCCAAGCGTTTGATGGTGTAGTTCTGTTCGAGTGACACCACTCTGGCCTGGGTGTCGGAGGTGTCGGGGAGTTCGCCGCTGGCGGGATCGAACTTGCCGGCGGACCACCAGATCGTGCCATTGAACTCATCGAGGGCGGTGAGTCGCCAGTAGGCGGGCGAGTCGGCCCGAACCGAGAACACCTCGACGTCGGCCTGTTCGACCAGGCGAAAGCGGATGTCGACGAGGGGGCTGGTGACAACCCGGCTACCACCCCCGCCGCCTCCACCCCGCAGGCTGACCAGGGCGTCATTGTCAGCCCCGGGAAGGTAGGGCCCCACCATGGCTGCCGCGCCCACGGACAGGGCAGCCAGGCCGGCCCCGGCCCGCAGCAGGGA
>JAAEMS010000083.1 GCA_024225275.1 Actinomycetes bacterium
AGCACTAAATCGCTTCGCGATACTTGGCGAGGGTTTTAGGCGTTTTTTTAGATATGGAAGATTTGCGGTTGGGGCGCTGAGTGCTGTTCCTTTGTGTTGAGGTAATTTTGCCTCGATAGACAGAGGATTTTCCGATGAACATTCCCTATTCCAAATCTGTAACACCCCTTCGCACGCGTATGATCGCAGATATGAGCGCGCGTACTTTGGGGCCTGCATCCCAGAAGAGCCACCTGCGAGCATGCAAGCGTTTTGCGGCTTGGTTGCGGCGCTCGCCAGACACGGCGACACCTGATGACGTAAAGCATTTTCAGCTTCATCTGATGGACACCGGTGCCAGCATCTGCACACGCAACCAAACGATGACCGGGGTCAAATTTCTGTTTCGCGTGACTTTACGACGGCTTGATCTGGTGGCGGAAATTTTTAGTCTTAAAGAGCCGGTGAAAGTGCCACTCGTTCTCAGCAAAAAGGAGATCAAGCGTATTTTGGCGATGGCACCTAGTCTGAAAGCGCGCGTGATGCTATCGCTGGCCTATGG
>JAAEMS010000084.1 GCA_024225275.1 Actinomycetes bacterium
CGGCGATCACCTCGACGAAACGATCGCCAGTGACGTCGCGTTCCGTCGGACACAGGCTGCGGTGTCGGCGCTCTTGGGCGTGGCCTCGGCCCTGGTGCTCGCTGCCCTCTCCTGGGTGGCCATCGAGGGGCTCGCCGGGGATTCGCTGTCGCCCCCTTCGTTGATCGTTCTCATCTACCTGTTTTCCCGACTCATACCGTCGACGATCTCGCTACTACAGATCGCCCAGCAGATCGCCCACACATCGCCGGCATTCGAGTCGGTCACCGATCTCATCGACCGGGCCGAGGCGGCCCGCGAACAGCAAACCGACGGCGAGCACCGCACGATCGACCTCTTGGAGCGGCTCACGCTGGACGGCATCCGCTTCCGGTACGGAGCCGAAGACCCCTGGGTGCTCGACAATATCGAACTCGGGATAGAGGCCGGGTCGCTCACCCTGATCACCGGGCTCACCGGCAGCGGTAAGACGACGCTCGCCGACGTGGTCATGGGTCTCGTGGAGCCGGAGGCAGGACAGGTGGCCATCGACGGCACCGTCCTCGACAAGTCGACGGTCGGCGCGTGGCGTCGGGCGACGGCCTACGTGCCCCAGTACACGTTCTTGTTCCATGGAACGATCCGCGACAACCTGCTGCTCGCCGACCCGAACTCCACCGACGAAGATCTCTGGCGGGCGCTCGAGGATGCCCAGGTGGCCGACCGGATCCGACGGATGCCGGGGGCGCTCGACGGTGAGATCGGCGACGGCGGTCACGGCCTGTCCGGTGGGGAGCGGCAGCGACTCGCACTGGCGCGCGCCCTCATCCGCCGGCCGTCGCTCCTCGTTCTCGACGAGGCAACCAGCGCCCTGGACCCGGAGACCGAGGGTCGCATCCTGGACTCAGTCGCCGCACTGGGTCCGTCGACCACGGTGCTTGCAATCACCCACCGCGAATCGGCCGCCGCCTACGCCGACACCATCGTGCACTTCGGGCCCGACGGGGTCGAAATACGCGACGGAGACCGGCCGCGAAAGGACCCATCATGACGCTCACCTTCGGGCTCGAACACTTCGGCACCCAGTTCGGCCCGAGGACCTCGACGGGCTCGTCGAATCGGCTATCGGTGCCTGGATCGATTGGCGGCGATTCGTGGGTCTGGCCCGTTCCCATCGGCTCACCCCGCATGTGGGCCACAACCTGAACCGGTCCGAGTCGGTACCCGACGACGTTCGTCCGGCCTTCGAGCAGATGGTGGCGTTCACGACCCATCGAGGGCTGGTATCGGCGAGGGCGCTACACAAGATCACCGAGTCGCTCGCCGACTCGGGCATCCCCTCTCTGCCGATGAAGGGTCCAGCGCTGTCGGCATGGCTGTATGGCGATTGGGGCCGCCGCGTCTTCGTGGATCTCGACGTGCTCGTTGACCGGGAGGACGTCGGCCGGCCATGGCGGTCGTGGAGTCGATCGGCTTCGGTCCGGTCGACACCAGGCACCAGCTCACCCCCGAGGAGGCGGCCGTCGCCGACCGGGAGTTCTATGTGCACGACACTGCTTGCTGGCACCCGGAGCTGAAGGTCAAGCTCGAGCTCCACTGGACTGCGTTCAACGACCCGGCATACCGGACGATCGAACGCGAAATGCACCGTCTGGTGCATGTGGACCCGGCGGAACGCGACGACGGGATCATGGCGGCCCACGTGCTCGTCCACGGCGCTCATCACGGCTACCGCAGGCTACTGTGGCTGCTCGATGCAGCCGTGCTCGGGTCGGTGCTGAACGATCGAGGATGGAGCCGCGCCATCGAGGTGACCAGCGCCGACCATGTTGTCAACACGGTGCTGCTGGGCCCCTATCTCGGCCATCGCTTATTCGGCCTCCCGGTGTCGCCAATCGCGGCGCCGCTCATCGAGGGGAGACTGTCGTCGCAGCGCACGATGGCCGATCTGACGCAGATGAAGACACCCGACGAACCCGGCATCGAACAACGCGGGGCACTGCGCCTCCAGAGCATGTTGCGGGACCGTCGCCGTGACCGCGTCAAGTACCTCGTCAACAAGCTGATCCGGCCGAGCCGCGACGACATGAACGCCAACAAGCTGCGTCCCGGGTGGCGGGGGCGGATGAGCAGGCTCCGGGTGCAGGCGCCGCGCTGGGCGCGGTTCATTCGGACGCGGGTCACTCAGCGGTGGTCGAGAAAAGGCGACTGACCGAGGCACCCATCGACGACTGGGCGACAGGCCCGTCGTTCTCGGGAGACTTGGGTGCGGTCACGGTCCGCAACTCGACCAATATGGCGGAGGCCTGGGCAGATCAGGCCGCCGACGGGCCGCGGCCGGGGTCAGCCAGCGAAGAGGTGGGTGGTCCAGAGGGTGCCGTTGTCGTCGACGTAGACGCCCACCCCGATATGGGTGAAGTTGGCGTTGACGATGTTGGCGTAGTGACCGGAGCTGCCGGAGAAGGCGCTCATGACGGAACTGCTGGAGGCGCCGTAGCCGACGTTCTCGCCGGCGGTGTTCCAGGCCCCCACCAGGCCGTGGATCATGCCCGAGTGGGCGAGGTTGCCGGAGTCGGCCATCGACTTGGCCCAGCTCCGGGCCTTGGCGGTGAGGTTGCCGTCGGAGGCGAGGCCGGGAAGACCCTTGCTGGCCCGCATCGAGTTGACGCTGCCGACCATGGCGCCTTCGGCGCCGGTGTCGAGCTGAGCGCCCACCGGAGCGGGGGGAGCCGTGGTGGGCGGCACGGTGGTGGCCGGAGCGGCGGTGGTGGTAGGGGGGGGAACCGTGGCGGGCGGCACGGTGGTGGCCGGAGCGGCGGTGGTGGTAGGGGGGGGAACCGCGGCGGGCCGCACGGCGGGGGCCGGGGTCTGGGCCGGGGCGCTGGTGGCCGGGGTCTGGGTGGCGGCAGCCGGAGCATCCGGGGATTCGACCGGAGAGGTCTCGGTGAGCGACTCGACCTGCTTGGTGGGTACGGTCTTGGCGAAGGGGCGCAGGACCTGCTTGCCGGCAATGTCGGGGGCCTCGACATCGGCACCGCCACCCACCTCGAGGGGGACAACCGGGGAGAGAGGAGCAGCACCGAGAGGCGTGCCGACTGTCAGAGCGAACAGGGCACAGACCACGGCGGTGGTAACGACCATGGTGCGACCCGAGTGGGCGGGACCGGGGCGGGCGCTGGAGCTGGGCTTGTTGTCGTGTGTTCCGAGTTGCACGGAGGCGGTGTTCCTCGAGTTGTGGACTGTTGACGAAGCTGTATTCCTTGCCCGTCCGACATCGGTGTCGACATGATGGGGGTCACGTATTACGGGTGGTTAACTCACCGTAACACAATCGACACGGAAATCGCCATCATGAGGCCAAAAGGTTCCATGGGCCATTCGCCTGTCGTAACAGAACCGCGTTGTGTTGTCGAAGGATCGGTCCCAAAAGGCGCAGTTGCACAGCCTCAGGCAACCCCGAAGGCCTTTCGTAACGTTTCCGCCACCTGTTCGAGAACGGCCGTCCCGCCGCCAGGGAGCTGGCGAGCGACAGCGTGGACCATTCCGTCGTACCCCTGGCCAACGGTGGGCACGCCCCCTCGGAGAGACGGCCAGGGCGGCCACGAGGTCGACGTCATCGACCTCTACGCCGACGGCTTCGACCCCCGCATGGGCACCGCCGAACACGAGGCATATGAGACCGACGACTCCATAGTCGATCCCCTGGCGCGGCACTACGCCAATCTGGTCGAGACCTGCGAAGCCATGGTCTTCGTCTACCCGACCTGGTGGGGTGGCGTTCCACCTCGACCCCCGCACCCAACGCGTCGTGCGCGACCTCACAGGCGTCCGCCGCCTCGTCTCCATCACCACCACCGGACGCTCCCGGCACCACTTCTGGCGCGCCACCGATCAAGGCCGCCGCCTCATCCACCGCAGCCTGCGAATGAGCACCGGCATCCGGGCCCGATCCACTTGGCTTGCTCTCCACGACATCGAGAGCTCCAGCGAGTTCGACTGGGGCGAGTTCCTGGAACGCGTGCGCTCGCGCCTCGAGGCCCTCTGATGGCGCAGGTCCTCGTAGTTCACGCCCATCCGGTGCCCACCTCGTTCAACGCCGCCCTGTGCGACGTGGTGGTCAGCGCCCTCACCAGATCCGGTCACTCGGTGGACCTGCTCGATCTGTACGCCGACGAGTTCGATCCGGTATTGGGGGCCGAAGAGTGGCGCGACCGGCCCCCCACCAATACCGCCCCTGGGTTGGTCGGGCACGTCCGCAGGCTCCGGGCCGCCGAGATGCTGGTATTCGTCTACCCCACTTGGTGGAGCGAGCAGCCGGCCATGCTCAAGGGCTGGTTCGATCGGGTGTGGACCGAGGGGGTTGCCTTCCATCGGCCCGACGAACCCAAACGGGTCGAGCGGGGCCTGAGCCAGATCCGCACACTCACCGTCGTCACCACCCATAGGTCGCCCCGCTGGATGAACTACCTCCAGGGCCAGGGTGGGCGTATTCGCGTCTCGCGCGGCCTTCGACTCCTCTGCCATTCCCGCACCCGCTTCCGCTGGATAGCCATGTACTCGATGGATCGCGCCACCGACTCCGACCGCACCCAATTCTTGGAGGAGGTCGAGAAGCGCATCGGCAAGCTCTGACCCGGCCGCCCGCTCAGGGGGGCGGGGCCGGAAGGAAGAGCTCGACCGTGCGACGGTGGGCGTTGCCGCCCACCACCATGGTCACCCCCGGCCCAGGGTCGAGGGTTCGGAGATCCTCGAGGCCGGCGGGGTGGGAATCGTCGACCACCAACACCCCGACCGGCCCCCGGGCGAGGGCCACGACCCGGAGATGAGCGTAGATCGGCCCATCGACGAGGGCCGCGCCAACCAGTTCGGCCGCCCCGATGAGAGTGGTCGAGGCCAGGCCGGCAGGGTCGAACGCCGTCTCGATCAGGAGAGGTAGTTGGTGGGGAGCCTCGCGTCGGGGCAGCTCGTCGTGGCCCCCGAGCCGATCCCAACCGCGACGATGACGGGAACGGTCGCGCAGACCCGCCCGCCTCAGCCTTGCCACCAGCTCACGACCATCGACCGCCAGCGCTCCTTGATCGATCGCTCGCAGACGGGTGGCCGCGTCGATGTCGTAGTGATCACCCTGAAATCCGACCCGGCGCAGGCCCAGACCGTTGGCGAAGCGATGCAGCTCGTCGAGGGAACGGTCACTGACGAGATGAGCCCACCGCTCGCCTCGCCACGGCCAGATGGGCGCATCGACCAGGACTGTCACTCGGCCAGGAAGGGGGTGGCGTTCACCACCCCAGGCTACCGCCACCCCTACCGTGGACCGGGTGGCCGGCTCCGATCCCCTCCCCCGTGGCGTCACCCCCATGGAAGCGACGGGCGGCCAGCTCCCCACCGGCGACGGCTGGGCCTTCGAGATCAAGCGGGACGGCATGCGGGTCATCGCCATCATCGATCCCGACACCAACCCCACCACCCGGCTCCAGTCCACCAATCTCTTGGACGTGACCATCAGCTTCCCCGAGCTCGCCGACCTCAGCGAGCTGGTGGAGCACCGGCCCGCGGTGCTCGATGGCGAGGTCGTGGTCGACGACGAGGACGGCCGCTCCGACTTCGGCCTCCTCCAGCAGCGCATGCATGTCCAGGACCCTGCCAAGGCCGCCCGCCTGGCCGCCATACGGCCCCTTTTCGTACCACCTGTTCGACATCGTGCATCTCGACGGCCACGACACCACCGACCTCCGGTGGTCGGATCGTCGAAGTCTGCTCGAGTCGCTCGTCGAGCCCAACCCCTGGGTCGACGTACCCGACCCCACCCGCAGTGACGGTCGGGCCCTTCTCGACGCGGCCACCGAACGGGGCCTCGAGGGTCTGGTGGCCAAACGGACCGACAGCACCTATCGGCCGGGCACCCGTAGCTCGAGCTGGCTGAAGATCAAGATTCGCCGCCGCCAGGAACTGGTCATCGGAGGTTGGAGCGAAGGCACGAACAGCCGAACCGGGAAGCTGGGGGCGGTTCTCGTCGGCTGGTACGACGACGACGGATTTCACTACGCCGGACGGGTGGGCAGCGGCCTCAGCGAGGCTGAACTGGCCCGATTGGCCCCCCGCCTCGGTGAGCTGTCCCGCGCCACCAGCCCCTTCGCCGAACCGGGCGAGGATCATTCATTGGGTCGAACCCGAGTTGGTGGGTGAGATTGCCTACAGCGAGTGGAGTGCTGGCGGGCGCCTTCGTCACCCGGCCTGGGAAGGGCTGCGCATCGATGTCGACCCCCTCTCGGTCGGACGCCTGCCCTGACGATTCGGGAGCCGAACCAACCTCAGCCCCTCTCGGCATGGGAGAATCGGCGGCGGTGGAAACCAACGGCGCCGCGGGCGCAGCCGAACCGAGGAGCTCGACCGATGACGAGTCGACGGCCGACGACCACGTACAGCTCGTGCTGCCCGCCCTCCCCCAGTTCGCACCCATCGCCCGCGTGGCCCTCGCCTCGCTCGCCCTGCGCCAGGGTTTCGACTACTCCGAGGTCGAGGATCTCCGGCTCGCCGTGGACGAAGGCATGGTCCTGCTGCTCGGCGTAGCCGACCGTCGGGGCCAGGTCCGCCTCGACGTGTCCCTAGCCCCCGAGCGGGTCGAGGTGGTCCTGACCGGCGAGTTCGAAGGCGCCGTCGAAGCATGGGCCGTCGAGCGCTTCTACCGCCTCGCCGGCGATCTGGTCGACCACCACGAGATCGACCCTGACGAGCTCACCGTCGAGTTCGTCATCAGCCATTCTTGATCCCGCGCCGGCGTCAGCTCTTTCCGGAGCTGCCGAAGCCGTCGCCGCCCCGAGTGGTGGGGGGGAGCTCGTCGACCAGTCGAAAGTGGCATGTCTCGACCCGTTGGATGACCAACTGGGCGATCCGGTCGCCCCTCTCGACCGAGTACGCCTCGGTGGGATCGGTGTTGACCAGGATCACCTTCAACTCACCCCGGTAGCCACTGTCGATGAGGCCCGGCGTATTGAGACACGAGATTCCGTGATTCAGGGCCAAGCCCGACCGGGGCTGCACGAATCCTGCGTACCCATCGGGAATGGCGATGGCCAAGCCGGTGGGCACCAGCGCCCGACCCCCGCCGGGGGCCAGAACGGCCGGTTTCGCCGCCCTCAGGTCGACCCCGGCGTCGCCTGGTGAAGCGTAGGCGGGGAGGGGGAGGTCAGGGTCCAGTCGTTCCACGGAGATCTCGAGCACGCCGGGAATTCTGGCAGCTCGGCGGCCAACCCGTAACCTGGAGCCCATGCTGGTGTGGATGGATCTGGAGATGACGGGCCTCGACCCGCGGAAACACGCGATTGTCGAGATCGCCACGATCGTCACCGACGATCAACTCGAGATCGTGGCCGAGGGTCCCGACCTCGTCGTCCACCAGCCGCCCGAGGTCATGGCCCACATGGACGAGTTCGTACGGAACATGCACACCCGTAGCGGCCTGCTACCCCAGATCGAAGCCTCGACCATCGATCTCGCCACCGCTGGTGCCCAAACCCTCGAGTTCATCAAGGAACACGTACCCGAGGAGCGCTCGGTCCCGCTGTGCGGCAACAGCATCGGCACCGACCGACGTTTCCTCGATGCCTACCTGCCCGAGATCGAGGAATACCTCCACTACCGGTCAGTCGACGTCTCCACCGTGAAGGAACTGGCCCGCCGCTGGAATCCGGGCATTCTCAGCGGAGCCCCCAAGAAGGACACCTCGCACCGTGCCCTCGACGACATCCGAGAGAGCATCGACGAGCTCCGTCATTTCCGCGACACCTTCTTCGCGCTGGAGGCCGCCACCGTCCTGAGTCCGGCGGCTGACCAGAGCGTCAAGTAGGTTCGATCCGGCCGCATCCGAGAGCTCGAAGGGGACAGAGTCACAGCGATGAGCGGTGCCCACGAACACAAACCCGTGCGCGAAGAACGCCAGCCCGCCCGCGACGAGATCGAGGAGGTGGTGCCAGGAATTCTCCGGCTCCAGCTCCCGATCTCGTTCCCCGGTCTGGGTCACGTCAACTGCTACGCCATGGAAGACAAGCGCGGGGTGGCCCTGGTAGACCCCGGGCTCCCCGGGCCCAAGACCTCCCGCATGCTGGCCCAACGGCTCAAGCAGGCCGGCCTGTCGATAGACCGGGTCCACACCGTGGTGATCACCCACAGCCACCCCGACCACTTCGGCCAGGTCCCCCACCTCAAGCGCAAGGCCCAGGCCGAGATCATCACCCACCGCCACTTCCGGACCTTGCTCGATCCCGCCGCGGAATGGGACGACGAGGTCCTCACCACCACCCTCGAGGACGCCGAGGCCGCGGTGACCGCCGGCCCCGACCAAGACATCGACCGTCCCCTCAACCCCCGACAACGAGGCTTCTGGCGGGAGACCCCATGGGGCGGCAAGCCCTACGAGATCCCTCGCACCCGGCGCCTGGCCTACCGGTTCCAGCAGTTCGCCGCGGGCCGATTCATGGCCACTCCCTCTCCCACCCGCCGGATCTCCGACGCCGACCGGATCATGCTGGGCGACAAGGAGTGGATTGCGGTCCACAGCCCCGGTCACACCCGCGACCACCTCTGCCTGTGGGACGCCGACGGTGGCACCATGATCAGCGGCGACCACGTCCTGCCCACGATCACCCCTCACATCTCGGGGCTGGGCGAGACCAAGGACCCCCTGGCCGACTTCTTCAACAGCCTCGACCGCATGACCACCTTCAACGGCGTGAAGACCGTGCTGCCGGCCCACGGCCTGGACTTCAGCGACCTGTCAGGTCGAGTCACGGCCATCAAACGCCACCACGAGGAGCGGCTCGACACCCTGCGTGAGGCCTCGGGTGAGCTCGGCATGGGCACCGTCGAGGAGTACATGAAGCGGCTGTTCGTACAGAAATCGTGGAGCTCGATGGCCGAGAGTGAGACCTTCGCCCACCTCGAGCACCTCCGGTTCCTGGGTGAGGCCGAAGCCCACCGCGACGACGAGTTCCTCCGCTACGAGTTGAGCTAGCAGACCCAGACCCGACGATCATCCGATCCGGGTCACTCGGGCCGAGGCTTTCGGGGTGCCGTCGGTCAGGTACCAGATGGCCACCGCGTCGTCGGTGTCGCTGACGGCCAGGTCCACCGAAGGGCGCCGGTCGATACCCCCGCCGAATTCCAGCTCGGCCCGAAGCACGCCCCGGAGCTCGCGGCGGCGGGCCAGCTCCTCCTCGACCACCGCCCAGTAGGCCGCATTGTTGACATGGCCCACCACGTCGAAGTCGACGAACCGCAGAGGCCAGGACCGGGTCCCGATTGAGTCGGGTGGATCATCGTGCGACAACCTCGCCTTCACCCTTCGTCCCATTGCCGACTCACCGAAGATCTCCTCGAACGAGGGGGCCAGACGCACCGGCGCACCCGTCTGACCGTCGACACTCACCCAAATCGCCTCGGTTTCGAGGTGGGCGCCCTTGTCGCCCCTGATGACAGTGCGCCGCTCAGCCCAGCTGCGACCTGTCCCCGAGCAGAAAGTGGTGAGCTCGAGCTGCTCGCGAAACACCGCCGGCTGGACGAGCTCGATGGCGGTGCGACGAACCACCCACGACATGGCGTCGGGCAGATTTGCGTCGTGGGCGTCGTCGTTGGCGATGTCCTGGAGCCAGCGGGCCACCGCATCGAACCGGGCCCGACCATTGGGCGACACGTCACCCAACCGCACCCGGCGGGTGAGGGTGTACGTCCGCCCCGAGGAAGGCAGCGGAACCATGGTCGAGCCCGGCTTCAACACCGCGGCACCCTACCCAAATCAATTAATTCAGTTGACGACCTTGCCGATGCATGGTCCCATGGCTCCCGGCCTCACAACCGGGGCCGGTACGAGAACGCGACCAGGAGTCACCCGACCGTGAAGCAGCCGACGCTCACCCAACTCGAGGGCAGCACCCTCGACGTGGCGCGTCTCGCTCGCGAGTCGGCCGCGACCCAGTCCCTCACTGGCGGCACCTTTGCCGTAGCCGGTGTCGCTGATCAGGCGGCCACCGCCATGTATGCCGTTTGGCCGATGTCCCGCCCCAATCACGGACACGCCTTCGGCATTCACACCAAGCCCCGGCCCCGGTGGCAGGAAGTCCCGTCGTAGCTGACTACGACACCAGGGAAAGAACTTCCGAGAGGCCGCCGGGGCAACAAGCCCCGGCGGCCTCTCTGGTTTTCGCACTCAATCACGAACGACCCAGCGAGAGGAGTCCGCATGGACAACACCACGAATGGCAATGCGACCAGCACCCGACACCAGAACGACCATCACCGAATACCCGAGGCCTGACTACCCCGCTTGGGCAGACACAGAAGGGGATCCGCCCATGTTCCGTACCGACACCATCACCAACGACGACCTCTCCATCGAGGTGCCCGTGACCCTGGCACCCATCACCTCCAACGTCTCCGATCTCGGGCCCGTGCCCGTCGCAACCGAAGAGTTCGCGACCTCCACCGACCTGTTCGTGGGCGGCCGTCCCGCCTGGTGGCTAGATGCCGCCTGCCGGGACCTCGAGGCTGGCCTCACCGATGTGTTCTTCGGCGAAGAGCTCCAGGACATCGCCCGGGCCAAGCAGATCTGTGCCGGGTGCGAGGCCATCGCACCCTGCCTCGAGGGGGCTATCGAGCGGCGTGAGCCGTGGGGGGTCTGGGGTGGCCAGCTGTTCCTGAACGGCCGGATCCTGGCGACCAAGCGTCGTCGGGGCCGTCCGCCCAAGAACCCTCGGCCCGAGGACCAGCTCCCCGAGGTGCCGGTACCGGAACACCTCGCCAGCATCACCCAGCGGTTGACCGCCTGACCAACCCAACGCCTGCCTTGGGCGAGACGTCGGCGGGGATGACGTGAAGGCCGGACCCACCGGCCCGAGACGAGTCCCCGCCGACGCAGCGAATCGCCGCCAGAGGCCCTATGGTGCGGGGCGAGCCCGCCTCTGAACTGACCACTGTCCCCAACTACCGGTCGGTCCAGAGGCGGGCCGCTTCGCGCCTGGGCCCGTTCAGGGG
Organism: Actinomycetes bacterium; assembly: GCA_024225275.1. Lineage (GTDB taxonomy): Bacteria > Actinomycetota > Acidimicrobiia > Acidimicrobiales > JAAEMS01 > JAAEMS01. The sequence continues at coordinate 11,005 of JAAEMS010000084.1, forward strand.
TTCGTAAGATAGGTCTGGGAATAGCAGCCCTGTACGGTCGGGTTGGTGAATCCAAGCTGGCTGCGTTGGCAGCCAGGTACGAGAACAGGTTCCCCATGAGCATCGACACTCCCGACGAACCCAGCGGCGAAATGACGTCCGACCCGACGGCCGCCGGCCGGGGGGCGATCTCAGCCAAGGTCGTATTGCTGACCATCGCCATTCTCGCGGCAATCGTGGTCGCCGGATCGATTCTGTGGCCCGACGATGGCACCGACGAGGCCGCCACGGCCGGCAATGGTGGCCTGGGCAACGCTCTGGCCAACCGCCGCGATATCGGCGACCCGGTGACCGCTGAAGACTTCGAGATGTTCGACGGCTCCACCGCCACCTTCGCTGACTTCGAGGGCAAGCCCCTGGTCGTCAACTTCTTCGCCTCGTGGTGTGGCCCCTGCCGGGCCGAGATGCCCGACTTCCAGGCCGTCCACGAGGACATGGGCGAAGACGTGACCTTCATCGGGTTCGCCTTTCAGGACCGCGAGGAAGACGCCCGGGCCCTGATCGACAAGACCGGCGTCACCTACGCCCTCGCCACCGACCCCGGCCAGTTCCAGGCCTCCTTCGGTGGCATTGCCTTGCCCACCACGGCCTTCGTTGACGAGAACGGCCGCATCATCGACGTTCACAGCGGGCCGCTCGACCAGGACGGCCTGAAAGAGAGCATCGCTGAGCATCTCGGGGTGACCCCATGATCGACGGTCCCTCGGACAACTCCGATGTTTGACATTGCCCTCTCCGTGCCGTTCACGGCCGGGCTCATCGCCGCGGTCAACCCGTGCGGCTTCGCCATGCTGCCCGCCTACCTGTCCTACTTCCTGGGCCTCGAGGAAGACGACCAGGCCGACACCGGCTCGGTCATGCTCAGGGCCCTGGCCATCGGTGCCACCATGACCCTGGGCTTCATCCTGGTCTTCGGGATCATGGGTGTGGTCCTCACCCAGCTGTCCCTCGGCATCGAAGACAAGCTGCCGTGGGTCACCATGATCATCGGTATCGGGCTGTTCATCCTGGGCGTCGCCATGTTGAAGGGTTTCGAGCTCGTCGTGAGCGCCCCCAAGCTCAACAAGGGGGGCCAGAGCCGCCAGCTGAGGTCCATCTTCCTGTTCGGCATCAGCTACGCCGTTGCCTCCCTGTCGTGCACGATCCCGGTGTTCATCGCCCTGGTCACCCAGACCTTCAGCCGCGAGAGTTTCTTCGAGGGTCTGCTCAGCTATGTGGCCTACGGCGTGGGTATGGGCTCGCTGATTCTCGTCCTCACCCTGGGCCTGGCCTTGGCCAAGCAGGGCATGGTCAACAGGATCCGCGGTCTGCTCCCCCACATCAACCGCATCTCGGCGGTCCTTCTGGTCATCGTGGGCATCTATGTGGCCTACTACGGCTACTGGGAACTGGCGATCATCAATGACTGGCCGGTGTGGAACGCTCCGGCTGACTTCGGCACCCGCATCCAGAGTGATCTCGGCACCTGGCTCAGCGACAACAGGGGCACCCTCGGGCTGCTGTTCGCCGTCATCATCGGCGGCGCCCTGGTTGGGGGCTGGCTGCTCAAGAACCAGAACGGTTCTCACCAAGGAAGCGGGTAGGCCCAGACCCGGCACTAGCGTCGACACCATGTTCGACGAGCTCCTGGCCACCCCAGGTGTGGTCGAGGTGCTCGATCTCAGGTCGGCGTTCGGGTTCATGGCCTTCCACGGCGGCAACCTCGAACGGGTCACCGAGGTCATCGCCTCCGAGGCCGCCGCTCGGGCCGGGGCCTCCTTCTACGGGGTGATCCAGCCCTCACACATGCGGCACCACATCCCCAGCAAGGAGGTTCAGCCTTCGGCTTCGGAGAAGCTGGCCACCTTCCTCGACCATGTCGATGTGGCCATCGCCATTCACGGCTACGGCCGCCGGGAACGCAAGACCGACCTGCTGGTCGGGGGCCGCAACCGCGACCTGGCCGGTCACCTGTCGGGTCATCTCCGCGACGCTCTACCCGCCTATCGGATCGTCGACGAGCTCGGCGACATCCCTCGCGAGCTGCGCGGCGTCCACGAGCTCAACCCGGTCAACCGGGCCCGGGGCGGGGGTGTCCAGCTCGAGCTCCCACCCCGGGTACGGGGCCTGTCACCCCTCTGGCGCTACTGGAAGGTGCCGGGTCGCGTCCCCCACCTCGAAGACCTCATCGTCGCCCTGGCCCAGACCGCCCTCACCTGGGAGTGATCCGGTCCGACACTAACCTCAGCCAGGTGACCGACTTCCGCATCTTCACCGAACCCCAACAGGGCGCCACCTATGACGACCTGTTGGCCGTCGCCCTCACGGCCGAGGAGCTGGGCTTCGATGCCTTCTTCCGGTCTGACCACTACCTCAAAATGGGCGAGGGCACTGGCCGACCCGGGCCCACCGACGCGTGGATCACCCTGGCCGGACTGGCCCGCGACACCACCACGATCCGACTGGGAACACTCGTGAACTCGGCCACGTTCCGGATGCCGGGTCCGCTGGCCATCAGCGTGGCCGGGGTCGATCAGATGAGTGGAGGCCGCATCGAAATGGGGCTGGGAGCCGGTTGGTACGAGGGCGAACACACCGCCTACGGCATCCCGTTCCCGTCCCTGGGTGAGCGATTCGACAATCTCGAAGACCAGCTGGCGATCATCAGCGGAATGTGGGCCGCCGGAGACGAACCGTTCACCTACTCGGGCAAGATCTGGTCGGTCGAGGACTCCCCGGCCCTCCCCAAGCCGGTGCAGGAGGGCGGCGTTCCCATCATCATCGGCGGAGGAGGCCCCAGGCGCACCCCCGCCCTGGCCGCCCGGTACGGAGCCGAATACAACCGTCCCTTTTCTTCCGTCGAGGACTTCGCGCAGAGCTGTGACCGGGTCAGGGCCGCGTGCGAGACCATTGGCCGCGATCCCGGGTCCCTCCAGTACTCAGCGGCTGTGGTGGTGGCCTGTGGTGCCGATGAGGCCGAAGCCCAGAGTCGGGCGGCGGCGATCGGGCGCGACCTCGACGAGCTCCGCCAGAACGGGGCCGCCGGGCTGCCCGGCGAGGTCGTCGAGAAGCTCAACACCTATGTGGCCGCCGGTGCCGATCGGCTCTACCTCCAGGTCCTCGACCTGGCCGACCTCGATCACCTGCGCCTGATCGGAGCCGAGGTCGTACCCCACGTGAACTAGTTGTCTGAGGGGTCAGACCCCTCAGGGCCTATTGCGCTCGATGCGCCAGCCCCCGGACTCGACACGTCGGTGCCCTCGACTCGGGCGGTCACCTCGGAAAGCCTGTCCTCGAGGGCCGCGGAGTCGGCCGCGGCAGGATCCTGAGCGTCGTGGTAGCACTGCTGGAACTGGACGAAGGGGTCTGGGTCGAGGTCGGTCTCGGCCAGGCCACGGGTGCGGTACTCACGGCGAACGGTGGCGAGACCAATGGACTCAGTCAAGCTGGCTCGACCCGATCCCGCCAGTAGAGGTACGGTCAGAACCCGTGAGCAATCTGGTCATCGGCATCGCGGGCGGTTCGGGCTCGGGCAAGACCACTCTCACCGCCGCTTTTTGTCGACGGGCCGGTCCCGATGCGGTTTCTGTCATCACCAGCGACGCGTACTACCACGATCTCGGACACCTCGAGCCGGCCCAGCGCAGGCTGGTCAACTACGACCACCCCGATTCGATCGACGGCGCCCTCTTCGTGAAACACCTCGACGAGCTCAGGGCCGGTCGACCGGCCGAAGTCCCCGACTACGACTTCGCCACCCACACCCGCACCGGCGGCTGCACCATGGTCGAGCCTCGTCGGGTGGTGGTGGCCGAAGGTGTGCTGCTGGGCTGTGACCCCGGTGTCTTCGACCGGCTCGACTTCCTCGTGTTCGTCCACGCCCCCGCCGAGGTCAGGTTGGCCCGCCGAATCGCGCGCGACCAGCGCGAGCGAGGCCGCCACCGCGACGACACCATCCGCCAGTTCCATGAGACCGTCGCACCCATGCACGATGTGCACGTCGAGCCCTACCGGGGCCGGGCCGACCGGGTGGTGTTCCACAGCGAGCTCCTCCCCGATGTTGTCGACGAGCTCCACCGCGCCTTCCTAGCCTGACGTGGCCCTAGGCTCGGGCTCCATGCCGGCGATCGAGGTCGAGGAGCTCACCGTGGTGAGAGGCGGCCATGTCGCCGTCGACCAGTTGTCGTTTGCGGCCGACGAGGGCACCATCACCGCCCTGCTGGGCCCCAACGGAGCCGGCAAGACCTCGACTGTCGAGACCCTCGAAGGCTTCGTCGAGCCTGACTCGGGAACCGTACGGGTGGGTTCCCTCGACCCAATCGCCGACCATCGGGAGCTGGTCAATCGCATCGGGGTCATGCTCCAGGAGGGAGGCGTCCCGGCGGCCATGCGGCCCCTCGAGGCCGTGGAACTGCATGCCACCTTCCACCATGATTCCCATGAGCCCCGCGACCTGCTCGAACGAGTCGGGCTGACCGGCCGTTCCCGCACTCCGTGGCGGCACCTCAGCGGGGGCGAACGGCAACGGCTCTCGCTGGCTCTGGCCCTCATCGGTCGTCCCGACATCGTGTTCCTCGACGAACCCACGGCGGGGGTCGACCTCGAAGGCCGGCGCTCGATCCGGCGACTGGTCGAAGAGCTCCGCGACGACGGCGTGACCGTCCTGTTGACCACCCACGACATCGACGAGGTCGAGGAGCTGGCTGACCAGGTAGTCATCATCGATCACGGTCGCCTGGTGGCATCGGGATCCCCGGAGGGGCTCATGAGCTCCGGGGGCGAACAGGAGCTCCGCTTTGCCGCCCAAACCGGTCTTGACGTCGAGACCCTGGCAGGCGCCGTCGGGGTTCCCGTGTACGAGGAGCGACGCGGGGAGTATGTCGTCGAGGGCGATCCAACCCCCCAGCGCATCGCCGTTCTGACCGCCTGGCTGGCCGCGGCCGACGTTCCCTTGGGGGATCTCCGGGCCGGCCGCCAGCGCCTCGAAGACATCTTCCTGGCGCTGACCAGCGAAGAGTCGGCCGCCGGCGGCCGCGAGAGCTGGCGCCATGGCCGTCGCGGGACCGGCTCATGATGGTGCGCCGCGTTCTGGCCCAGACACGCTCGGAGCTCACCCTGTCTGTTCGTCAGGGGGAGCAACTCCTCCTGGTCCTCGGAATTCCTGTCCTGCTCCTGGTCTTCTTCTCAGTCGTCGACGTCTTGCCAGCACCAACCGACGATCCCATCGACTTCATCGCCCCCGGCATCCTGTCGCTGGCACTCATGTCCACGGCGATGACGAGCCTGGCCATCAACTTGGGCTTCGACCGCCAGTACAAGGTGCTCAAACGTCTGGGCGTGACACCGCTGGGCCGGGCCGGCCTGGTGATCGCCAAGACCCTGGCGGTGGTGGTCATCGAACTGATCCAGGCCCTCGTGCTGGTGGGTGTGGCCCTCACCCTGGGCTGGAGCCCGTCGATCGAACCGGTGGCCCTGGTGGGAGCGGTCGTCCTGGGGTCGGTAGCCTTCGCCGGCCTCGGCCTGCTCATCGCCGGACGATTGCCCGGACTGGTGGTGTTGGCCGCCGCCAACGCCCTCTATGTGTTCCTGCTGCTCATTGGCGACATGGTGATTCCGCTCGACGAGTTTCCGTCGGCGTTCGCATCGTTCGCCCGCCTGCTGCCGCCAGCCGCGCTGACCGAGATCATCACCGGCGCCTTCGACCGCTCGGCCGAGATCAGCGCCCAGGCCTGGGGCGTGCTGGCTGGTTGGGCCGTGGTGGTCCCCCCCCTGGCCACCCGCCTCTTCCGCTGGGAGTAGGGCGCCGCTCACCCCCACCGAGGGTTGGGGGCTGGTGAGGCGGTTGGGGATGGTTCGGTTGACCTCGGTGTCACCGGTGACCCGCTCGGACCAGTCCTAGACGGTCCATTCGATGGCCATGGCGGCCACGAGGACCAGCACGAATAGGCCGGCGATGAACAACCACGGGTTGAAGACCAGGCCGACAACGATGATGCCGACACCGAAGGCACCGACGAGGGGCCACCAGCTCTCACCCTGGGCCGGGATGACGCCCAACGACTCTTCGCCCGCTTCGGCGATCGCGGTCTCAGCGTCGCCGTCGCGGTAGATGACCGAGAAGACGCCCATCGAGAAAGCGGCCGCCGCGACCATCATGAAAATGGTGTAGCCGAGGTGGTCGCCGACGCCCCCCTTGTAGCCGAGGCTGATGACCCCCGAGATCGACCCGACGATGTTGTCGGTGTCACCCGAGAAGATGCCGAACAGCCACGCGGCGAGCAATGACGTGCCGGCGAGTGCGAAGTACCACTTGGCTCCGGTGGTGAACATGGGTGTGTCGAACCTCTACTTGGTGATGTAGACGGCGTACCAGATGACCATGTAGATGGCCACGGTCACGTGGAAGAACAGGGCACAAGAGAGCACGCCCTCGCGGTCATGCGAGTTGTAGTTGCCGCCCAGGGCCCGGATCGTGACGATCAGGGCGAAGATCAGAGCGGCGGCGACGAGGGCGATATGGCTGATCCCGACGACGTTGAGCAGGACAGCGCTGGGATGGGCGCCGCCTTCGATGCCGTTGAGGGCGAGTCCGGTCTTGTCGAGCAGGTAGAAGGCCTGATTGATGTAGGCCACCCCCAACACCATCGTGACACCGAGCGACAGGTAGGTGTTGAGCCGGTCGTCTCGACCGATCGCGTAGACCGACCAGGCGATGGTGACCGACGCCATGATCAGGGTGAGGGCCATCACGTTGGGCTGGGTGAGGTCGATGGTGGAGTCGTCGGGGAACCAGTTGCCGGTCTGGCTCAGGTAGGCGGCGCGGGTACTCAGGTAGACACCCAGCAGCCCGCCGAACAAGCTGCAGATCCCGAAACAGGCGAGCGCAGTACCGGCCAGACTGATGCCGGGGCGAATCGGGGTGTTGGGCGGGGGTAGGGAAGGGGCTGCCGCCGTCGAGGCAGGCACGACGGAGCGACGGACCACCCGTGTGCGCTGGGCCGGGTCCCTCCCTTCGTCGAGCAGGGGCGGGGCGACGTCGCGGCTACGCGACGCGGCCACTATCAAGGCGACAGACACGACGACCATCACGGGGATGGAGCTCAAGAGGATGGCGTCGGCGTCCATCAGGCCTCCTCACTCTCGTCAGTGGTTTCGTCATCGAGCAGCGGGGTCTCGCTCCTGACGGTGGGCAGCTCGGCGAAGTTGCCGGGCGGGGGGGGCGAGGCGATCGACCACTCGAGGGTCTGACCGTTCCAGGGATCGTCGCCCGCTCTGGCTCCTGCGGCGGCGGTGCCGTTCTGCAGGACGTCGACCAAGACGACCAGTGCACCGAGAAGCAGGAGGATGAGTCCGACGAGGGCCAGGGCATTCATGGCCTCGGCCCCACTGTCGAGGTCGGCGATCTGGACCGGAAGGGCCGGCTGCTCGAGGAAGCCGGAGATCACGTCGGGCACTGCTGTGAGCAGGGTGCCCAACAGGAACAGGACCGCAGCGGTGAGACCAAGGGGGCGTCCCAGAAGCCGTCCCGACATCTTGGGCTCCCAGTAGTGGAGGCCACCGAGGAGGACCATCAGGGTGCCGAGCAGGACGAAGTTCGCTTGACCGTCAGCAATGGCGTAGCCCAGACTCCAACCCTCGTCGGTGGCCTCGACCAAGCTGGCCTTGAGCGGCCAGATCACCTGGAGGACGGCAACCGCCGCACCGGTGAGGATCATGAGAACACCACCGAGGCTGAAGATCATGGCGGGAGCGGTCAGCTGGGGGTTGCCCCGACGCATCGCGTCGGCGCTGAGGCCGATGATGGCCAGCACCGGCAGGGCGACCAGCAGGCCTTCGGCCACGAACAGCAACTCGTCCTGGAAGTTGCCGGCCGAGAAGAAGGTCTGGGCGTAGGCACCGAACCCGAGCAGACCGAAGAGTCCGATGGCGACGACACCCACGTTGTGGGGCCGGAGCCGGGCCCCGCTGAAAGTGGGCACGACCGAAGCCACGATGCCCAGGGCCGGAACCGCGTAGGCAAACACCTGAGGCTGGCCGAAAGCCCAGGCCACGTGCTCCCAGATCGAGCCCTCGGGCACGATGCTCGACCCGTACTTGAAGCCGACATAGGCGATCAGGAGGTTGGCCAGCAGCACCGGCAGGCTGGCTAGCCAGATGGTTCCGCCCACAACGACCGACCACGAGAACAGGGGCGCCCGTTCGAGGGTCATACCCTTGGTGCGCATGGTGAGCACCGTGGTGACGGCACTGATGGTGCCCAACAGAAGGCTGGCCACGAGGGCCATGAACGACAGTAGCCAGAGCTCGATGCCCTCAGCCCGCTCGCCGACCAGGCCACCGTTGATGGCGTAGGCGGCCAGGAATAGCCCCGAGGAAACCAACCAACCCCAGAACGAAGCAGCGGCGGCCCGGGGGAAGGCAATGGTGCGGGCCCCGATCTGGAGGGGCAGCACCACGAAGGCGAGCCCCAAGGTCAGCGGCATGATCACGAGCATCACGAGTCCGACCCGGGTCAGGCTGAAGACCTGGGCGAGCATCTCGCCGTCGTCGAAGAGTTTGAACGCGCCGGTGTCGAGGCGCTCGACGCCCACGAACACACTCAGCAGGGCGATGGCGATCAGGTAGACGAGGGCAAAGCCCACGTACAACTGGCCCAAGGCCCGGTGGCGGCCGGTCCCGAGAATCTCGGCAAGCCCGGTGACCGCCTGGGGAAGGTGGTCATCCGATTGGCCGGTGGTCTCGGCAGATGCTGTTTCGGTCACTGTCATCGTCTCAGTTGCCCTCGGAAAGTTCGCGCGGCGAGAAGGGTCCACGGGGACCGAACGGGACTTTACACATCCTTCGGCCCCTGATTCGAAATGGTCGGCTTGCGGCAATACACGATCAGATTCCGTGGACCACCAACTGGTCGATCGCCATGGCGCCAAAAAGCAGGGTGATGTAGGTGATCGAGTAGGTGAACAGGCGCATCGCCCGGGAAGGATCGGCCTTGCGGTACAGGTCGACGGCCATGTGCAAGAAGAGGGCGCCGAGCACGACCGCCGACACCATGTAGATCCATCCCATGTCGGCCACCGGTCCGAACACGATGGACATGACTACCAGAACCACGGTGTAGTGAATGATCTTCCGGCAAGTCGTGGCGAAGCCGGCCACCACCGGCAGCATGGGCACCTCGGCAGAGGCATAGTCCTCTCGGTAGCGGATGGCCAGGGCCCAGAAATGAGGTGGCGTCCAGAAGAACATCACCGCGAACAGGACCACCGGCGCCCACGCCAGGTCGTTGGTGACCGCCGACCAGCCAATGAGCACTGGAGCCGCACCGGCCGCACCGCCTATCACGATATTCTGTTTGGAGGTGCGCTTCAGCCAGAGTGTGTAGACGAAGACATAGAAGAGGCATGCGGTCACGGCCAGGACGGCACTGAGCAGGTTCACGAACCCCCACAGCCACGCGAACGCCACCACCTCGAGGGTGATCGCGAACACCAGAGCCGCTTCTGGGGTCATCTCGCCGGTGACCAGGGGCCGATTCTCGGTGCGCTTCATCTTGGCGTCGATATCGCGGTCAGCGACCATGTTCATGGCGTTCGCCCCGCCCGCAGACAGGGATCCACCGATCACCGTGGCGATCATCAGCCAAACCGGGGGCATCCCCCGCTCGGCCACGACCATGGTGGGGACAGTGGTCACGAGCAGGAGCTCGATGATGCGGGGTTTCGTGAGAGCGACATACGCCCGAACCCGAGAAGTGAGCTGCACAGGCGCAGCGGTGGCGACCACGGGCCCGAGCGTAGTGACCGGGCTCCACCGGGACAAAGTGAACAGGTGGGCAAGCTTCGCGGTTCTTGATCCCGCCGCCTCGCGGCGGGCCCCCAGAGGGCGACGACTCGGGTCATGGCCGGCGACGGACCTCCCGCGCGGGGCTCTACCCCCGGGTCTCACACCTGCCACCCGATCCCGCCGGGTCCGCCGTGAGGCGGCAACAACCCAGCCCGGGGCCTTTGGCTCGCGGCTTCCTCTCCGTATGGTTGCTCTGTGGCTCGAATCCTGCGATCCCGGACGCTCACGCCAGAGCGGTACCGGCTGATCACCCTGGTCGCCCTCATTGCTCTCGGAGGCATCGTGCTCACCGGTGGCGCGGTTCGGTTGAGCTCCTCGGGGCTCGGGTGCGAGGACTGGCCGAAGTGTTCCGAGGATGCTCTCGTACCCGAGTGGGGTTTCCACGAGTGGGTCGAGTTCGGCAACCGGCTGCTCACCGGGGTGGTCTCCGCGGCGGTGATCGCGGCCGTCCTGGGTTCGATGATCCGCAATCCCCGTCGCCGCGATCTCACCTGGTGGTCCTGGGGGCTGGTCGCCGGGGTCATCGGCCAGGTGGTGTTGGGCGGCCTCTTGGTGAAGGCCGACCTCGACCCCCGGTTTTCGATGGGCCACTTCCTGCTCTCGAGCGTCCTCATCTGGAACGCGGTGGTCCTCCACTTGAGGGCCGCCCACCCGGGCACCCCCGGGGTGCCCCTCGTCGGTCCGAACCTGGTGAGGGCGGGGCGGGCCACCACCGGGCTCGCCACGCTCGGGTTGTTGACCGGTGCGGTGGTGACGGCCGCCGGCCCCCACGGCGGCGACGACCGGGCCGAGCGTCTCGACATAGCCCTGGTGACGGTGACGCGGGTCCACAGTGTCGTGGTGTGGGTGTTCCTGGCCGTCCTGGTGATGCTGGGGGTGGGAATGGCCCGCTCAGGAGCTCCCCGGCGGCTGCTCACCTTGTTCCAGGTCACCCTCGCCCTATCGGTCATGCAGGGGGTGGTCGGCTACCTCCAGTACGCCACCGAGCTGCCCCCCGCTCTGGTCGAGGTCCACCTGCTGGGCACCGTTCTGGTCTGGTGCGCCGTGCTCTATCTGCATCTGGCCCTGTTCGACCATCCCGAGCCGGCCGCCCCCGTTGACCTGACCGACAGTCGTTCACCTACCACCGTTGAGGTCTGATCGGTTCCCGGCCCCCGAGATCGCTAGACACGACGCGATGTGGCACGATCGACATCAGCCTCCAGAATGGTGGTCATGACGGCGCCGATGTCAACCCCTGATGTCGCCGATCCCGAGCTCGACGACATGGTCGAGGAGGACCGGCCGTGGATCGTCCTCGTCTGGAACGACCCCATCAATCTGATGTCCTACGTCACCTTCGTCTTCCAGAAGGTGTTCGGGTACTCGAAGGAAAAGGCCACCGGCCTGATGTTCGACGTGCACGAGAAGGGCCGGGCTGTGGTGTCGTCGGGTGACCGGTTCGAGGCCGAGCGTGACGTGTTCCGACTCCAGGAGCACGGTTTGTGGGCAACTATGCAGCAGGACGACTGAGCCATGTTTCGTCGAGAGAAGTGGCATTTCGTCCAGCCCCGCGCCGACGGGCGGTTCGATGTCCTGATGGCCGACGGCGCGAAGGCAGTGCTCCGCTCCCTCACCCCGACCCTACGTAGCCTGGTGACAAGCGAGGAGGACGCCGTCCGCCGCCTCTTCCCCACCGCCTACCCCGACGATCCCCAGCGCGACGCCGGCTACCAGGTGTTCGCCCGCCAGGAGCTGATCGAGAAACGACTGGCCAATCTCGAAGCACTCGAGGAAACACTCGACGACGAGACCATCGACGAAGAGACGCTGGCCTTCTGGATGGGCACGCTCAACGATCTCCGGCTGGTGCTGGGCACCGCACTCGATGTGACCGAGGACGAAGACCCCGTGATCGATCCGTCCGAACCCGACGACGTACCGAAGGCGATCTACCACGTCCTGGGCGTCATGCTCGAGGAGGTCGTGGTGGCTCTGACAACGGCTCTGCCCGAACCCGATCCCGACGCCAATCCGCCGGGATAGAGGCCGTCTGGGCCGCCCGTCCCTTTTTGGATAAGAGGTTGGAGGGATTCGAATCGGTCCTGCTACAGTGACCAAGCCCTCAGGGGAGAGAGCCCCCATCGTCCAGCGGCCTAGGACGCCGGCCTTTCACGCCGGTAACACGGGTTCGAATCCCGTTGGGGGTGCCAGGGACGAGGACTCCGGTCTTCGTAATCCAGGTCCCGTGGTGCAGTTTGGAGTGCACGCCGCCCTGTCAAGGCGGAGGTCGCGGGTTCAAATCCCGTCGGGACCGCCACACCCTGGGCTTCGGCCCAGGGACCTTTCGTTTGGGCCCCTCTTCGGAGGGGCCCAGCGACAATACGGTCGGGTTCTTCACACGAGGAACCCGGGCGGTCCGCCGGAAGGCGGCAACAACACGGTCGGGTAGCTCAGTTGGCAGAGCGGCCGCCTGAAAAGCGGTAGGTCCGGGGATCGACGCCCCGCCCGACCACAGCAAGAAACCGCAGGTCAGACCCTATTTCGGGTCTGGCCTGTGGCCGTTGTGAGGGGCGGTTTCTGGTAGGCGTGCCTGTGGTGCCCGGAAACTCGCGCGTGGGCGCTGACCAGGGAAGATGCCCGCCATCCTAGATCCTCGTGTTTCGTCTCCTCTACCGATTCCTCACCACGATGGTGCGCCTCACGGCTCGTTCGGGACGCTCCAAGGACCTC
>JAAEMS010000085.1 GCA_024225275.1 Actinomycetes bacterium
CTGGGCGTCCCACACCCCTTCGGTGGACGAGTCTTCACCGGCCATCTACTGGAATCGGGGGCCGCCGTTGCCGCCTCCGCCCTCCAGCACCCGGCGGTCGAAGGCGAGATCGTCTTCGAGCTCGCCTCCGAGCTCCCGGCCCGCTCCGAGCCCTACACCCCCACCGACGTGGCCGCCGCCACCCGGGGCATCCGGCCGGCCATCGAACTGGTCGACACCCGCTTCGCCGACCTCACCACCGCGGGAGCGGTCAACCTGATCGCCGACGTCGGGGCCAATGGTGGCCTGGTCGTGGGCGACCTCCTCTCCAACTGGACCGACCTCGATCTCGCGGCACTGGAGGTCACCATGGCGGTCGGCGACGAGATGGTCGGTCAGGGCACGGGTGCCGATGTCCTGGGTCACCCCCTCGAGGCCCTGGCGTGGCTGGCCAACGACCTGTCGAGCCGGGGCCAGGGCCTCGCGGCCGGTGCCCTGGTGAGCACCGGTACCTGTACCCAGGTGGCTCCCCTGCCGCCCGGCGCCACCGCCGTCACCGACCACGGACCCCTGGGCTCGGTCGAGGTCACCTGGCTGGCCTGACCGGCCGGGAACAACATTGTCGCCCAATGGGTTCTGGAGCTATGGGTACGACATCCGCCCACAATCCGCTCACCGAGGCCAACGACCTCGTCGGCGCCGCCCACAACGCCCGCGTCCTCGAACCCTCGCCACCCACTGTCTCCAATGGCCCCTTCTTCGCCGACGACCCGGTCGATACCACCCAGAACCGTCAGCCCGATACCACTCTCGTCGTGCCGGCCGGCATGCCCGGGGCCTTGTCCTGGACCGAGTGGCTGGACGACCACCCCGAGCACACCGATTGGGTGACGAGCCGATGGCTCGGTGGCCCCCGCCGCCTCCCGCCCGCCCCTGACACCCTTGTTTCGACCCGCCAGGCCCTGCACCGGCTGGGGGCCTACGTTGTGGCCCCCGTTCGCCATGCCGCCAACGGCAAGTTCGGCCTGCGGTGGACCCACGGAGGCTTCGGCACCCCCTTCTTCGGCGACAACCGCCAGATCCGGATCGAGGGCAGTCGGCTGATCGACCAGCTCGGCTCCACCACCCGGGTAGCTCCCATCACCAGCCTGAGCGCGGCCGCCGAATTCCTGCTCACCGCCATCGACCCCGATACCACGGCCGAGCACGACTCACCCCCGGTGGGCGATGCCGATGCCGACCTCGAGATCGACGAGGCCGCCTCGTGGTTTCTGGGCGACTGGTACGGCATGGCGTTCGCCGCTCTCGAGCTGCTCCGGGCCGACCAGGCCTCGGTCGACGCCAGCCGTCCCCAGTTGTGGCCCGGCCATTTCGATCCGGCCATTGAAGTGGGCGACGAGGACCACCGATCCAGCTACGGCGCTTCGCCTGGCGATGACGGTATCGACGAGCCCTACCTGTACATCAGCATTTGGTGGCCTGACCCCATCGGCGTGGATGCCACCGACCCCATCTGGAACGCCCCCAGCTTCACCGGCGCGGTCCTTCGCCTGTCGGACTTCCCTACTGACACCGACCCCGTCGAGGTGGCCGCCAACTTCTGGCGCTCAGCCCGCGATCGTCTGGGCTGACTCACCCTGGTCCTCCGTGGCACAATCTGGGGTGTAGCCCAACCAATCCTGGCCCTCGGGAGAGTCCCCATGCCCATCACCCAGCTCCACCCCTTCTCCTCGCCGGCGAAGGAGGACTTCATCAAGATCGTGAAGGGCAAAGGGTCCCTGGTGTGGGACGACTCCGGCAAGGAGTACGTCGACGGTATGGCCAACCTGTGGTTGTGTCAGGTAGGGCACGGCCGCCAGGAGATCAATGACGCAGTGGCCGACCAGATGGGCAAGATCGCCGGCTACAACACCTTCGACCCCTTCACCAACGAGGCAGCTGACGCGGTAGCCGCCAAGATCGCCTCGGTCTCACCTCACCCCGACGGGCGGGTGTTCCTGGCCAACTCGGGTTCCGAGGCCGTCGACACCGCCCTCAAGCTGGCCCGGCTCCACCACCAGCGCCGGGGTGAGGCCGATCGCCAGATCATCGTCCGGCGCACCCACGGCTACCACGGCACCAACGTGGGTGGCACCTCGGTCCAGGGCATCGCCCCCAACCGCGAGGGCTGGGGCGACCTGCTCCCCCACGTCATGGAGATCCCCAGCGACGACATCGAGGTCGCGGCCCAGATGTTCAGCGAACACGGGTCACGTATTGCAGCGGTCATCAGCGAACCGGTGCAGGGGGCAGGTGGCGTGATCGTGCCCCCCGACGGCTACCTCCAAGGGCTACGTCGCCTGTGCGACCAACACGGTGCCTTGCTCATCGCCGACGAGGTCATCTGCGGGTTCGGCCGCACCGGCAGCTGGTTCGGCAGCCAGACCTACGGAGTCACCCCCGATCTCATGACCTTCGCCAAGGGCGTCAGCTCGGGCTACCTGCCCCTGTCAGGTGTCATCCTCAGCCGCGACATGGCTACCGCCATGGAGGACGACGGCTTCCTGTTCCGCCACGGCTACACCTACTCGGGCCACCCGGCGGCCTGTGCGGCCGGTCTGGCCAACCTGGAGATCATCGAGAGAGAGGGCCTGGTCGACAGGGCCAACCATGTGGGCGAGGTCCTGTCTGAGGGTCTCCGTTCACTCCAGGACGATGGTCTCATCGAGAGCTACCGGGGTGTCGGTGCCATCTGGGCCGCCGAGTTCGGCCGGGACACCACCCTTCACAAGATGGCCCTCGTCGACAAGGGTGCCATCCTCCGCCCCGTCGGCACGTGCGTGACCTTCTGCCCACCCCTCGTCACCCCCGACGATCAGCTCGTGCGGCTCACCGATGCCGTCGCCGAGGTCTTCGCCTAGCCCACCCCGTCCGAAATTGTCGCGATTGGGGTGATCAGTTCACTCCTCCCAGCCAAATTTCGGTCAGAGGTCCCAGCCCATGGCCTGGAACGGCTGCTCGAGATCGAACGTGCGCTTCACAGTGTCACCCGTGAGCTCGGCCACCACGGCCGGTCCCCCTTCGACCCTCCCGGACGGGGGGGCCACATCGCTGGGATCCGTCATGTCGGTGAGTCTGTCAGACCAGGACTGCCCACTCACCAGCCCCAGGCCACTGCGCTTCCTGCGCCGGGAATCACGCCCATCTCCCCGGCCCCCTGCCACCGGAGTTCGCCGTCAGCGTGGTAGAGCAGATAGGTGCGGGTGGGGTCGTAGTCGAAGCCCGAGGCGTTGATGCCGAGGGGGAAGGTGGCGAGGGGTTCGCCGGTGACCGGGTCGGCCACCACCCCCAGCCAGTCGGGGCCCGAGGGCCACATAGCGGGAGCGGTAACGATGTTCCCGTCGGCCCGAAAGACCGGCGTGAGGGTGCAGCAGGTCTCCGGGATGAGCGCGTCTGACGAGATCGCACGGATTCGGCTGGGCCGTTCGGGGTCGCTCACATCGATCATCAAGATCTCACTGGTGTCACCGAACACCGACTCACCGATGATCGAGTCGCCCAACCAGTCGGTCAGATAAGGGTTGTCGCCTTCGCGCTCGAAGGCCAAGCCGGGCCCGTCGACCTCGAGGAGGTGAAGGAGGGTCGTGCCGGCCTCGGTACTGCGGGTAACCGCGACTCGTCCGTCAACAGCAATGATCGCAGTGTCGATCCCCGCCGCCCGTTTCTCGGCCTGCGCCAGGACCTGGCCGGGAGCGAGGGCCCAGAGATCGAGGGCGTCATGGTCTTCGCTCCACGACGCGATCCACAGCCATCCGTCGGGCCCCACCTGGACTCGTGCCGGCCGGCCACGGTCCTCGGGCCACACCCCCAAGTGATGCCGACGTCCGTCGTCGACTCGGACCAGATCGATCCGGCTGTCCCGCTCGATCACCGTCACCCACTGGGGCAGCCCACTGTCCAACCGGGCCTCGGTCCACCCCAGCGGTCCATCGGGAAGCGGTTCCGCGGGACCACTCGGGGGCGGCAGCAGGGGGAGCTGAAGCGCGACCAACCCCAGGTAGGACGCCGTGCTCCACAGTGAGCCATTCCTGACCAGAACCCCGCTCGAGTTCGGAACGTCGAGCTCGTCGGTGCGGTAGACGGTGCCGCTCGCCAGATCGTGGACTTCGCCGCTGACCACAACCAGCGGACCAGAAGGGCCGGCCACGATGTTCGCCGGCCCATCGCTGATCTCGAGAATGGGGCCGACGTGGGCGTCGGACCGGATCACCACCTCGCCGTTCTCGGTGACCTCGGCCCCGGCGAAGGGCTCGAAGACGTCCTTCGCCACCCATCGGACACGCCCCGTGGAGGTGCCAACCCAATAGCCGTCGTCGACCGCCAGCAGGCTCACGATCCACTCGTCCTCGTCGAACAGGGCTGAGGTGAAACTCCACTGACCGGTCGACAGGTCGACCAGGGCCACCCGGTTGCGAATGGCCCCGACGAGTTGATGCTCCCCCACCAGATGGGGGTGCCGGAAGTCGATCTCGGCACCTAGGTGGAGGTTGGTGCCGTAGCTGGTCAGCTCGCCACCGATACCGACGTGGACCAGATGGGTCTCGTCGGGGTAGCCACCCGTGATCCATGCCCCTTCGTCGTCAGCGGTCAGTCCCCCTTTCTGGAATCCCAGACCCGGCACATCGTCGAGGATGAGCTCGCGCAGCTCACCGGTGGCCGGCTCATAACGAACGAGAATCGACTGGGGAAGGCCGCCATCGCCCTGCCGCATGCCCCACACGTATGACTCGCTCGAAGCCAGGTAGCCGAGCGGGGTCGACACCTCGATCTGTCCATAGGTGGGCCCGGCCCAGGTGAGCGGGAATCGCTCCCCGGTGACCTGACCCCGAGAGTCGCGGTCGCTCGAGTAGCCGCTGATCCAGAGGTGCCCATGCCCTTCGGCAAGGGCCATGGTGGTTTCCCCGGCGAGACCACCGAGCGCCGGGACGCCGCTTCCCAACCGCGGCTCGACCTCGGTGCCGGCATCATCCTCACTCTCCACCGGCACCACGGTCGTGGGCGTGGGGGTGGGGGTGGGGGCCACACTCGTGGTAGGAGCCGGAGGCACACTGATCAGACCTTGGGAATCGTCGTCCCGATTCCACACGACCAGAACGAGGGCGGCGACCAGCCCAGCCACCGCACCAACCAGGGCGAAACGGCTCCACCGGACGCGAGGCGGGTTCCCGTCGCTGACTGCAGTGGCATCGTGGGCCGGCACCCTGGCGGCGAGAGACTCGGCCCACGTCGCCATCTGTTCTTCGACAGTCGGTTCAGGCATCGAGCTCGACTCCTAGCTCTCGCCGTAGGCGAGCCAGTCCCCGCTCGAGGTGGGTGGCGACAGCCGAGGCCGACACACCGAGAGCCTCTCCGGTCTCGCCCTGTGACCAGCCACAGCCGTGCACCAACCAGACCGTCTCCCTCTGTCGGGGGGACAGGGCGGAGAACGCCGCCGGCAGACCCGGTTCAACGGAGGGTTCGGTGTCTCCGGGCCCCGCCGGCATGAATCCCTGGCGGCGGCGCCGCGACTTCGATTGGGCGACGCGAAACAGAAACCCGGCCGCGTTCTCGAGCTCCCGGGTCCGATCCCAGTGCTGCCACGCCCAGCTGAACGCCTCGGCCAGGGCGTCGGGCACATCGGCGATGGGAAGGTACCCGACCAGGGCCCGGCGCAGGGACGGCTCGACGCGGGTAACAAAGGCGTCGAAGCCCTCTGCCGCATCGGTCACGTCCTGCCCTCCATCTCAACCAGATTGACCGGCGAGGGGTGCCGGCGCGCCACACCCGAGGTCAGGAATTGCTTCAGATCGCTGAGTCCGGGGATCTCGCAGGCCTGGCCCACCTCGATCTCGATGGTCACTGCTCGGTTCTTGTGGGGGCCGGCGCACCACGACGGGAAGGCCACCGAGTAGAGGCCGCCTCCCCCGGCCACGAAGACATGGATGTCCGCCGGCTTCTCGAAGCAGGCGTAGAACCGGTCGGCGTCGACCGAGCCCATCGCCGCGGCCGACTTCATGAGATCGGCGCCCGTGTTGCCGGCCCGCTCCCAGATCGCGGCGGCGATGTCGACCCGGTCGAATCCGGCGTCGGCCATGGCCGTGGCGTGGGTCGGGTTGACGGCCAGAGCCGCCTGACCCCCTCGCAGGGCCGCGTTGTTGGTGGCCACGTTGGCGAAGGACAAGGACAGTGAGGTGATGAACCGATCAGCCGAGGTGGTGTCATCGGCATCGAGCACACCGATGACCGAGTGGGGGGCGTCGGTGCCGATGACGGTGACCGTGGACTGATGAGCCTCGAAGCCGTGGTCGGTGTGCATGGGCGACCAGGGGCTGCTCTCCTCGTCTTCGGCCAGACAGAAGGTGAACTTGCCTCCGTGGCCCATGAGCGCCATGTCGGAGCTGCCGGCCCGAGCCCCGCCCACATTGATCATGGCCAGCCGCAGGGCCCGACCGATGGAGGCATTGGCCCGATACCCGGGGCCCAGGGCGCCGTACCCGCCGTGCACGCCCCCGCACCACTGACGGGCCGGACCGTTCACGATGATCAGAGGGGCGATCGAGTGGGTGGTGGCCTGCATCTCGGTGAGGTCGAACCGGGGATCGATGACAGCCTTGGCCGCCGCCACCACAACCGGAACATGATCGGGGGTGCAGCCCGCCATCACCGCCACGGTGGCCAGCTTCTCGATGGTGCAGGCCCCCAGGTTGGGCCCCATCTCCCCCAGCACCATGTCGCCGTCGTAGCCGGTGGCCAGGACCATCCGCTCGACCCGCTGGGCGGTGGGGATGACCACGGGCAGGCCATCAGTACAACCCAGCTCGTGGAGTTGCTCGAGAGCGGCTGTCTCATCGTCGGCCGAGAGCCGACCACTGGCCGGCGTGTCGGTGAGGGTCACCCTTTCCCTCGCAACGCGTCGACGATCGTCGGGGTGATGTCGCCGGCCACCTTGGTCATGTGGTCGTAGCCGCTGCCCGCCACTGGATGGGGCAGCTTGACCCGGGGAACGTCGGGCACGCCTACCGAGCGGGCCACGAAATCACCTTGGGCCCAGAAGTCCTCGGTGACCAGGGCCACGGCCGGGATGCCCTTGTTGGCCAGCTTCACTCCGTCACGCACGGTGCCGGTGGTGCAGCTACCTCAGTGCCCGTAGGCGGCGACGACCGCTTTGCACTCGGCGACGATGCTGTCGAGCATGTCGCCGGACACGACCGACGAGGCATCACCCTTGTCGTAACGCTTGAACGTAGCGCCGGGCACCTGGACGGCGAGCGCCTCTTCGATCCGGTCGAGGAAGTTGACCGAGTCCGGGAACCCGTTGGCCAACAGCCCGATGGTGACCGGCTCGTCGGTGACGTCGATGGACAGCTCGTAGGGCTCGACCGGCATCCCCGGCTCGGCCCGCGGATCAAGGAACTCGACCATGACCACATCCCCCTTGGTGGTGGCTTCTGGCCGTCAGAATACCTCGCCTGGGGGGCGGGCCGCCGAAGGCGGCTACAGCACGATGCCGCGAACCGGGAGACCCGACGCCCGATACATGGCGTCGATGGCCGCCATGTTGGCGATGGAGTCTGCCCCCTGGGTGGGGAAGGGGGCTCCGTGGCGGAGATGGTCGACGAAGGCCCTCAGCTGGTGCTCGTAGCTGACGCCGGCATCGACGGGGCCCACCGTGGTACCCCGGCGGGTGGTGACCGTGAGCCGATTGCCCATCTGGGGAGCCATGGGGTTGACGGCCTCGATACGGCCCTCGGTGCCCTGGAGGGTGAGCTGGATGTCCCGCGAACCGGCCGGATCCATCGAGCAGTGGACATGCCCGGTGACCCCGGAAGGGAACCGGAGCTCGGCGTCCATGGTGACGTCGATGTGGGCCGGGCCTTCCACCGCCTCCGCGGAGATCACCTCGGGCTCCTCACCCACCACATGGCGTACCCAGCTGGTGGGATAGCAGCCAAGGTCCATGAGGGATCCGCCGGCCAGCTCCCAGCTGTACCGGATGTTGCCATCGGGTTCGATGGGCACGCCAAACCGGCCCTCGACCCGTTCGAGCTGGCCGATGACCCCCGAGTGGACCAGGTCGAGGATCCGGGCGAACAGGGGGTGGTAGCGGTAGTGGAAGGCCTCGACGAGAACCTGACCCGTCTCCTCGGCCGCCGCCACCATGGCCACGGCTTCGTCTGCGTTGGCCGCGAACGGCTTCTCGCAGAAGACGTCCTTGCCCGCCTCGAGCGCCGCGATGGTCCAGGTGGCGTGGCTGGACATGGGAAGGGGGTTGTAGACCACATCGACGGCATCACTGGTGATCAGGGCCTCGTAGTCGGCCTCGACTCCGGCCACACCGTGTTCCATGGCAAAGGCCCGGGCCCGTTCGGGGTCGCGGGCCGCCACCCGGGACACCACCACCGATTCGAGGTGGCGGGCCGGGTCAGTCAGGGCCTTGGGGGCGATCCGGGCCGCGCCGAGGATCCCGAACCGGATCGGGTCAGATGGACTCATTCGGCGAACGCGTCATCGCCGGCTTCGGCGGCGCTGCGGGGGCGATCGTCGCCCTCCTCGTCCCGCCAGTTGTCGTACATCTCCCGGAACTCGGCCTGGATCTGGTCGAGGGGGAGGTCGTTGAACGAACCCCGCTGGTTCACGTACTCCATGTGCCGGTTGCCGGCGGTATCAAAGGGGTGCATGAGGGCGTCGGCGGTGCCGTCGAACTCGAGCACCTTGGTACCGAACTTCTCGCACAGCTCGATGTTGAAGGCCGAGCTGAGCTTGAACCACCGTTGGCCCAACAGGAGCTCGGCGTATCCGTGCCAGATGAACAGGTCGGTGCCCATCGATTCCTGGAGCTTCTCGCTGGTCAGGTGATTGCGGACATCAGCAAAACCGAGGCGGGCCGGAATCCCCCGGTTGCGGGCCGCCGCGGTGAGCAGTACCGATTTGGGAACACACCAGTTCGAGGTGCTCTGGGCCACCACACTGGCCCGGAAGGCTTCGGGAGAACGGTCGTTGTTGTAAGGGTCGTAGCGAAAGCCATCACGCACGGCATGAAAGAGGCGGATGGCCTGCTCGGTGGGGTCGGTGGCATCACCGGTCGCTTCGGCCGCGAAGGCCTCGACCTCGGGCGAATCACTGTCGAGGAACCAGGTCGGCTCCAGCCAGGCCGGGTCGATGGCGCCGTCATGGATGGCGGCGGAATCGATGCTGGTCATGGATGGTCCCTTCGGATGCTGGTCATACGTGTCCCCTTCGCTGGTTCAGCATCTCCACCCTACCGGTCCCACATGGGAGGCTGAGAGGGTGCACGTACGACTCCTCGCGAACCCCAAGTCGGGGGCCGGGGCGGCCCTGGCCGCAGCCGACGAGATCGTGGGCCTGGTCAGAGCCCGAGGCCACGATGTCGAGCTGGTGGAGACCCACGACGCCGAACACACTCGCGAAGCTGCTCTGGCCACCGGGACCGACCGAATCCTGGCCGCAGGAGGGGACGGGATGTTCCACTACGTCCTCCAGGGCGTGGCGGGGACGACCCGGCCGGTGGGGCTGGTGCCGGTGGGTACCGGCAACGACTTTGCCCGCGCCCTGGACCTTCCTCTGGATGACCTCCCCGCCGCCGTCGAAGTAGCCCTCGGTCCGGTCTCCGCCCTCGACGCGGTCCGAACCGAGGTCGGGTGGTTCGCCACCGTCGCCACCTTGGGGTTCTCTGCTCAGGTGAATGCTCGCGGAAACGACATGAGGTGGCCGAAGGGGTCCCTGCGCTACACGATCGCGACCCTCGTCGAGCTCCCCCGGTCACAGCCCATCACGGTCGAGATCGAGGTCGACGGCCAGGGCACGAGGGTCGAGGCGATGTTCGTGGCGATGGCCAACACACCGTTCTTCGGCGGGGGAATGGCTATCTGCCCCGACGCTCGGCCCGACGACGGCCTGCTCGACATAGGGATCGTCGGGGCGGTGGGGCGGCTCGAGCTGGTGCGGCTGCTCCCCAAGGTCTTCTCAGGAGAACACACCAACCATCCCCGCTTCACCCTGGTGCGGGGCCGCCAGGTCACCGTGCGATCCGCCCACTCGGTGCGGGCCGACGGAGAGGTGCTTGCCGATTCCCCCGTCACCATGGAAGTGGTCCCCGGCGCCCTGCTCTTCGCCACTCCGTGATGGGGTCAGATGCTCAGTAGGTCAACCAGGGCCGCGTGGGCCGACTCGATCTCGTGACGGTGGACGTGCTCGTGGGCCATGTGGGCGATGGTGGCGTCGCCCGGCCCGAAGTTGGCGGCGGGGATGCCCTGCTCGGCGAAACGGGCCACGTCGGTCCACCCCAGCTTGGCCCTGACCTCCAGGTCGTTGCGCTCGATGAGGGTCGACAACA
The DNA here is from genome assembly GCA_024225275.1 of Actinomycetes bacterium. Taxonomy (GTDB): domain Bacteria; phylum Actinomycetota; class Acidimicrobiia; order Acidimicrobiales; family JAAEMS01; genus JAAEMS01. The sequence continues at coordinate 10,352 of JAAEMS010000085.1, forward strand.
GGGGATGGGTCAGCGAGGGCGAAGCACCGGCGGAAGCGTCGGTCAGCTCGACCGTGTCGGACTGGTCGAGATGGGGGGCCAACAGGCCGCGCACATGAGCCTCGGCCTGCGCCGCACTCCGATCGGGGGCGAACCGGTGGTTGATGGTCACAGTGGCCGAGTCGGGCACCACATTGCCGGCCACGCCCCCGTCGACGAAGACCGCCTGGAGGCCTTCGTGATACTGGCAACCGTCCAGCACGGGACGGCGAGCCTCGTAGTCGTCGAGAACGGCGAGGATGGGACCCAATCGGTGGATGGCGTTGCGGCCCATCCAAGCCCGGGCGGTGTGAGCCCGCTCACCGTCGAGATGGACCTTCAGCCGCAGAGTCCCCTGACAACCGGCCTCGATGGCAGCCTGGGTGGGCTCGCCCAACAGCGCCACATCGCCCCCCACCAGATCGGGGGCCTTCTCGAACAGCTCACCCAGGCCGGAGTGGGCGCCCGCCACCTCTTCGCGGGCGTAGAAGACATAGGTGACGTCGTGGACCGGCTGGTCCAGGGTCCGGGCCAGTTCGAAGAAGACGGCCAGCCCGCCCTTCATGTCGGTGCTGCCCAGTCCGTGGAGGGTGTCACCCTCGATTCGGGCCCGGGCGTTCCCGTTGGCCGGCACCGTGTCGGTGTGACCGGCCAGGATCAGCCGCTGGGCTCGGCCGAGGTCGGTGCGGGCCACGACATTGTCGCCCACCCGATCGACGGTGAGCCACGCTACGGCCCGGAGCTCGGACTCGATGAACTCGACGAGCGGGCCCTCGGAGAAGGACTCCGAGGGGATGTCGACGAGTTGGGCGGTGAGCGCCAGTAGGTCGGTCACGGGTGGGCTCAGGTGGCGACGCCGTGGTCGCGGAGGATGTCGTTGAGCTTCGACTTGTCGTGGCGCTCACCCTCGGTGAGGCGCTTGACCACGAGCACGCACGGCATCCCGAAAGTTCCGCCCGGATAGTGGCGGGGGCGGGTGGCTGACACGGCAACCGTCCACGCCGGAACGTGGCCGCGGGAGATCTCCTCGCCGGTTTCGGCGTCGATGACGGGAATGCTCCCGGTGAGCACAGCACCGGCGCCGAGCAACACACCGTCGTCGACCCGAGCCCCTTCGGCCACGATGCAGCGGCTGCCGATCATGACATCGTCACCGATGATCACCGGCTCGGCCTGGGGCGGTTCGAGGACACCACCGATGCCGACCCCACCGCTGAGATGCACGTTCTTGCCGATCTGGGCGCACGACCCGACGGTGGCCCAGGTGTCGACCATCGAGTTCTCACCCACGTAGGCGCCGATGTTGGTGTAACTGGGCATCATCACGACGCCCGGCGCCTGGTAGCTGCCCCACCGGGCCGATGCGCCGGGGACGACCCGCACACCCCGGGCCGCGTAGTCGGTCTTGAGAGGGATCTTGTCGGCGAACTCGAACGGTCCCAGCTCGATGGTCTCCATCTGGGAGAGCTTGAACAGGAGGAGCACCGCCTGCTTCAGCCACTGGTGGACGATGATCGAACCGTCGCTTGCCGTCTCAGCGATCCGGGCCTCGCCCGTGTCGAGGGCGTCGATGGCCTCCTTGACGGTGGAGTATGCACCGGCGTCGTCGGCCGCGAGATCGTCGCGACGGTTCCAGAGGTCTTCTATTCGGGCTTGGAGATCGGCCATGGCGGGCGAGCCTATCGGTGTCCACGCCTCCACAACTCCCATATGGTCGCGGTCATGAGTGACTCCCGCCGTGTGATCGTCAGCCATCTGCCCGAGGGGCCCCTCGACCCCTCCGACTTCACCGTCGAGACCGTCCCCATACCCGAGCCCGGCCCCGGTGATGTGGTCGTCCAGGTCAGTGCCATCACCATCGGGGCCGGTCAGCGGGCCGGGCTCCAGGGCAGCGCCAGCTACGCCGGGGCGCCCACCTCCGGCATCCTCATGGGTGGCTCCGGCGTGGGCACCGTGATCGCGTCGGGGTCCGATTCGGTCGCTGTGGGGTCGAAGGTCGCGGGACCCACCGGATGGCAGGAGCACGCCCTGCTCCCGGCCACCGACCTACGAGTCGTACCCGGCGATCTCGACGACGCCCTCCACCTCGGCGTGCTCGGCACCAACGGACTCACCGCCTACTTCGGGCTGCTCAGGGTGGGTGACCCACAACCGGGCCAGACCGTGGTCGTGTCGGCCGCGGCCGGTTCGGTCGGCCACATCGTCGGCCAGCTGGCCCAGATCCGGGGCTGTCGGGTTGTCGGCGTGGCCGGCTCCGACGAGAAATGCCGTCTCCTGGTGGACGAGCTGGGGTTCGACGCCGCGGTGAACCGCCGGGCCGACGACTTCCGCGACCAGTTCAAAGCCGCCACCCCCGACCGCATCGGCGTCTACTTCGACAACACGGGCGGCGCGATCCTGGGCTCGGCCCTGTTCCGGATGGCCACCCAGGGCCGGATCGTGTGCTGCGGGGCGGTGTCGGCCTACGACACCGCGTCACCCGAGCCCAGCCCGCGGGGTATCCCCGGCCTGCTGGTCAACAACCGGGTCCGCATGGAGGGGTTCCTCGTCTTCGACTTCGCCGACCTCTACGACGATGGCCGCGCCGAACTGGCCGGCTGGGTCGAAACCGGGGACCTCGAACCCCGCCACATCGAATACGAGGGGCTGGATTCGGCACCCGGTGCCTTCGTCGACTTGCTGGCCGGCAGCACCGTGGGCACCACCATCGTCCGGGTCTGACCGCTCAGTAGAAGAGCTCGGCGATGCCGTGAGCCTCGGTCAGGGCAGTGGTGATGGCGGCGTCGACCCTGTCCTCGTCGAGGCCGGATCGGGCGTGGGACCGAGCGATCACCTGTTCGCGCTGATCGACACCCCCAGCCAGATCCCAGCCGGCCACGAGATAGGCGGTCAGGTGCTCATCTCGGTCATCATGGTGATGGTCATCGATGAGATCCACGAGATCGCTGGGTAGAGCCCACTGGGTGGACATCCAGGCCCCCACATCCTCGTGGGATCGGCCGAAGCGCTCCTCCTCCACCTCGTCGAGGTCGGTGATGGCGCCCTGGACCCATTCGGTGTGGAGATCGGAGTAGCCGTCAAGCCGCTCGCACATGACCGGGATAGCCATGTCCTGGAGGAGCGCAGCAGTGAAGATCTCCGACTGGCGGGCTGGCTCGACGATCTCGGCCAACGCCGAGGCGATACTGGCCCGTTGGGCTGAGGCCAGCCAGAAACGACGATTGTCGAACCCCGCGCTGGCCGGCCGGGGTAGGGCCTGACCGACCGCTCGGCAGACGAGCAGGGACTCGATCTGGTTGCGACCCAACAGGACCACAGCCTGCTGGACACTGCCCACGGGCCGGCTGAACCCGACCGCGGCCGAATTGACCAGGCGAAGCACCGAGACCGACGTGCCGGGATCGAGGTTGATGACCTGGGCAATGGCCGGGAGCTCGATGCTGGGATCGCTGAGCATCGACAACACCTCGGATGCCACCCCCGAAAAGGAGGGCACCTCATAGTCCTGGAACAGTTCCTCAACCGATTGATAACGAGCCTTGGTCAGCGAACCCCGACGGCGCAGAATTCCCATCAGTCTCCCCTTCTACCCATCTTGTTGGAGACAATGCTCATGAGACCACCGAGCATCATGTACCCCACGACCACCTCGACCATGACCGCGACCTGGCCCCACCCCGATACCGGGAGCACATCGCCGTAGCCCAGAGTCGTGATGGTCACGACGCTGAAGTAGAGAGGCGACAACAGGGTCTGGTCGGGGCCGAAGTCGACACCCCCTAGCGCGTACAGGAACGAGAAGACACCGGCCAGGACAACACTGAGCAGGCCCCATCGCACGAAGCTCCGACCACAGTCGGAGGTGGCCGACCACAGTATGTAGAGAAGGGCGTGCTTTCGGCTCTGGCTGCGGAACTCGTGGAGGTAGTTCTGGTCGACGATCGCCCGGCGCAGAAGGTAGGCACCCGTGAAGTCGATGTGCCCGATGCTGCACCCCACCCAGTCGGCCTGGGTGTAGCCGTCGAGGCCGCGCACGACGGTCTCCCGTAGATCAGCGTCACGAAACGAGGTGTTCGTCACCCGGCTTCCGGTGAGGTCGGCATGATCGAACTGGGCCCCGGACAGGTTCGCGCTACGGAGGTCGGCATCAAGGATCCGGGCGCCGCGAAAGTGGGCCTTCCTGAAGTCGGCATGCCGGGCGTCGACCCTGCTGAGGGTGGCGTCGGAAGCATCGGCCTCGAACAGGTTGGCCCGGGTCAGCACCGCACCCCCCAGCTGGGCCGAGACCAGGTTGGCGTTCGACAGGTTGGCCCCCGACAGGTCGGCCCCCAGCAGCTGGGCTCCCTCGAGATCGGCCTCGAAGAGGACCGTGCCCTTCAGGTTGGCCGTCGAGAGATGGGCACCGCGCAGGTTCGATCGCGACAGATCACGGCCGGAGAGATCACGGCCGGAGAGGTCGGCCCCGGCCAGTTCCGCGCCGATGAGGACCTCGGGCAGGTGTCCTCCCCCGTCGTCGATCTGGGCGGGGGCGCTGTGGTGCATGGCGCTCACCCGACCAGCATCGGCGACCGCAGGAAATCAGTAGATCACCTCCGTCCAGTCAGTAAGAGCCGGGGATCCTCACCTGGAGGTGGGGCCGTCGCGGCCCAGAAGCTCGTAGACCTGTTCGCCCGACACCGTTTCCTCGGCCTGCCCGCGAAACTCTGACCCAGGAACCCTCCACCGGCCGGATACCCGATGGGTCCCAGGTGGGGGCTCAAGCCCAGCTCACGCACCATGCGGGTGGCCAGATCGTCGGCTTTGGCCAGATCGTCGGCCCCACCGCCCGATGCTTCACCGATCCCAACCATCTCGCCAGCCCGGCCCCCGAGTCGGACGGTCAGGAGGGACTGTAGGTAGGTCTCGGAGTACAGGTGGCGATCGTCGACCGGGAGCTGCTCGGTGGCGCCGAGGGCGGGCCCGGAGGGCAGGATCGTGACTCGGGCCAGCGGATCGGTGAGCGCGCTGAGAGCGGCCACGATGGCGTGCCCGGCCTGGTGGGCGGCCACCGCCCTGCGCTCCTCGGGAGCGGGATGGTGATGGTGGGGTCGAAGCGACCGGGGCGCAGCAGGGCCGGGTCGAGCACGTCGGGCCGGTTGGTGACGGCTTGCACCACCACACCCTCGGATGGATCGAAACCGTCCATCTCGGCCAGGAGCTGGTTGACGGTCTGCTCGCGCTCATCGTTCGAGGCCATCACATTGGCGCCCCGCCCCTGACCAACCGCGTCGATCTCGTCGATGAAGATGATGGCCGGGGCCATCTTGCGGGCCTGCTCGAACAGGTCACGGACCCGGGCCGCGCCGACCCCGAGGAACAGTTCGACGAAGGCCGATCCGGTGACGGTGAGGACCGGCACCTCGGCCTCTCCGGCCAGGGCCCGGGCGAAGAGGGTCTCGCCGGTACCGCGAAGGCAATGAAGGCCAACGCGGCCATCACCCAAGCCCAGATGGGGTTGGGTCGACGGGCCGCGCCCTCGGCCGCCGGGGGAGGGGGCTGGTCGCCGGGTTCAGAGCCGACCATGACGGGACCTCAGAACTCGATACCCAGCCGGGAGGCGGCCAACGCCATCCGATCGTCGGGCTGAACCATGGCGATACGGACATGGTCGGTGCCGGCAACCCCGTAGAACTCCCCCGGGCTCACCAGGACTCCGGCCTGGGCCGCCATGCGCTCGGTGAACGCCCAGGCGTCACCAACACGGGCCCACAGGTAGAAGCCGCCCCCCGGCATCTCGGCGGACACCCCCAGCTTGTCGAGCATCCGAGCGCCCAGCTCGAGGCGCTGCCGATAGATGTCCTTCTGGTGCTCCACGTGCTCGTCGTCGTCCAGCGCCACGGTGGCCGCGGCCTGGACCGGGCCGGGAACCATGAAGCCGGCGTGTTTCCTGATCTCCCGGATGAAGCCCACGATCTCGGGATCGCCGGCGTAGAAACCGGCTCGAGTACCGGCCAGGTTCGATCGCTTCGACAGGGAGTGCACTGCCACCAGACCCTCGGTGCCGTGTTCGAGAATGGTGCGCCTCTCACCCCGCCACGTGAACTCGACGTAGCACTCATCGGACAGGACGAGGACGTCGTTGGCGCGACCCCACACCGCCGCCGCCCCGAGGTCGTCGAGATTGCCCGCCGGGTTGCCAGGTGAATTCACCCACAGACACAGGGCTCGGCCGATGTCGTCGGCGCTGATGGTGTCGAGTCGTATCCGCCCTGCCTCGTCGAGGGCCACCGGCACCGACCTCAGGCCGGCCAGCTCGGCCCCCATGGCGTAGGACGGGTAGCTGATCTCTGGGTAGAGCACAGTGTCCAGGTCAGGGCGCCGCAGGTGGAGCCAGTGGGGTACCCCGGCCACGAACTCCTTCGTGCCGATGGTGGCAGCCACACCGGCCCCAGGATCGACCGAGACTCCGAGCCGTCGCTCCATCCACCGGGCCGCCGCCCCACGGAACTCGGGTGTGCCGATCGAGGGTGGGTAGCCCCGCTCGGCGTCGCTGTGGGCAAGGGCGCGGAGCGCCGCGGGGGGAGGCGGGTCACACGGAGTGCCGATCGACAAGTCGACGGGACCACCGTCGTGCTCTTCAGCGAGCGTCTTGTACTGGTCGAGCCGGTCGTACGGAAAGGGAGGCGGGGTGTA
>JAAEMS010000086.1 GCA_024225275.1 Actinomycetes bacterium
CCCCGATACAAGGAGTATGGAAGAGATGAACAAGCGCACCTGGTTGCGTCTGCTCGCAGCGCTCATGGCGTTCGCAATGCTGACCGCAGCCTGTTCGAGTGACGGTGACGACAGCGACACCGTGGCTTCCGACGACGGAGAAGCAGACGGAGAAGCAGACGGAGAAGGAGACGGAACCGACTCCGGCGATGACGAAGACATCGAGATGGTTCAGGGTGGCGATCTCCTCGCCACCGTGCAGGCTCGCGGCACCGTGAACTGCGGTGTGTCACCGAACTCCATCGCCTTCAGCGAGGAGCAGCCCGACGGTAGTCGCACCGGTTTCGACGCCGACTACTGCCGAGTCATTGCCGCCGCCGTGTTCGGCGACGCCGAAGCAGTCGAGTTCTTCCCCCTCACCGCGGCGGAACGTTTCACCGCAGTGCAGACCGGCGAGGTCGACCTGCTCCAGCGCAACACCACCTTCACCCAGAGCCGCGACAGCGACCTCGGTATGGACTTCGGACCCACCACGTACTACGACGGCCAGCAGCTGATGGGCCGGGCCAGCGATGGCTTCGACAGCAGCAGTGGCGTAGGCGACATCGACGGTTCGATCGTCTGCACCAACGCCGGCACCACGACCGAGAAGAACATTGCCGACGCGGCTGATGCCGCCGGGGTGAGTATCACCGTGCAAACCTTCGAGGACTTCGATCAGGTGACGGCCGCGTTCATCGATGGTGGTTGCGACCTCGCCACCACCGACGGTTCCGGCCTGGTGGGCCGCAAGGCCGAGCAGCAGCCCGACGGTGAGGAGTGGGTCATCTTCCCCGCGGCCCCCATCTCCAAGGAGCCCCTCGGCCCGACCTATGGGCAGAACGATTCCCAGTGGGCCGACGTGATCAACTGGGCGACCTACGCCACCTTCATCGCCGATGAGTTCGGAGTCACCTCCGCCAACGTCGACGACATGAAGGCCAACCCCCCGACGCCCGAGATTGGTCGCCTCCTGGGCGGCGAGGGCGAGGTCCAGAGCCTCATGGGTCTCGACGCCGATGCCTTCTACAACGTCATCAAGCTCGTCGGCAACTATGACGAGATCTACGAGGCCAACCTCGTTCCCGTGGGCCTGACCCGCGTCGGTTCGGCCAACGCTCAGTGGACCGACGGCGGGCTCATCTACGCCCCGCCGGCACGTTGATCAGCAACTGATCAGCACTTCCTGACATCCCTGGGGGTCGGGGCCTCGTGTCCCGACCCCCAATGATGCACCTCTCGACCAGTCCGACGCCGGCGACCACCCGGCACGAGTCCACGACCGCCGCGGAGCACCATGGCCACCAGCACCATCGAAAACCCGTCCAGCACCCACACCCGCCCGCCCTTCTATCGCGACGTCATCATCGTCAAGTGGCTGGCCCAGGTTGCCGTACTCGCCGCCGTGGTCGCCGCCATGCTCTTCTTCGCCAACGAAGCAGGCACCAACCTGAAGGACAAGGGCATCGACACCGGGTTCGGGTTCATCAACCAGTCCGCCGGGTTCGACATCTCCGAAGGCATCGACACCAACCCAGCCACCGGGGGCCGGGCCCTGTGGGTCGGCATGGTCAACACCCTGCGCATCTCAGCCGCCGGTTTGATCACCGCCACCATCCTCGGCGTGCTCATCGGTATTGCCCGGTTGTCGAACAACTGGTTGGTCAACAAGATCTCCTCCATCTATGTCGAGACCTTCCGGAACATCCCCCTGCTGGCCCAGATCATCGTCTGGTCGCTGGTCATCGGGAATCTGAGCGAGTTGGTGGTGGGAGCCGGGCCCATCGACGGCTGGTTCATCATCTCCCAGAAGGGGGTGTCGGTACCGCGTATTTTCCCCTGGGAAGGCTTCTACCAATGGCTGATATGGCTGGCCATCGGCGCGGCGGCCGCCGCCTACGTTCACCACCGCCGGATGCTCCTACGCGACGAGCAGGGCGGCGACACCCGACCCTTCCTGCTGGCCCTGGGAGCCTTCCTGCCGTTCGCCATCATCGGCTGGTTCGCCCACCCCGTGTTCTCCTGGGTCGGATCCATCTTCGCGGCAATCGCCAGCGTGTTCGACGCCCTCCCCGAAGCTCTCATCCAACTGATCCTCGCCTCAGTCATCATTGCCATCGCCGCCATCTGGATCCGCCGATTCCTGGGTTCCTTCGTCACTCCCGCCGGTCGGGCCAAGATGACCGACGACGACATCTTCCGGGTCGTGTTCGCCGGGGCAATCGCCCTGGCCGTTGTCGTCCTCGTGGTCATCTGGCCGGGCTTGTCGAGCTGGATCGGCAACAGCGGCCGGGATCTCTTCGAGGTTCTCGACAGTAAGTTCTCATCCGACCGCACCGGGGCTCCGCTCGATGCCACCAGACCCCAGGTCGTCGTTCCCGGCCGTTTCCCCCAGCTGGGGCCGACCGGCCTCAACATCACGCCGGCCTTCCTTGCCATCTTCGTTGGCGTGAGCATCTACACGGCTTCGTTCATCGCCGAGATCGTGAGGGGCGGCATCCTGGCCGTGGACAAGGGCCAGACCGAGGCAGCCATGGCCCTTGGTCTGCGCCGGAGCCAGATGCTGCGACAGGTGATCCTGCCCCAGGCTTTCCGCATCATCTTGCCGCCAATGGGCAACCAATACCTGAATCTGGTCAAGAACACGTCCCTCGGGCTGGCCGTGGCCTACGCCGACGTGGTGAACACCGGCAGCACCCTGATCAACCAGTCGGGCAAGGCGCTCCAGGTCATTCTCATCTGGATGCTGTTCTACTTGTCGTGCTCGTTGACCATCTCGGTGATCGTGAACGCCTTCAATAACCGCATGCGGATCATGGAGCGCTGAGATGAGCGAAGTCGAAAACGTCGAAGCCCAACCGAACCTCGCCCCGGCTTCGGCCCAGGTGAGCGAGAAGCCACCCCACAACCCGGCCACCAATCCGGTCGACTGGGTGCGGGCCAACCTGTTTCCCAATGTACAGAACAGTGTGCTCACCGTCCTGATGGGTGCGCTCATCGTCAAGGTCCTCCAGGTCCTGATGAACTTCTCGTTCAGCGAAGAGCGAACCTGGGCTGCGGTCTGGACCAATATCCGATTCCTGTTCACCCAGGCCTACCCATCCGACCAGTACATCCGCATGTGGGTGTCGGTCGGCATCGTGTTCGTGCTGGTCGGGCTGAGTCTTGCCGTGTGGCGGGCCGGCGAGCCGGTCCTGCGCCGCGACATCGCCCGCACGGTCATGGGGGCGGCGGCGTTCCTGGCCCTAGCGGTGCTGGTCGGGCCCTTCGCCATGAGCACCCGTATCAGCTGGTGGGTGGGACTAGCGGTTCTGGCCGGCCTCGGCTACGCCCTGTGGCGAACCAGCGGTCCCCTGTCCAGCGTGCCCTCGACCACGATCTGGGCGACGGTGATAGTCCTCATCATCGCCTTACTCTGGTTCTACCCCTTCGGCCACTACTCCTTCGTCGATGGAGCAGTGGTCGAACCCCAGTCGGGCACAGTCGCCCGAAGCACCCAGCTCCCCTGGACGGTCATGCTCATGCTCGGGGTGGGAAGCTACTGGTTGGGCGTCCTGCTCCGCGACCGCTTGCCCATGGGGTTCCAGAAACCGGCTCTGGTGTTGTTGTGGCTGAACACGCTGCCCTTCACCTTCCTGGTCATCCTGCGTGATCCCACCTTCGACTTCGGCTACGTGATCAGAGTGGACATCCCCATGTTCCTCCTCTTCGCCGCCGGGGGCGGGGCGGCGATCTGGTTCATCTCCAAGCCGGGGCGCAGTGCCATCGGCCGGGCGGCGGCGGCCCTACTGCTGGTGGTGGCGGCCAGCTCGTGGATGGTCTCGCTCTTCTTCAGCGTTTCCATGCTCCAGAAATTCCGGCTCTCGCTCCTCCTGTTGGCCCTGTTCGCCATTGCGGCACCAACCTTCGCCGGCGACAAGAGCAGTCGGCGCACCTACCTATTCGCCTGGATCGGGGCCATCGCCCTGCTCCAGTACTACGTAACGGTCACCAACACCCCCTCGACCCTGGCCAGTGTCCAGACCGCGTTCTTCACCGGCGGGTTCGCGATCACCGTCCTGATGTCGATAGGCAGCCTGTTGCTGTCGTTCCCGATCGGGGTCACCATGGCCCTGGCCCGCACTTCGAAGATGCCCATCTTCCGGGTGCTGGCCACCGGGTACATCGAGCTGATTCGTGGGGTGCCGCTCATCACGGTGCTGTTCTTCTTCGACAGTATGATGCCCCTGTTCCTTCCCGTGAACATGAGGCCGGCCAAGATCATGGTCGCCTTGCTCGCCTTCTCCTTGTTCGGCGGTGCCTACATGGCCGAGAACATCCGAGGGGGTCTCCAGTCGGTGCGCAAGGGGCAGTACGAAGCGGCCGAAGCCCTGGGTATGACCACGGCCCAGACCACCGCCTTCATCGTGTTGCCTCAGGCCCTGCGCAATGTCATCCCTCCCCTGGTGGGCCAAGCCATCGCCACCTTCAAAGAGACATCACTACTGATCTTCATCGGCATCTCCGACTTCCTTCTCATCGCCCGCACGGCGATCCCCAACCAGACCGCCTTCCTGGGAGTCCGCGAAGAGGGTCTCCTCTTCGTCTGTGCCGTCTACTGGGTCTTCACCTACAGCATGTCCCGCAGCAGCCGGCGGCTCGAGCGCAAGCTCGGCGTCGGCGACCGTTGATCACCCCAGGAGAGAACACCGATGGCAACTGATCTCACCGGAAAACCCAACCTCATCGAGTGCGAGGGTGTCAAGAAGTGGTTCGGCGACTTCCAGGCCCTGCGCGGCATAACCGCGTCGGTGCGCGAGCAGGAAGTGGTGGTGGTGCTGGGCCCGTCGGGTTCGGGCAAGTCGACCTGGATCCGCTGCATCAACCGGCTCGAACACCACCAGGAGGGCCGGATCGTCATCGACGGGATCGAGCTTACCAACGACACCCGAAACATCGAGAAGATCCGCAGCGAGGTGGGCATGGTGTTCCAGCAGTTCAACCTGTTCCCCCATCTCAGCGTCCGCGACAACATCACCCTGGCCCCGATCTGGGTGAAGAAGCTGGCGAAGGTGGACGCCGACAAGTTGGCCATGGATCTCCTCGAGCGGGTCGGTATCCCCGAACAGGCCGACAAGTTCCCCGGTCAGCTCTCGGGCGGTCAGCAGCAGAGGGTGGCCATCGCCCGGTCCCTGGCCATGGAACCCCGGATCATGCTCTTCGACGAGCCCACCTCGGCCCTCGACCCGGAGATGATCAAGGAAGTCCTCGACGTCATGAAGGAGCTGGCCCTGTCGGGTATGACCATGATGGTCGTGACCCACGAGATGGGATTTGCCCGCGAGGTCGCCGACCGCATCATCTTCATGGAAGACGGCGAGATCGTCGAGGAGGGCACCCCCGAGCACTTCTTCACCAGCCCTGCTGAAGATCGCACCAAGCTGTTCCTCAGCCAGATCCTCTAGCCCTGGCGGGGCCGGTCCACCGGTGAGCGGCTCCTGGGGGTCTGACCCCTATTTGCGATCAGGGGTCTGACCCCTCCACGATGAGGGCATGAGGCGATGCTTTGTGTCTGTTGTTCTGCTCACCGGCCTGGTCATGGCCGCCTGTGGTGGGGGCGATGATCCTCCCGAGCTCTCACCCGCGGGCGAGGAGGGTCGCCAGATTGCGGCCGACAACAGCTGTGGGGCCTGCCACGGCAACAACGGCCAAGGAGCGTCGGGACCAGCCTGGATCGGGCTGCTGGGGTCCGAACGCGAGCTCACCGACGGCACGGTCCTGACGGCCGACCGCGACTACATCGTGCGGTCCATCCTGAACCCGAGCAGCGAGGTGGTCGGCGGGTTCGTCATCCGGATGCCCGAGAACACCCTGACCGACGATGAGGCCCGGCTGGTCGCAACCTACATCGAGGAACTGGCCGGGTAGGGATGACCCACCCACCACAGTTCGGATGGCCGAGTAGACCAGACTGGAATCGTCGGGAACCAGATCCGCCGGCCCGACGACCTATGAGTTGTGGATCTCTCGTTGAAGCGCGCCCTCATACCAGTCCTCATCGCGCTGGCCCTGGTGGCGAGCGCCTGCGGGAGCGACGACCCCGAGCCCGCCGTCCTGGCCGGTATCCAACGGATTCCCCTACCCGACGTGGGCGAGCTGGCCCTGCCCACCACGACTGGCACCGACCTGGCCATGCAGGCCGACGAGGATGGCCTCCTGCTCGTATACTTCGGCTACACCTCCTGCCCGGACGTCTGCCCCACAACCATGTCCGACATCCGCATGGCCCTCCGAGAGCTGGGTGACGACGCTGAGCGCATCAGCGTGGCCATGGCCACCATTGACCCCAACCGCGACACCGACGACATCCTGGACGGGTACGTGAAGGCGTTCGTTGACGACGGCATCGCCCTGCGCACCGAAGATGACTCACTCCTGCGAGCCTCAGCCGACGTGTTCGGGGTGACCTATTCGGTGGCCGAGAGCGAAGAGGGCGAGATCGAAGTGACTCACAGCGGATTCCTCTACGCCGTCGACGACCAGGGCCTGCTCCAGGTCACCTGGCCGTTCGGCACCCCAGCTGACGACATCCTCTCGGACCTCGAGATCCTCCTCGACCAGGAGACCACATGACCTCCCCCCACCGCCCCCGTAGGCTGCTGGCCATCGGCCTGGCCGTCGCCCTGACCCTGGCCGCCTGCGGGAGCAGCGACGACACCACCAGCGATGGAGTTCTCCAACTCCAGTTCGCCGCCGAGGGCGAAGCGGATTTCGCCTACATCATCCCGGCGGGGGCCGGCGAAGCCCTCGACGCGGGCACACCGCTCGAAATCCTGCCCGCCGAGCTCGACGCCGAGGTCGGCCAGATCATCGAGATCGTCAACGAGGACGACCGGGGCCACACCGTCGGCCCGTTCTTCGTGGCGGGTGGCGAGACCCTGCGCCAGCGGTTCTCCTCCCCCGGCGAGTACATAGGGGTTTGCACGGTCCACCCGAGCGGCCAGGTCGTCCTCACTGTGAGCGCGTGAAGCGATTCGGCGCTCTTCTCGTCGCCACCGGGGTCGTATTCTCAGCGAACCCCGCGGCCGCTGATCCTGCCGGCCCCACCGATTACCAGTCCGAGATCGTCGACATCGAGCCCGCCACCACCGCCGTCGAGGCGTCGATGCTCGGAGGTGACTCGTTCTTGCTGCTCGAGGTCGAGCCCGGCACCGAGGTGCTCGTGCTGGGCTACGAAGCCGAGCCATACCTCCGCTTCCTCTCCGACGGCACCGTCGAGCAGAACCTCAACTCACCCTCGCACTACCTGAACACTGACCGCTACGGCGAAGAGGACATACCCGAGTTCGCCGACGCTGACGCCGAGCCCAATTGGGACAAGGTCGACTCCGACGGCACCTGGGCCTGGCACGACCACCGCACCCACTGGATGCCCCGCTCCGACCCTCTGGGCTCCGAACGGGGCAACCAGGTCCTCGAGGCTGTCGTACCCCTGTTCGTCGATGGGGTCGAAGTCGACATGACCGTGAGCTCGGTCTGGCAGGACGAGCCTTCGCGGCTTCCGATCCTTGTCGGGGCCCTCACCGGCGTGATCCTGGCGGTGCTGGCGGGCCTAGCGGTTGGTTCCGTGGCCCGGGGGGCACTGCTCGCCGCGGCCCTGGCCGTGATGGCGTTGGTGGTGGGGTTGGCCCAGAACTGGTCGCTACCCCCCGAGACCGGCCCGAGCCGGCTCAACTGGCTTCTCCCCCTCACCGGTCTGGTTCTGCTGGGGGCGGCCACGGCGTTGCGCAACCTCGACGGTCTGGTTCGGTGGGCGCTGGTGGCCGCCGGCAGCGCCGAACTCACCCTGTGGGGGTGGCTGCGACGTGATGGGCTGGGGGCGGCCATCCTGCCCACCGACCTTCCCTTCTGGATCGACCGGCTGGTCACGGCCCTGGCGTTGGCCGGGGGCGTGGGGCTCACTGGGGTGGCGGTCTACGCAGTGGCCCGGCCCCCGGCCCACCAAGCAGCTTCCTAGGGAGCCTCCTCGCGGACCTCGACGGTGACAACGACGTCACCGGCATTCGCAAAGGTCAGGGTGATGTCGAACTCATCGCCGACCTCGAGGGGTTCGACGAGGCCCAGCATCATGACGTGTAGGCCACCGGGTTGGAACGCCACCGTCTCGCCGGCCGCCACGGGGATCGAGGCCACTTCCTGCATGGTCATGGCGCCACCCATGTCCATCTCGCCATCGCCCTCGGCGTCCATGTCCATGTCGCCCTCGCCCTCGGCGTCCATGTCATCGTCCATATCGACCATGACGGTCTCGTGGAGCTCGGCTGTGCCCGCGATCGAGCTGTCTATCGCGACGCCGACGATCTCATCGCCTTCGTCGCTGGTCACCTCGAAGTAGGCGGCTCCAGCATCGACCACCATCGGGCTCGAGCGGGCCCAGGCCCCGGTGAGGGTCGGCCCCGCAGGCCCGTCGTCGTCGCTGCCGCATGAGGCCAGCAGAGCGGGAACAAACAACAGGGCAATCAGGCCGATCACCAGTCGCTTCAACATTAAAACCTCTTTCGAATGAACGGCATACGCCCGTTCGTGCTCAGGAGCGGCTGTTTCCACTCTCCAGAGCTTGAGGTCGTTGGATCGAACTATCTGGTTCCCGGGAGCTAGGAAGTGGTGGCAGAACGCCCAGAACCGGGTTCCTCGACCAAGGGCAGGAGATCGGCTCGGGCCCGGGCCACCCGTGAGCGGATAGTGCCCACCGGTACGTCGAGGGCCGCAGCGGCCTCTTCGTAGCGGAGACCCAGCAGCTGGGTGAGGACGAACGCCTCGCGACGGTCTTCGTCGAGGGCCCCCAAGAGATCCTCGACCTCGAACCAGTGTCCGCCGGTGGGTTCGAGGTTGTGGTCAGCGTTGGCCGCGACCTTGTCGTCGAGACGCCGGCGCCGCACCGAGCGGCGGGCATGGTCAGCACAGGTGCGTCGAGCGATGGACAGGAGCCAGCTCCGGGCTGATCCGTCGCCCCGGAACCGGGAAAGGCTGCCGAGGGCCCGCAGGTAGGTCTCCTGGGTGAGGTCATCGGCGGCGTGGAGATCGCCCATCCACCGGCACAGACGCCAAACGTCAGCTTGGGTCTCCCGCACGAACTGCTCAGTGGCCCATCGATCACCGGCTGCGGCCCGGGTTGCCAGTTGGTCGAGGGAGGACATGTGCCTGTCAGTGAACCTTGTCCGGACAAGTAGCACTAGTGACCAACGACCCATTTCGCAGATTGCCGGGAACCAGGACGGAATGGACAACGACCTGCTGGGTATGGACTGCTCTGCCGCCCGTACCGTTCTGTCGGCTGCCCTCGATGGTGAAGCCCAACCCACCGAACTCGGCTCCGCCGATCACCATGTCGACTCCTGTGCCCCCTGCCAACGGTGGCAGGTGGGCGCCCAACGACTGCATCGTACCATCACCATCCGGCCGGCCCAGAACGTCCCCGACCTGACCTCAACCATCATGGCCGCCTTCGACGAACGCCCCGACTGGCGCCAGACCTGGGTCCGGGTGGCCCTGGGTTGGGTGGCCATCCTCCTGGTGGCCGCCAGTGTCCCGGCCCTGATGGCCGACACCAGCGACACCACCCCCCACCTCAGTCGCCATCTGGGCGCGTTCAGCGTCGCTCTGGGTGTTGGTCTGGCCGGAGCTGCGTTGCGGCCGGCCCGCGCGGTGGCCCTCCTGCCCATGGTCGCTGCCCTGGCCGCCGCTTCGGTGGCGGCCGCTGTCCTCGATGTCACCACCGGCCGCGAGCCGGTCGCCGGCGAGGGGCTCCATCTAGTGGAGATCGCCGGGCTCGTCCTGCTCTGGATGCTGGCCGGTGGCCCCGCCAAGCTCCGTTCCAGCTGGGAGCGTCACCGCCCCCACCGCCACCACGGCCCTCATCTTCGCCACACCGGTCACGGCTGAGTTCGCACCGCGGAGAGAGTGAGCCCACCTCCTCCGGGCCCACTCCTCCGCGGTGTCCCACTCATGCGTTGCCGGGCAGTAGGTAGGGTCCGGGAATGAACACCACCGTCGTTCACGACACCCACATGGCCATCAACCTGGTCCATCGAGTCGTCTACTTCGTGCCCGAGGCCGCCGAGGAGTACGCGGCAGCCGGGGTCGAGGGGATGGGTGGTTACTTCGCCTCCCGGGTGGCCCCCATGGGAGCCGTGCCTGACGAGGTCGTGATCGCCACCTTCTACAACTTCGCCCCGGAATCAGTTCGTTCAGCAATGCCCGGTGTCTGGGACGCAGCTTCCCCGGTGGCCCTGCAGGAGGCCCGCTTCCGAGTGGTCGACCGGGCCCTGGACCGGATGGGGGCCGGGCTCTCGGCCGCCGACATCGCCGAGGCTCGCTCCCTGATCGATCCGGTGGTGGCCGGTCTGGATCTGGCCGGCAAGCCGTTGGCGGCCGCCAACGCGTCGGTCACCCTCCCCGACGACCCTCTGGTGGCCCTCTGGCAGCAGATCACCATTGTCCGCGAATGGCGGGGCGACGTCCACATCGCCTTGCTCATCGCCAACCAGCTCGGCCCCTGCGACTGCATGGTTGTGTCGGTCGGGACCGGTCGTTCCCCGATAGGGGTAACCAGAGCCACGCGCCAGTGGAGCGACGACGAGTGGAGCGCCGCCATCGGCCGGCTCGAGGCTCGCGGCTGGGTCGACCGAAGCGGAACCATGACGGCGGTCGGGACGGCTGAGCGCGACACACTGGAGGCCGAGACCGACCGCCTGTGCGCCCCAATCTGGGGCCCGGTCGGCGAGGCCGGGGCGGCCCGAGTGGCCGAGCTGATCCTTCCCATTCACCAGGCTGTCGAGGCGGCCGGTACCTACGCCGCCCTGTCCTGACCCCCACCTGGCCGATGATCAGCATTGGGGCGCGGCCCTGCAGCCATGACGCGCCGGGGGCCGTAGTGGGTGCCGCGCCTACCCCAGCGGGACCGGTGCCGATGGCGGCGTTCTCGCGGCCTGAGGGCCGATTGGACCTCGGCCGCCACCATCCAGAATTGGCTGGCCCCAAGGGGTAGCGCATGAAGCCGGCCTCGGCCTTTCTCCGAAGAACCGAGGACCAGCAAGAAGGCCATGACCCCAACCAGGAGACCAAGGACGAGGGGTGAGCGGAGCCATATCAGAAGGACCCCGGCGAGGGGGATGGTGAACCACTCCCGACCGACGACATCACCGGTTCCCGGTCGCCAGGGGTCGGGGTGATCCCGGTTGTCACCAGTAGTGACGAACCCTTCCGTGCCCGACCCGCCAGTGATTCGGTGAATGACCTGGTGACCTTCGCCGGCATCCCCCTCGGGGACGCGATAGACGATCACGTCACCCACCTCGTAGTCAGAGACGGTACGGGTGATGACGAGATCGCCTCCCCGAATGGCCGGCTCCATGCTGCGACCGATGGCGACGGTGAACCCGATCCGGGTTCCGTAGAGGCTCGGACCGAGCACGACCCCAGCCACCAGCACCACGACCATGAGCACCCCGAGGCCGACATCACGGTGGTCGTTGGCGAGAGACCGGCCGGCCGAGACCGACCGCCGGGGCCGTGGCGCGATCATCGGGTTGGCCATCACGGCGGGTTACCTACCACGTCGATGGTGAGCTTCTCGGGCGACACGGTGAGGCCCGCGGTGTGGCCCACCGACAGGGCTCCTGGGTCGGCCGTGACCACCAGGACGAACACCGCGACGGCCACGGCGAGGAGCGGGGTCCGCTGATTGGCCGGGGGCTGGTCTGGTCTGGTCATGGTCCGAGGATTCGCATGCGGTGTTCGTCGATGGTCGACACATCAGGGGTTGGTGAGACCGGGACCGACACCGACCCGCCCGACACAGTGAGCGGACCCCCAGCGCCGACGACAGAGCCGCCGACGTCGGTGAGGGTCACCGAGAGGTCGCCACCGCCACAGTCGGCATGGATGTCTCCGACCACGACATCGGTGACCGTCGATCCGGAGAGCACGTGGGTGACGGTGAACCCGTCGAGATCGCATGCGGCTACACCCGCTTGACCAGCCGCGAGCTCATCAGGTCCCAGCCCTCCGAAAGCCGCGGCGCTGGCCGAGGTGGCCATGAGGAACGCGGCCAGGGCCAGCAAGGGACGCAACCACCGCGACTTCCCCATGACGTCGTCGCCTCCCCCCAACGGGGCGGTCAATCAGCCGGTGATGACGATATGGACGTTCGCCACGAGCTCGGCGTCGGGCGGTGTGCTGGTGGACACCACGTTCGAGCCGCTGGCGGCGACCACCGAGGCGGTGTCGAGGGCCACGTCACTGGAGTCCGCGAGCACGACGGTGAGCGTCTGGCCGGCGCACGACGCGTCGACACCACCAACCGTCACGGCCGTGACCTCGTCACGAGCGTCGGTAGCGTCATAGGCCACCGTGAACGCGGTGGTCACGCCATCGGTGTCACAAGACGCGACGACAGACCTGTCGGCGCCGAGGTTGTCTGAGGTGATTCCCCCGAGGGTTGCCGCCATGGCGGCGGCGCCGAGCATCGCGACTGCTGCCACCGCCGCCGCGACGACGTATCGTTTCCGGCCCATAGTCCTGATCCTTCTCTCTGGACGAATGGGCGGAGTCTCGGCCCGCGTAGCAGCGAAACAAGACCAGATGATCCGAACGGCCCGCCCGGTGGTTCAGGGACCTGTGGCTCTCGATTCCCGCCTGTCTAGCGAGCGGCTTCGACCATGATCTCGACCTTGATCTTGGGGTTGGCCAATTTGGCCTCGACCGTGGCTCGGGCCGGGGCCGAGCCGTCGACGACCCAGTCGGACCACACCTCGTTCATCTCCGACCAGGTGCCGATGTCGGTCAGCCAGATGTTGGCCTTCAAGACCTTGGTCTTGTCCGAGCCGGCCTGGGCCAGGAGCTCATCGATTCGGGCGACTATCTGGGCGGTCTGACCCCTGACGTCGGCGTCGAGGTCGTTGCCCACCAGCCCCGACAAGTAGATGGTGTCGCCGTGTACGACGGCCTGGCTCATCAATGGTCCGGACCCGATGCGTTCAATGCTCATGACCTTCAGCCTTGCACGTCGGCCGCCTCGAGCAAGCCAACGGTTCCGATGGTGGGGTCGAACCGGTCGGCAACCATGACAGGGGCCGCCCGGGCTAGCGTTCACTGGCCAAGCCCCGAGCAGCACCAAGCGAGGAAGCAACCCGATGTCCCACCCGGAACAAGTAATGCGCCTCTACCTCACTGAGGTGCTCGGTGAGAGGAAGTTCGATCTCATTCCCGAGTTCACCGCCGACGACATGATCGACCACACCCAACAGACCCGCGGTCCCGCCGCCCTGGACGCTCACGCCCGAGGATTCTGTGCCAACATCCCCGACGCCGAGATCGAGGTAATACAGATCATCGCCACCGACGACGCAGCCGTCGGCGTCTGGCGCTGGTCGGGGAGCCCCCACCACCATATGGGTGTGTCGGCCAACGGCAGCCCGATCTACCCCCACCTGGTCGCCAGCGTCTTCCAGTTCCGTGACGGGCTGCTGGCCGAGTACCGCCCCTTCGTCGACGCCACTGAGGTCCGAGCCCAGATCATCAGCTGAGTCACGGCCGGATCGAGGGTCGAGCGGGCCGGGAAAGGGCCTGACAGACTTCTCCCAGATCGAGACCCGGGAGGTCCGCCATGCTGAGTCCCCAAGCCCAAGCGTTCGAGAACGCGCTCCGAGCGTTGAGCGACAACGTCATCGAGGGAGAACCAACCCTCGAGGACCAGCGTGAGGCGGCGGCCGCCTTCGGGGCCATGACGGCCGAACCCGCAGGGGTGACCTACACCGAGACCGAGATCGCCGGCCGCCGAGCCCAGTGGATCGAACCAGAAGGCGCGGCGACCGATCGAGTTCTTCTCTACGTTCACGGTGGCGGGTACGTGCTCTGCAGCCTCGAGACACACGCCAAGCTGGTGGGTCACCTGTGCAAGGCGATCGGGTGTCGAGGCCTCAACTTCGACTATCGCCTCGCTCCCGAGCACCCCCACCCGGCTGCGGTCGAGGACAGCACCGCGGCGTATCGTGCCCTGCTCGATATGGGCATCGAGCCCGGCCACATCGCCATCGCCGGTGACTCGGCGGGGGGAGGGCTGACGGTGGCCACCCTTCTCAAGCTGCGTGACGAGGGTGACCCAATGCCTGCCGCAGGAGTACCTCTGTCTCCGTGGGCGGATCTCGAGGGGCTCGGCGAGTCCATGACCTCCAACGCGGCATCGGACCTGCTCGTCCAACAGGAGGGGTTGAAGGGCATGAGCGACATGTTCCTGAACGGCCAGGACGCCCGCGACCCACTGGCCGCTCCGCTCTACGCGTCCTACGAGGGTCTGGCCCCGATGTACATCCAGGTCGGGGGCGCCGAGACCCTGCTCGA
This sequence comes from Actinomycetes bacterium, assembly GCA_024225275.1. Classification (GTDB taxonomy): domain Bacteria; phylum Actinomycetota; class Acidimicrobiia; order Acidimicrobiales; family JAAEMS01; genus JAAEMS01. The sequence goes on from JAAEMS010000086.1 coordinate 14,398, forward strand.
CGACAGCACCCGGGTGGCCGCCCGCGCCGCTCGCGCCGGTGTGGAGGTACGTCTGGACGTATTCCCCGGCATGCAGCATGTCTTCCAGATGGCCGCCGGCAATGTTCCCGAAGCCGACGACGCGGTCGCCCGGATCGGTGATTGGCTCCGCCCCAAGCTCGGCCTCTGAGCTTCCACCGGTTGGTCTCGTCCCCCCGGTCCCGGCACCACCTGACCAGACGCGACCGAGGCGGCCCTCCCGAGAAGGAAGACCGCCTCTGACAAGGGGTTTCACGAGTGGGCCGTGAGGGAATCGAACCCCCGACCCCCTGCGCGTCATGCAGGTGCTCTAGCCATCTGAGCTAACGGCCCGTGAGGCGATTGATCGTAGCAGTCCGGCTCGGGGATTGACTCCTCAGAACCGGAAGATGCCGCCGACCGGGGTCGACGGCATCTTCTCTGTGAGCGCCGGGCGGGATTTGAACCCGCGACTGTACGGCTTTGCAGGCCGCTCCCTTGGGCCGCTCGGGCACCGGCGCAGGGTTCCACGAGTGTAGCTTCCACCAGACCGGCTCCGGTCCCCGATTACCCGGAGCGACCTCACTACGATCGCTTCGGTGATCGACGCCCTTGGTGCTCCCCAGTCCGTATTGCTCCTCGGGGGCACCTCCGAGATCGGTCTGGCCATCGTCGACCGGTTCGTCGAAACCCGTCGGCTCCACACTGTGATTCTGGCCAGCCGCGACCCCGACCGGTCGGCCACTGACGCCCAACGGCTGCGGGACGCCGGGGTCTCGGCGGTCGAGATCGTCGAGTTCGACAGCGCCGAGGTCGGCGAGCATCGCTCCATGGTCGAAGAAGTATGGGCCCGTCACGACGACATCGACGTCACCGTCCTGGCCTTCGGAGTCCTGGGCGACCAAGCCAACTTCGAGGCCGACCCCGAGGGGGCGGCCGACGCGGCCATCGTCAACTACGCCGGTGCCGTCTCGGTCGGGCTCCTGGTGGCCAATCGGCTGAGGGCCCAGGGCCACGGTCGGCTGGTGGTTCTCAGCTCGGTGGCCGGTGAGCGGGCCCGGAAATCCAACTTCGTCTACGGCTCCACCAAGGCCGGTCTCGATGCCTTCGCGGTGGGTCTCGGCGACTCCCTGGTCGGATCGGGGGCCAAGGTCCACGTGGTGCGCCCCGGCTTCGTGAAAGGTCGGATGACCGACCATCTCGAAGAAGCCCCCATGGCCACCACCCCCAGAGCCGTGGCCGAAGCGGTGGCCGCGGCGATCGCGTCCGGCAAGGAAGAGGTGTGGGTGCCCGGGCCGCTGCGATTCGTGATGAGCGGACTCCGGCATCTGCCGCGCGCCATGTTCCGCCGCCTCCCCATCTGACCTGCCCGGTACCCCGTGGGCGGCGGGCCCCCTCCACAGTCACGGGGTGGCCGTCAACTCGTGCCCGGTTCACGGCTTCACCACCGAGATGGGCGACCGGTCCTGTCGCTCCTGTGGCCCCACCCTGGCCGATCCCGGGTTCTCGACCCCTTCCTTGGTCGTCGACGCCCACCGACGACCGCTCCCTCATCGTGGCCAGCCGCTGACCCCGTTCACCGACTGACCACGCGGGCCGTCGACTCGAGGTCCTCGCGGTTCAGGTAGCAGCCCCAGAACCGGCGACGGCCGGTATAGGCCCGGCGCGCGTGGAGGACCCGCCAGTTGTCGATGAGCAGGGCCTGACCCGGCTCGAGCCCGGTCTCGATCCAGTGAGACTCGTCGGCGGCGAGCTCCAGGGCCAGTTGCCAGGCCTCATAGAAGCTCCTCAGCTGGGCGGGTGGGAGCAGGAAGCCTTCACGGTCGTAGTTGTTGAGGCTGACCTGCACGAATCGGCCCTGATCGTCGAGGCGGAAAGCGGGTCGCTCAGCCAACAGGTCAACGCCCTCGTCGACGTACCGTCCGGGCACGACCACCGACGACAGCATGTCGGCGGCACCGGCGTCCGCCTCACCCAGCCGTTCCCACAGGCCCAGACCGTCGACCACGATGCTCTCGCCGCCGGTGCCATCACGTTCGGCGCAGACGAAGAGCTGGTAGCCGGGGGCGTCGTGGTTGTAGGTCGAGTCGGTGTGGGGCCCGATGAAGGCGGTGCCGTAGGCAGTGTCGGCGTGGCCGGTCACGTCGGCCGCCAGCTCCCACACATCGCCGAAGATCGTGCGCCGCGCGTACCCGAGTCGATCGGCTATCTGCTGGGCCCCGTCCTCGGTGGGGGGCACCCGGTCGATGAGTCCGAAGCCGAGGCGGTGCAGATCATCGAGCCAACCAGCCAGGACCTGACCGTCAGCCATGAGAGTGGCGCAGTCAGCGGGTTCCGGAAGATCGAGATCGCCCGACCACACCGTCCTCGGGGCCGGGTCGCGGCCAAGGGCGGCCAGCCACGCTCCATCGAGCACGGTGTCGGGGCCGCCGTCAGACCAGGAGACGGTCAGATGGGACCCGTTGGGGGCGAGCTCGACCCGACCCGCCCCGAGGTCCAGATCAAGGGTGGCGGTGTCGACCCGACGCTGGAGGGTCTCAGGGTCACGGGAATCCTCATCGTGGCCGTGATCGCGCACCCAGAACCAGGGCAGCTCCAGAACCCGGCCATCGGTGAGCGTGACCTGCACATAGTTGGCTTCGGCCACAGCCTCGTTGAGAGGTCCAGTCATGACCCGAGTATCCCCCAGTGTCCCCGGCCTCCACCAGCCCGCGCGACAATGGTCCCGTCCGACCACGAAAGGGGACACCGTGGACCCGCACTACAACACCGAGGCCGAGGCCTACCGCGAGACCATCAAGGCCTTCCTGGCTGCCAAGCTGCCCGACGACTGGACCGGCATGGGGCACTTCGACCCCGAAGAGCGTCGGGCGTTCATCGCCGAGTGGCGCCAGACCCTGTTCGAGAACAACCTGCTAGCCGTGGCCTGGCCCACCGAGTACGGGGGGGCAGGGCTCTCCCTGGTCGAACGCACGATCATCGCCGAGGAGTTCGCCAAGGCCGGCGTGCCCCAGGGCAACGACAACGACGGCTTCTCGATCGGCATGATCGGTCACACCCTCATCGAATGGGGCACCGACGAACAGAAGAAGGAGTTCCTGCCCAAGATCATCAATGGTGAACAAATCTGGTGCCAGGGCTACAGCGAGCCCAACTCGGGCTCCGACCTCGCCTCACTGGCCACCAAGGCCGAGCTCGACGGCGACGAGTGGAGCATCAACGGCCAGAAGATCTGGACCAGCCAAGGGCACAGCGCCAACTGGATATTCGTCCTGTGTCGCACCGACCCCGACGTCCGAAAGCAGGCCGGCATCTCATTCCTGCTGTGCCCCATGGACCAGCCGGGGGTCGACGTCCGCCCCATCGTCAACGCCTCAGGTCACCACGACTTCAACGAGGTCTTCTTCACCGACGCCAGGACCCACAAGGACAATGTTGTCGGCGAAGTCCACAACGGCTGGGCGGTGGCCAACACCCTCCTGGGCTATGAGCGGGGTGATGGTGCCACCGTGGCCGGCATCCGGTACGGCGAGGAGCTGGATCGCTTGAGGGCGGTGGCCAAGGCCAAGGGCCGTAACGAGGACCCCTCGATCCGCCAGCGGCTGGCCTGGTGCTACTCCCAGGTCGAGGTCATGCGCTACCAGGGCCTGCGCATGATCACCGATGCTGTGCGGGGCTACCAACAGGGCCCCGAGTCTTCGCTGGCCAAGCTCATCTCCTCGGAGTACCACCAAGTGGTCACCATCCTGGCTCTCGACATCATCGGCGCAGAGGCCACCGCCCCGTCGGGCCGCGATTCGGCCACTGGTGTGGGGTTCGACGACGTCGGCTCGCCCTACTCGTCCCAGTCGTGGGTCACCGCCTTCATCGGCGCCCGGCCGGGCAGCATCTATAGCGGCTCGAACGAGATCCAGCGCAACATCGTCGGCGAGCGAGTGCTGGGCCTCCCCCGCGAACCCCGCAACGACGAGGGCCCCTGGAAGGACCTGGTGCGGTCGTGACCACAGGCCGAGGACAAGAACAGCAGGACCTGGTGCGCTCGTGACCGGTCGGCTGGCGGGGAAGGTGGCGCTGGTCACCGGGGCCAGTCGCGGCATCGGGGCCGAGACGGCCCGCCGGTTCGCGGCCGAGGGTGCTTCGGTGGCGGTATCGGCCCGCACCGTCGAGGCCGCACAGAGCCAGTTCGAGGGCACGATCGTCGAGACCGTGCAGGACATCGTGGACGCCGGCGGGGTCGCTGAGGCGTTCGCCGCCGACCTCTCGAAACCGGCCGACCGAACCTCGCTGGTCGAGGCCGTGACTGAACGGTTCGGCCCCACCGACGTGCTGGTCAACAACGCCGCCGTCACCTGGTTCGACCCCGTCCTGGACTTCCAGGAGAAGCACTGGCGGCTCATGTTCGAGGTCCAGGTCCGGGCCCCGTTCGAGCTGAGTCAACTGGTGCTGGCGTCGATGATCGAGCGGGGCGGCGGGGCCATCGTGAACATCTCATCGAAGGCCGGCCTCCACCCGGACGGTCCGCCCTTCCCCGAACGAGCCGGCGGCTCTGCGGTCTACGGCATGGTCAAGGCCGCCCTCGAGCGCTTCACCACCGGCCTGGCGGCCGAGGTCAGCCGGCATGGCATCTCGGTCAACGCCCTCTCCCCCACCAGCATTGTCGCCACGCCCGGAGTGGTGCACCACCAGTTGATCACCCCGGACCGGGAGCACTTGATCGAGCCTGAGTCGGTCATGGCCGCGGCAGCCCTGGAGCTGGCCGCTGGCGATCCTGGCGTGCTGACCGGCAGAATCGCGTACAGCCAACAACTCCTCGCCGAGTTGGGAGTCGGGCCCGAACCCGATGCCGCCCTGCTCGTCGACCCCCATGCCCGCTACCAGTTTCGAGGTTGACCCCCCATGGCCGACGACCTACCCACCGTTGAAGAAGTAGTCGCCGAGGTCGAGGCCTGGGTCGACCAGAGTTGGGATCCGGAGATCACGGTTCGCGAGTGGTGGCGACGCATGGCTGATGCCCGCCTCACCAGCCCCACCCTGCCCGAGGGGGTCGGTGGCCGGGGCTGGCCCCGCTCACTCGCCGCCGCGGTGGGCCGCACCCTGGGCTCGAAGCGGGTGGTGAGTGGTCCCGGTGGGCTCGGCATGCTGCTGGCCGCCCCCACGATCTCCGACCACGGCACCTCCGAACAGCACCACCAGTGGATGCCCGGAATCATGGACGGAACCGAGAGCTGGTGCCAGCTGTTCTCCGAGCCCAACGCCGGCAGCGACCTGGCCTCACTCCAGTGTCGGGCCGAGCGTGACGGCGACGAGTGGGTCATCTCCGGCCAGAAAGTGTGGACCAGCAACGGCCAAGAGGCCGACTGGGGCATGCTCATCGCCCGTACCGACCCCGATGCCCCCAAGCACCGCGGCATCTCGTACTTCGGCTTCTCGATGGACCAGCCCGGCGTCGAGGTCCGGCCCCTCACCGAGATGACCGGTCGGGCCCTGTTCAACGAGGTCTTCATCGACGAGGCCCGAGTCCCCCACACCAACCTCATCGGCGATCTCAACGATGGCTGGCGGGTGGCCAACACCACCCTCGCTTACGAGCGAGCCGGTATCGGTGGTGGCGAAGGCGGAGGCTACGGCTCAGCGGCCCCTGGCAACAAGGTTGGCCACCTCGAACAGCCGGTCGGCGAGTTCCTGGGTCGCCGGCCCGGTATCTCAGCTGGGGCCGTCGGTCGACGGGTGTCGGGCCTGATCAATGACATCGCCAAGGAGAAGGGCCTCGCCTCCGACCCCGTTGTCCGCCAGGACCTGGCCCAGTTCCACACCTACCTCCAGCTGGTGCAGATGAACATGCTGCGCCAGAAGGCCGGGGGCCAGCGCACCGGAGCCGAGGGAAACCTGGCCAAGCTCCACAACACCCGCATCCTGCACCTCACGCGCCACCTGGTGGGCACCGTGCTGGGTCCCGACGCCCAGCTCTTCGGCAAGGGCTCGGTCACCGACAGCGTGCTGCAGGAGATGATCCTGTTCTCTCCCGCCCCTTCGATCTACGGCGGATCCGACGAGATCCAGCGCAACGTCATCGGTGAGCGGGCCCTGGGCCTACCCAAGGAGCCCGGTCCGTCGAAGGACACCCCGTTCAAGGACCTCCTCAAGTAGCCGGCGTTCTCGAGCAACAAGGCAACCCCGTGGCCCGACCAGCCGCCGTGCGACTCCACGCCGACGACGACGTCGTCATCGTCACCAGCGAGCTGGACCCAGCCACCGACATCGGCTCCGAGGGAGTCATCACCGCCACGGTGATCCCATCGGGCCACAAGCTTGCCACCCGGGCAGTGGCCAAGGGCCAGCCGGTGCGCCGCTACGGCCAGATCATCGGGTTCGCCACCGCGCCCATCGAGCCCGGCGACCACGTCCATACCCACAACCTCGCGTTCAGCGCCTACGACCGCGATCACGACCCCGGCGCCGACTCCCACCTGACCCTGAAGGTGCCGGCCGAGGCTCAGGCCACCTTCGATGGCTATCTGCGGTCCGGTGGGCGGGTCGGCACCCGCAACTACGTCGGCGTCATCACCACGGTGAATTGCTCGGCCACACCGGCCAGCCTGGTCACCCGCAACTTCCCGGCCGACGAGTTGGCCCAGTACGAGAACATCGACGGGCTGATTGCTCTGACCCACGGCACCGGCTGCGGCATGGCGGGGGCGGGGGCGGGCATGGATGCCTTGCAGCGAACCCTCTGGGGCTACGCAACCCACCCCAACTTTGCGGGGATTCTCATCATGGGCCTGGGCTGTGAGGCGGCCCAGATCAGCTTCCTCCTCGAAGCTTGGGGTGTCGAGCCGGGCCCCCACCTACGAACCATGACCATCCAGGACCTGGGCGGCACCCGACCCACCATCGACGAGGCCACCGCGATCATCCGTGAGATGCTGCCGACGGCGAACCAGGCCACCCGCTCCCCTGTCCCGGCTTCCGAGCTGACCCTGGCCCTCCAGTGCGGGGGCTCCGACGCCTGGTCGGGCATCACCGCCAACCCGGCCCTGGGCGTGGCGGTGGATCGACTGGTGGCCCATGGTGGCACCGCCATCCTGGCCGAAACTCCCGAGATCTATGGCGCCGAACACCTCCTCACCCGGCGGGCGGTGTCCAGTCAGGTTGCCGACAAGCTGTTGGCCCGAATCGCCTGGTGGGAGGACTACGTGGCCCGCAACCACGGCTCGATGGACAACAACCCGTCGCCCGGGAACAAGGCCGGTGGCCTCACCACCATCCTCGAGAAGTCACTGGGGGCGGTGGCCAAGGGCGGCACCACCAATCTCGTCGAAGTGCTCGACTACGCCGAAGCGGCCCGCCAGAAGGGGTTCGTGTTCATGGACTCACCCGGCTACGACCCGGCATCGGTCACTGGCCAGGTCGCCAGCGGCGCCAACGTGATCTGCTTCACCACCGGCCGGGGCTCGTGCTTCGGGTTCAAGCCGGTCCCCAGCCTCAAACTGGCCACCACCAGCGAGATGTTCCGCCACATGGAACAGGACATGGACCTCGACTGCGGTGGCATCCTCGACGGCCAGCCGGTCGAAGCTGTTGGCCAACGCATCTTCGAACTGGTGCTGGCCACAGCTTCCGGACGCCGATCGAAGAGTGAGCTGCTGGGCTTCGGTGACCTCGAGTTCACCCCGTGGCAGATCGGCGCGGTGATGTAGCCGCGTTGAGGGAACCCAGCGGACCCTCAACCGGGCGTGGCGAGACCGAGGTCGATCATCGACCGCTCGACCTCGGCTCGGATCCCCGGGATCAGCATGGCCAGAGGCTCGAGCTCGACCAGTTCCTCGGGCCAATCCCGACTCTCGGCCACCGCCCCGAGGACCGGCACGATCTCGGGAGGATGGGCATCAACGGGTAGGTCGCTGATGGCCAAAGCCAAGACGTCACTGACCTGAACCAGGGCGGCGAGGGTGAACTCGATGTCGCCGACCCGGCGCAGCAGGCTCAACGGGATGTGGTGAAGGCGGATCACGGTGGAGAGGATCTCGGGCAGGCCCATCTGTTTGGCTGCCAGCAGACCCAGCTCGACATGGTCGAATCCCCAGGCCTCGCGCTCAGCGTGGATGAGGCTCTCGGGCGAATCGAGGTGGGTCCCATCGACCAGGCCGAACTCGTCGGGCGAGTCGTCGAACATCACGAACCGGCCGATGTCGTGGAGCAGACCGCAGAGATAGGCAGCCTCGGAGTCCGCGTCCTTGAAGACGGTCCAACCGGCCAGAGCCCGGGCCAATCCGGCGACCTCGAGGGCGTGGGACCATAGGTGTCGGTGGGTCGGCTCGTTCGGGACGAACGACTCCCGCACGGTCACTTCGGTGACCATCTCGAGCACATGGTTGGCCCCCATCCGGGTGACCGCGTCGCCGAGACGCAACACGGGCATCAGTGGCGCCGCATCGAGGCTGTTGACCGCGCTGATGATCTCCACCGCAAACGGCGGATCCTCGCGGGCCAGCCCTACGACGCGGTCGAAGAAGTCAGGGGATTCGGGATCGAGCGCGAGCATGCGCATCACCACGGTGGGCAACAGGGGTAGTTCACGAACCCGCTGAAGGATCGCTTCGGGGGACGGACCCAACATGCCGCCAGCGTCGGCCAGGCCGGCCTGGTCATGACCAGGTTCTGGTTCCGGCCGCTCAGGCCCAGCACCCGCTCCCGGCCGCTCAGGCCCAGCGTCCCCGGCTGACGTAGTCGCCGAAGGGGACCCGGGGACCCGCTATGGGGGACTCCCCCTCAGCCTCACCTGGCCAGCCGAGGGTCATGACCATGGGCGCCTCGACATCATCGGGAAGGCCCAGGATGGGGCGCACCACGTCCTGGTGGTGGAAGGTGACCGGACATGAGGCCAGACCCTCGGCGTGCGCCGCGACCATGAGATTCTGGCTGTGGCGGCCCACGTCGAACAGGCGGCGCGGGCCGGCATCGGAACGCACGGTCATGACCACGAGTACGGGCGGCCGGTCGATCCAGGACGCGAAGTCACCCCCCGCCTTGAGCGCCGACTTGTCGGCCTGGTCGGTGACCACCACGACCCGGACCGGCTGGGTGTTCTTGGCCGATCCGGCCATACGGGCGGCGTCGAGTACCCGGTCGAGTACCTCGTCGGCCACCGGATCGGGCCGGTACGAACGGGTGTCGCGCTTGCCGCGCAGAGCATCGAGGGTTTCCATCCAATCAGTATCGCGCTCAGAGGCTGGTGGCGAGGTGGTTGGCCACCCGGGCCACCATGTCCTCCGGCGGGGTCGAGGCGTCGACCGCAAGGGCTGACTCCCACTGGTCACGGGCAGCCGCGAGCCGTCGGGCGAGTTCGGGGTTGACGTCCGACGGGTTGGGGCCCCGGGCGGCACGGGCCGCGATCCGATCGGCCGCCAGCTCGGCGTCGGCCCGGCACTCGAGCTCGATCAGCTCGGCCTTCTCCTCGGCGGCCACGGCCCGCGCCAGTTGGCGGGCCCGCTGGCGGGGGAATGAGGCGTCGATCACCACCGATTCGCCTCGCCGTATCAGCAGGCGGGCCTCGCGGAGGAGCTCGTCGTAGACGGCAGTGGTGAACTCACTCTGGTAGATGCCGGCATCGAGACCGGCCTCGGCTGACTCTGTGTGGCCCAGACCGGCCATGTCCTTGCGCAACTCGTCGGAGCTGAGCAGGGACCAGTCGTAGCGTTCACACAACGACTCGGCCAGCGTCGACTTGCCGGTGCCCGGGGCCCCTCCCACCAGGACCAGCCTTACCGTCGCCCTGAGTAGGTGGTCGCGCACCATGTCGTGGTGGCGGCGGGCCAGCCCCACCGACTCCCGATCGCCTTGGGCGGCCCGCAGGCACGCCACCTTCGTTCGCACCAGGGAACGGTAGGCCACATGGAAGTGGGCCAGCGACGAGGGATGATGTTCGTCGGAGAACTCCTGGTAGTGGCGAAGCAGGAGACGGGCCGCCCCCGGGCCGGCCAGCCGGTCGATGTCCATGACCAGGAAGGCGATATCGGCCAGAACATCGTGGACCCGCAACCGTCGACTGAAGGCCAGACAGTCGAGGATGCGTGGGCCGCCGTCGAGGCAGAAGATGTCGTCGGCCAGGAGGTCGCCGTGTACGTCGCGGACCAGACCGTCCTGTTCGCGTTGGACGAACAACTCCTTTCGGCCGTCGAGGTAAGCCGAGGCCCGGCTGACAATCTCATCGTGGCTGGCCCGATCGAGGATCGGCCCCACGAACTGCTCCATCTCGTCGAAGTTCTTGCGCCAGTCCTCGACAATGCCCGTGAAGGTCCCCGGCCCGTCCGGCTCGTGGATCGGATCGAGGCCGGCATGGAAGGCGGCGACCCGGCGGGCCACGGCGATGAGTTGGTCGGGGAACTCGTCGGAGTCGACCATCTGCGACAGCCGTCGGGCCGTAGGCAGTCGGCGCATGACGATCATCTTGTCGACCAACTCACCCCCTTCCACCACGTCGGCCAAGCCCAGATAGACATCGGGGGCGATCCGGCGGTTCAGCGCGTACTCGACCTCGGTGGCCATCATGCGGTCGGTGGCGTCGGCGTGATCGAGGAACCCGGTGGTGATCGGCTTCAGGAGCTTGTAGGCCCGGTCGCCAGCCATGAACACGGTGGAGACGTGGGTTTCGACCACCTCCGCGGGCGCATGTTCCATCTGCACCTCCTGTTGCTCGCCGCCAGCTTCCCACGGAGGCCCGATGGGGCCAAGGGGCAGAGGTCCCTCCAGGAGGGGCGGACAACCGGGTCGGGCGACCCAGGAACGGGACTTCCGACATGGGTCATTGGAACTAAAGCCGTCACGATCGCGCGTCGAGAACACTGACAGACCGGGCGGTCGATGCGTTCCCCAATGGAGGCAAACCACGATGAATGGTCAAGATCCCCTTCCCTTCCTCGCCATCTGGACCCTCGCGGTCATGGTGGCCTTTCTGATGCTGGTGGCAGTCTCGAGCCTGGTCACCGTCTCGGGCGGCTCGGTCATTCTCGCCCTGCTGGGTCTCACCAGCGTGGCCAAGGCAGCTTTGGGTCGGCTCGTGCGCCACTGAGTGCCCACCGGTTCTGCTGTCCCGGTGACAGCTTGGGCCGATGACGACTCCAATGGTCCTCACCTACGGCGACAGACCGTCCCAGTGCACCCAACTCTGACTGCCCGCGGGACCGGGGCCCCTCCGATCGTGGTGCTCATCCACGGCGAGTTCTAGCGGGCCGCCTACGGCCTCGACCTGATGGAGCCGCTGGCCGCCAACCTCCAGTCTCGGGGCTCTGCGGCCTGGAGCATCGACTACCGGCGGGTCGGCGAGACCGGTGGCGGTTGGCCCAAGACGGTGATCGAACGACTGGGCCGGGACTGATCGTCTCCTGGTCAGAGCCGGCCGATCCGGGTGTGGACGGCCAGGAAGAGAAATGCACTGGGCAGGGTGACCAGGGCAACGGCGGCGCCCACGGAGAGCTGGCTGCCGGCCAGGGCACCGACGGCCAGGGGAACCACGAAAGCGGCAATGCGGAGTCCCGCGGTGAGGGCGCCCAGGCCCGCCCCGGGTCGGCCTTCGTGGCGGGCCGCGCTGTCATAGAGGGCCGGCATCAAGGCGCCGATCCCCGTACCAGCCACCAGGAACCCGGCCAGGCTGACGTACCGGCTGGGGGTCAGGCACGCCACCGCCAGACCCACCGCGGCCGCGACCGCGGCCGCTCGCAGAAGCCGATCCGTCCCCAGCCGGACCACCATCCAGTCACCGACGAACCGGATGGCCGTCATCCCTCCAGCGACCGCCACATAGCCAAGGGCGGCGAACCCGGGCTCGGCACCGAAGTCGTCGACAAGTCGGAACGCGGCCCAGTCGATCGAGGTGGCCTCGATGGCCAGGGCGAAGGCTCCGGCCAGCAGGAAGAACACCAGGGCCGGCGGCCGGCCCTTCGAGTGGTGGGCCGTAGCCTGGTCGCGCCCGGAGCTGGGGGCGGGTCCCCCATCGACGCCGAGCGTGTGACGGCTCACATTCACACAGACCAACAACAGGACACCAGAGGCGGCGAGCAGATGGCCCCGCACCGGCACACCAGCAGCCGCCACCCGTGATGCCGCGAAGCCACCAATCAGGATCCCGAGACTCCACAGACCGTGTAGCCGGTTCATCACCGGAGCATGCCGCCGGGCACTGAGCCATGAACCCTGGAGATTCATCGCCACGTCCACCAGCACGTCGAAGGCCAGCATGCCGGCCAACCCGACCAACAGGAGCAAGGGTGACCGGGCGAGACCGACGACGCCGAGGGACAGGGAGATGATGCTGCCGCCGAGGAGCATGACCCTCCGGGTCCCCAGGCGGGTGATGGCGGGACTGACCACCGCGCTGCCGGCAAGACCACTCAGCCCGGCGATCGAAAGGAGGAGGCCGACCTGGGTGACGGTGATACCGACCTGGTCGCGGATCTCGGGTAGACGGGGCACGAACGATGCGAACACGGCACCGTTCACGAAGAATTGGGTAGCTACCGCCTGGAGGGCTCGACTGTCCGAGTGGGGGCTCGGACCGTCCATCGGGAGGAATCTACCCACCACCGATCCGAAGGGAGCGGAATACGTGGACCTCACCCCCACTGGAACCACGCCCAGGTCACCGGCGAGACGGCCAGCGAGATCGCCCCTAGGGTCCGAACATGAGTGAGCTCCCCGACAACCCAGCCGGCCACATCTGCCTGTCGTTCGACTTCGATGGACCGTCGCTCTGGATGCAGCGGCGGAGCACCTCACCCACCCCGGTGTCGCGGGGCGAGTTCGGAGCGGTGGCCGTCCCGCGGATCCTGAAGCTGCTCGGTGGCCGCAACATCCCCTGCACCTTCTTCATCCCCGGCCACACCATCGAGACCTATCCGGACGTGTGCCGCATGGTGGCCGACGCCGGCTGCGAGATCGGGCTGCACGGCTACGCCCACGAGTTCAATCCCGGACTCGAAGAAGACGATGAGCGCTGGGCCCTGGTGAAGTCGATCGAGCTGATCGAAGGCCTCACCGGCTCGGCTCCCGTGGGCTACCGGGCTCCGTCCGGAGATCTCACCGACCAGACGGTCGAGCTCCTGTTGGAGCACGACATCATGTACGACTCGTCGCTCATGGGCCACGACTACGCGCCCTACCGGGTCCGCACCGGCGACTCGTTCCCCGACGATCAGCCCGCCCAGTGGGGGGCCGAGACCAACCTCATCGAGCTGCCCTTCAGTTGGACCCTCGACGACTACGTGTACCTCGAGTTCGTGACGTTCCGACGGATGCTGATGCCGGGGCTGAAGCGGCCCGACGACATGTTCGCCAACTTCAGTGACGACATCCGGTGGATGGTGCGCGACGTCGACCAGGGGGTCTGCAACGTGGTCTTCCACCCCCAGGTCATCGGCCGGGGCCACCGCCTCATGGCTCTCGAACGGTGGCTCGACACCATGGCCGAGTTGGGTGTGAACTACGCCCGTATGGACCATGTCGCCCACGCCGTTCGGGCCGGGCGCCAGTTCGGCGTCGAGTAGGGGCGACCCCGCCAGCCGTGTCCCGGCTGAGATGACCGGGCCATGACCCGGGCGGGCGCCGAGGGCGAGACCGCCCCAGCCATGGACCGGGTTCTCCACACCTCCGACCTGGCCGACCTGCACCTGGGCTTCAACTCCACGGCCACCCTCGAGCTGAACATCGCCAACTCCCTCTGGGGCCAGGCCGACACCATGCTCGAGGAACCTTTCCTCGGCACGCCCGGGTGGGTGCGATCGACGCTGTGGCCATGTCCGACACATCGGCCCCCGCCGAGCCCATCGAGCTCGCCGTGGATCGGCCTTCGTCTTCGTGCTCTGCGATAACGAAACCGGAGCCAACCTGTTCCTGGGCCGGGTGCTTGATCCGACCTCCTGAAGGTTCAGCCGGTGGGGGGCACCTTGTTCTGGGCGATGACATCGGCGTACCAGCGGGCTGACTCCTTGGGGCGGCGTTCGAGGCTCTCGAAGTCGACCTCGACCAGGCCAAAGGTTGGGCCATAGCCCCAGGCCCACTCGAAGTTGTCGAGCAAGGACCAGACCAGATACCCCTCGACCGGGCACCCGTCGGCTATGGCGTCAGCCACCTCGAGCAGGTGGTCCTGCAGAAAGCCGATGCGATCGGCGTCGATCACCGACCCTGTGGCGTCGCGTTGGAGATCCGGCAGTGGTGCCCCATTCTCACAAATCAGGTACGAGGCGAACTCGTAGTCGTCGCGTAGCCAGCGCAGGAGACGGCCCAGTGACGGGGGGTGGATCTCCCATCCCATCGAGTTGCGGGGAACGTGGGGAAGATCGACCGGCCCGTCGGCACCCACCACAGCTCTGGTGTAGTAGTTCAATCCCAGCAGGTCGATGGGGGCGGAGATGAGGGCGAGGTCACCGTCGTGCACCTCGGAGCGGTCCCAGCCAAGAGCATCAGCGGTGGCCGACGGGTAGTCGCGGCCGGCCAACGGTTCGATGTACCAGAGGTTCTCGAGATCGTCCTGACGAGAGGCGGCATCCAGGTCGGCCGGTGCATCGGACACAGCATCGACGGGCGTGAAGTTGAGCACGATGGCGGCCCGCGAGTGAGGGGCCAGGCTCCTTATGCGCTCGAGACCGAATCCGTGGGCCAGAAGCAGATGATGGCTGGCACCGAAGCCGGCGCGGCGCGAGCGCTGCCCCGGGGCGTGTTCGCCGGTGACGTAGCCGTGGTTGGCGCTGACGAACGGCTCGTTGAGCGTGGCCCAGGTGTCGATCCGGTCGCCGAGCCGGGCGACCACCACCTCGGTGTAGTCGGCGAAGGCCAGGGCCGTTTCGCGGCTGAGCCATCCGCCCCGATCATCGAGGGCCTGGGGCAGATCCCAGTGGTACAGAGTCGGAAGCGGGGTGATACCCGCTTCCAGGAGGTGGTCGACCAGGCGATCGTAGAAGTCGAGGCCCTTGGGATTCGCCGCGCCGACCCCGTCGGGCACGACGCGGGGCCAGGAGATGGAGAACCGGTAGGCCTGGAGGCCCATTGAGGCCATCAGGTCGACGTCACCGGCCGAGCGGTGGTAGTGGTCACACGCCGTGGAACCGTCGGAGGCGTCGATGATGGCGCCGGGCCGGGCGCAGAAGGTGTCCCAGATGCTGGGTGAACGGCCGTCGGAGTCAACTGCCCCCTCGATCTGGTACGCGGAGGTGGCCGCGCCCCAGCGGAACCCTTCGGGGAATTCGCCGGCGGCTGTCATCGCGCCGGCGGAGCGGTCGTGCGACGGACCACCAGGCTGGTCTCGGCCCGATGAATCCGCGCCGGGAGCTTCGGGTCTTCCAGGTGCTCGAGAAGGCTGCGGGCGGCCATGGCTCCGTGCTCGGCCACCCTCTGTCTGATGGTCGTGAGCCCGAGGACGCGCGCCACCTCGTGGTCATCGACGCCCACGACCGAGAGGTCACCGGGAACGTCCAACCCGCGCTCCCGGGCCGCTTCGAGGACCCCGAAGGCCATCTCGTCGGACATGGCGAAGACGGCGGTGGGGGGATCGTCTGTGTCGAGAAGACAGCCACCGGCCTCCTCGCCGCCTGTCACCGAGAAGTGACCGCCAGCCTCGTAGTCAGAACGGAGGGGAAGATCGAGGGCTTGCATCGTGTCCACATAACCCTGTCGTCGGGCCCGAGGGACCTCAGAGCCGAGGGGGTCGTCGGTGGGTCCACCGACCAGAGCTATGCGGGTATGGCCCAGCTCGGCGAGGTGGCTCACAGCCAGTCGGGCGACACCAACGTCGTCGACGACGACCTTGGAGGCGCCCGGGAGACTGAATCCGACGCACACGACCTTCACCTCGTCGCCGCCCATCGCCGAGCCGAAGTCGGCTGACTCCTCTTGTGGCACGTGGACGTCGATCAGGATCAGCCCATCCACCCGTTTCACCAGCGGGCCCGACAGGACTCGACGCCGGGCTTCGTCGTTCTCGACCGCGAAGATCAGCAGGTCGTAGCCCGTGTCGGCCAGAACAGCCTCGGCGCCCGACATGACTTTCGAGAAATACCAGCTGTCCAGCAGGGGTACGGCGATGGCGATGGTGGTGGTCCGGCCGGTGGCGAGCCGGGATGCCGACGGATCGGGCTGGTAGCGGAGGCGCTCAGCGGTCTCGACCACCCGGGCCCGGGTCTGGGGAGCGACGTTGGGAAGATCACGAAGGGCGCGGCTCACCGTGGCCACCGACACCCCCGCCTCGGCGGCAACGTCCTCGATCGTGATCGACCGTCGGTCCGGCCCCGCCATCAGTACCTCATGATCCGTGTGCGAGCGCGATGTAAGCGCCTGTGGCCGGCGTTTGTCCAGTCTCTGAATGGCGCCACCGCTCGCCATCGGCCGGCCAGACCTGTAGTTTCGTCCTCATCTACGCACATGCTAGCCTGCAAGCGCTTACATCAAGGGGGAGGCTATGGCCCAGGTAGTTCTGGACAGAGTGAACAAGGTGTATCCCAACGGATTCCAGGCCGTCAGCGAACTGAGCCTCGATATCGAGGACGGCGAGTTCCTGGTTCTGGTCGGACCGTCGGGCTGCGGCAAGAGCACTGCCCTGCGCATGATCGCCGGGCTCGAAGAGATCAGTGGCGGGGAGCTCAGGATCGGCGACCGAGTGGTCAACGACGTCGAGCCCAAAGACCGCGACATCGCGATGGTGTTCCAGAACTACGCGTTGTACCCCCACATGACGGTCTATGACAACATCGGCTTCGCTCTCAAGCTCGCCGGCACCCCCAAAGCCGAGATGGACAAGCGCATCCGCGAGGCCTCCCGTATTCTCGAGCTCGACGACAACCTCCAGCGCAAGCCGGGACAGCTCTCGGGTGGCCAGCGTCAGCGTGTGGCCATGGGCCGGGCCATTGTCCGACAGCCGTCGGCCTTCTTGATGGACGAGCCCCTGTCGAACCTCGATGCCAAGCTCCGGGTCCAGATGCGGGCCGAGATCGCCGGGCTACAACGCGATCTGGGGGTCACCACCTTCTACGTCACCCACGACCAGGTCGAGGCCATGACCATGGGTGACCGGGTGGCGGTCATCAAGGACGGTGTGCTCCAGCAGGTCGACACCCCCCAGAACCTCTACGACCACCCCAACAACGTCTTCGTCGCCGCGTTCATCGGCTCACCATCGATGAATCTCTACGAGGCCACGCTCGAGCTGGCCGACGGGGGCGGCTACCTACTCCTGGGTAGTTCTTCGCTATGGCTCTCCGATGGGGTCATCGACGCAAGGCCCGGGCTTCGGGATCATGCCGGAGCTCGGATCGTGGCCGGAATCCGCCCCGAAGACCTCGAAGACGCTGCCCTGCGGACCGACATCGCCGACGATCAGACCATCACGGCCGACGTTCGACTGATCGAGGCCCTTGGCTCTGAGCTCATGGTGCACTTCCAGCTCGACGCCACCGCGGTGGACTCAGGCGACCCCGATGCCGAGGCGGTGGCCACCGACGGGGCTCCCACCGTAGGACGCTTCGACCCCCGCAGCCGGGTCACTATCGGCGACACCATCAAGGTCGCCGTGGACACCACCCGCATCCACTTCTTCGACACTGACTCACGCCTGGCCATGGACACCCGCTAGAACGAGTGGCCCCGAAGAGCCCTCCCCCTACCGGGCGTCGGGCTTCAGGGCTTGGTGCGGGCCTAGGATCCGACTCCTTGGATGACTTGCGGTACGGGATCATCGGCACCGGCATGATGGGGGTCGAACACATCGGGAACCTGAACGCTCTCGACGGTGTCACGGTGGGCGCGATCGCCGATCCCGACCCGGGCTCGCGCGACTCTGGCGCGGCCGCTGCGGCCGGCAACGTGAACGTGTACGTCAACCACACCGCGATGCTGGAATCCGAGGAGCTCGACGCCATCGTGGTTGCCTCGCCGAACATGACCCACATCGACGTCCTCCGCGATGTTCTGATCACCGACACCCCCGTCCTGGTCGAAAAGCCGATGTGTACGACGGTCGCCGATTGCCGGGAAGTGGTGGAGTTGGCCGCCGAGCGCGACGGTATGGTCTGGATCGGCCTCGAATACCGCTACATGCCGCCCGTGGCCCGCCTCATAGAGGAACACGCCGGCGGCGCGGTGGGTACAACCCGCATGGTCGCCATCCGCGAACACCGCTTCCCGTTCCTCGTCAAGGTCGGCGATTGGAACCGTTTCTCGGCCAACACGGGCGGAACCCTCGTCGAGAAGTGCTGCCACTTCTTCGACCTCATGAACCTGCTCGCCGGCGCCTCCCCGGTCCGGGTGATGGCTTCGGGCGGCCAGGACGTCAACCACCTCAACGAGTCCTACGACGGACAACGAAGCGACATCCTGGACAACGCCTTCGTCATCGTCGAATACGACAATGGGGTGCGGGGCCTGCTCGACCTGTGCATGTTCGCTGAGGCCACCCACAACCAGGAGGAGATCTCGGTGGTTGGCGACGCCGGCAAGCTCGAGGCCCTGATCCCGGAGAACGTCCTACGGTCAGGTCGGCGAGGCCAGCACCGGATCGGTGAGGTCGACATCACCGAGGTCCACGACGACTCGGTGCGACACGTCGGCCTTCACCATGGTTCCTCATTCATCGAACACCGCCGGTTCGCCCAAGCCGTCCGCACAGGCGGGACCGCGGAAGTCAATCCCCTCGATGGCCTCATGTCGGTGGCCATGGGCGTTGCCGCCCACCTCAGCATCACCGAAGGGGGCCCGGTCGAGATGTCGGACGTGCTCAGCCCTTGACCGATCCGGCCAACATGCCCCTGACGAAGAACCGCTGTAGGGCGAAGAACACGATGAGGGGGATGAAGGCCTGAACGACGGTGAGCATCCTGAGCAGTGGGTGCTTCATGGTTTGGGGTTCCCTCCTTGCCCCTCGGCCAGGCACCGGAATAGCGCCTACTGAGGTGCGAGTGACATGTCACGGAAGCCGGGCTTGGCCCCCGACTGAAAACGCGGTGTAAGCGCTTTCAGCCGAGACCCCTCCACAGTCGTTGGCCCATTGCAAGGCACCCCCGACGTCAGTTGCTGATTCGAATCACGATCGTGCTCGCCGGTTCGAGCTCGGTGGACGAGCTCACCGAACCCCCGAGACCAACCGTCGAGTACAGCACGTCACCGGACCAACCGACGGCCCCACGATCATCCCCGGTGTTGGCCACCACCACCACAGTCCCCCGCCGGAAGGCCACGAGTGCTGGGTTGTCGTGATCAAGCCAGACCACCGGGCCATCAACGAGTTCGGGCTCGCGGCGCCGCAGGGCCACGAGCGCCCGATAGCGGGCCAGCCATGATCTGTCGTCAGAGCGCTGGACTTTCGCGGTGTCAGCATCGGTGCGTCCCCCATCCGGAAGCCAGGTGACCTCGGACGCCGAGAACCCGAAGGAGACCCCAGGCTCCCAGGGAATCGGTGTCCGACAACCGTCACGGCTCAGAGATACGTCGGCCCCCACCGGGTCGGCCCGACGATCCTCGGCCACAATGCCATCGACAAGCCCGAGCTCTTCACCCTGGTAGAGGAACGGCACACCGGGCAGACAGAACAGGAGCGTCGAGAGCATCAGGGCTCGTCGCCGGCCGAGATCACCCCCGCCGAACCGGGTGGGCGGACGAGGTTCGTCGTGGCTGCTGATCACGAAGCTGATCATGGATGGATCAGCCACGGCTTCGATGGGGCCGCGAAGCGCCTCGCGGATCTCTTCCGCGGCGATGTCGATGGACATGGGCTTGAACCAGAACCCCAGATCCAGCCCATCACCACGGAGCATCTGGGCGAGTGTCTCGGGCTCGAGGACATAGGTCTCGCCAATGATCACGGCGTCGTACTCAGCCGCGATCTGACGCCACCGAGCGAACAGATCGAGGCTCTCGATCTGGTTCACGTCGTATCGATGCTCGAACGCCTCCCATTGCTCCCACCTGGTTGCGTCCGGTACCCACGGCGCCACCTGAGGGTTGTCTCGAAGCTCTAGGTCCTTCACCAGCGCCTGGGCGACATCTACTCGGAAGCCGTCGACGCCGCGGTCGAGCCAGAAGCGGATTATCTCGTCGAACTCGTCCACCACCGCGGGGTTTCGCCAGTTCAGGTCGGGTTGCTCGGGCAGGAACAAGTGGAGGTAGTACTGGCCACTCGCCGGATCGAGGCTCCATGCGGAACCCCCGAAGTATCCCACCCAGTTGTTCGGCGGACCGCCATCGGGGCCTGGATCCCGCCAGATGAAGTAGTCACGGTAGGGGCCTTGGGGGTCGGCGATCGCAGCCTGGAACCACATATGCCGGTTGCTGCAGTGGTTCGGCACCAGATCGATGACCAGCCGGAGGCTGTGAGACCGGACTGCCTCGATGAGCTCGTCGAAGTCCTCCAGCGACCCGAACAGCGGGTCGACACCGCAGTAGTCGGACACGTCGTAGCCCATGTCGACCATCGGCGAGGGGTAGAACGGGGTCAGCCAGATCACGTCGGCGCCGAGATCGGCGATGTGATCGAGCCGGTCCGCCACACCCTTCAGGTCGCCAACCCCGTCCCCATTGGCGTCGGAGAACGAGCGAACGTAGACCTCATAGCCGATCGCCCCTTTCCACCAAGGTTGAGATATCTCCGCGCCGTTCACGGACACACCCTAGCTGTAGGCGCTTTCACCCTCGCGAGGACACCATTCTCCTGAGGCTGACGACGCGCCCAAGCGGGCCGGACAGCGAGCCAGATAATATATTGACAGGTGTCGATGTGATGTTATGCTATCGATGTCCGTCGATATGACGATGTGCGTCACCGGGAGGACCAGAACCTTCCCGAAGCCATGACCCCACGGCAGCCGAAACATCCGCAGGCAACTGACATCAAAGGAGACCACGATGGTCAACCACACCGACGAAGAGCAACTCCGCGAGAAGGTGAGCGAGCGCTACGGCCAGATCGCCCGACGGGTGATCGAGGACTCCCCCCGGGGCACCTCGTGCTGTGGGCCCGACAACCCCATCACCCGCGACCTCTATACCGAGGGCGAGACCGCCGAGCTGCCCGGGGCCGCTGCCCAGGCCTCGCTGGGTTGTGGCAATCCGACCGCATTGACCGAGCTCCGAGAAGGGGAGACCGTGCTCGATCTGGGCTCGGGCGGTGGCATTGACGTCCTGCTGTCGGCACGGCGGGTCGGGCCCACCGGCAAGGCTTACGGGCTGGACATGACCGACGACATGCTCGAGTTGGCCCGCCAGAACCAGAGCGACGCTGGTGTCGAGAATGTCGAGTTCCTCAAGGGCCACATAGAGGACATCCCACTACCCGACGACTCCGTCGACGTCATCATCTCCAACTGTGTGATCAACCTGTCCTCCGACAAGGGCCAGGTGCTGCGTGAGGCATTCCGCGTGCTCCGACCCGGCGGTCGATTCGCAGTGTCCGACGTCGTCGTGCGCGGCACCCTCGACCCCAAGATCCGTTCGAGCGTCGAAGCATGGATCGGTTGTGTGGCCGGCGCCCTGGACGAGGACGACTACCGAATGCTCCTCACTCAGGCCGGATTCACCGATATCGAGGTTCAGCCCACCCGCGTCTACGAGCTCGCCGACGCCGAGCAGGTCCTCGCCGCGAACGGTATTGATCTCGACGAGGTCGCATCGGCCGAGGGGCAGGTCATGTCAGCCTTCGTGCGAGCAACCAAGGCCGAGGCCAGGGAGCCCAGGAGACCAGGGGTCGACTGATCGCCGAACGTCAGGGGACTGACACGCGGAGAGCCGTCTACCGACCCGGGAACCTCAGAGCCGTTGTGGTGAGACACCTGGTGTTACACCTGATGGCATGGGCAGTCATCCGTCCGGTGAGTCCCCGTTGGTGCGGTTTCATGCGGCCCGGTCGGGATCCGCGTCCAGCCCGTCCAGCCGAGTCCGGCCAGGCAGTAGAGGGGTCTACTACGGGGCCGAGAGGGCCAAATGGCACTCGAGGGACTCACCGATGACGAGTGGAAGGCCTTCGGGAAGGCACTCACCGAACGGTGACCAGCCCCACTCCGGTCATCGTCGACACCATGGTGGTGTCGGCCCTGGTCAAC
>JAAEMS010000087.1 GCA_024225275.1 Actinomycetes bacterium
GTCGCTCTCGTCCGAGCCGGCGCCGATGGGGTCCAGCACGACGACTCGACGGTCGATGAGGCTGGTGCCCAGCTGCGGACCCGGGTGCCCACCGAACACCTCGAGCTCTACGACCAGCTCCTGTCGGGGGCCCGCCAGGCCTACGGGTTGCGCGACGACAACGGCTCCCTCACCGCCGAGTGGCCCCTGGGCCTCACCCGCCGCGCCTACCTCGAAGCCGGAGGGCGTCTCGCCGACGCCGGCCAGATGTCAGCCGCCGAGCGGGTGTTCGAGCTCGACACCGACGAGTTGGCCTCGGTCCTGCGTGGCGCGGCTTCGCCGGCGGGTGCCGAGCTCGACGAACGGGCTGTCCATCGCCAGTGGGAGGCCACCCTGGACCCGCCCCTCCCGCTCGGCGACCCGCCCACCGTTCTCGACTCGTCGGTGCTTCCGGCCGGACTCCGGCGGGTGACCGATGCGGTCCTCGCTTGTGTCTCCATGCTGGAGAAGGAGCCGGGCGGGAAACCCCTCGAGGGCATGGGCATCGGCGACTGGGCCTACACCGGCCGGACCCGCCTGGCCTCCCAGCCCGAAGACGTTCTGGCCACATTCTCGCCCGGCGACATCCTCGTGGCGGCCTGGACCGCCCCCACCTTCAACTCGGTGATCGCCAGTGCCGGGGCGATGGCCGTCGAAGAGGGCGGCCTGCTCTGCCACGCGGCGGTCATCGCCCGCGAGCCCGGGGTGCCGGCCGTCATCGGAGCCACCGGTGCCCTGTCGATGATCGAGGAGGGGGCGACAGTCACCGTCGATCCTGTCGCCGGGCGCGTCACCATCGAAGCCTCGACCTGAGCCAAGCTGGGGGGCGTGCGCCGAGCCCTCGTCTTCTCTGTGCTGTTGCTCGCCGGTACGGTCCTCGCGTCGACCGGGGCCGACGCCCGGGTCGGGCCCCCAGGGGTGGTCGACATCGAGCTCGACCCCGACGGCATCGGCTTCTGGCTGGTCGACCAGTGGGGCCGGGTGACCGCCAACCAGGCCACCGACCATGGAGGCCTCGAACCCTTCACCCAGCTCGCCGCTGACGAGACCGTGGTCTCGATGAGTATCACGACAACCGGCGACGGCTACTGGTTGTTCACCAGCCGGGGTCGGGTGTGGCCGTTCGGGGCGGCGGTCCACTACGGCGATGCGCAGGGCCTGCCCCTCAATCAGCCGATCATCGACTCGGTGGCCACCACCAGCGGCAACGGCTATTTCATGGTCGCCCTCGACGGTGGTGTTTTCGCCTACGGCGATGCCCGCTTCGCGGGGTCGATGGGCGGTCAAACCCTGAACGCCGCGGTCATCGGCCTCGTGCCGGGCCCCGACAGCTCGTCCTACTGGCTCATTGCTTCCGACGGAGGTGTGTTCGCTTTCGGGGTGCCGTTCCGGGGCTCCATGGGCGCTGTGGCCCTGAACCAGCCGGTGGTGGGCGCGGTGGGGGCCGCCTCGGGCTACCTGCTGGTGGCCGCCGATGGTGGCCTGTTCGACTTCTCGATCACCGATTTCCTGGGCAGTCTCGGCTCCCGGGTCTTGGACGCCCCCGCGGTAGCCGCCGCGTCGACGGTCACCGGCGATCGGTACGTCATCGCCCTGGGCGACGGGACGGTGTGGCAGTTCTCCGAGGGCGGACCTCTCGACGGGGAACTGGTGGCCACCCTCGCCCCGGGCCCGGCTCCGGCCGCCGAGTTCGGTTGGACCGTCTCGGCCATCGACACCGACCTCCGGGCCCGTATCGAGCCCACGTCGTGGCGCCCGGGTTGTCCGGTCGCGCTCGAGGACCTGCGTTTCATCGAGGTCAGCCACTGGGACTACGAGGGCCGCCACCAGACCGGCGAGCTGGTGGTGCACGCCGACGCGGTGACCGATCTCGAGTCGGCCTTCGCCCGTCTGTTCGACCTGGGCTTCCGCATCAACCGTATGGAGCTGGTCGACGAGTTCGGCGGCCACGACCTCGCTTCCATGCAGGCCGACAACACCTCGGCTTTCAACTGCCGGACCGTCGCCGGCACCACCCGCTGGTCACAGCACGCCTACGGGCGGGCCATCGACATCAACCCCCTGCGCAACCCCTACCTGAACAGGGGAGAGGTGTCGCCGCCCGAGGGTGCACCCTGGATCGACCGCACCCTCGACGAACCAGGGATGATTCGCCGGGGTGAGGGCGTGGTCGAGGCCTTCACCGCGGTGGGCTGGGGCTGGGGTGGCGATTGGTCGTCGAGCAAGGATTGGCAGCACTTCTCGGCCACCGGGGTCTAGCTGGGCAGCTCCTCGGTGGGTGACAGCTGGGCGGCCCGCAAGGCGGGGTGAAGGCCGGCCACCACGCCGATCACGAGGGCGTCGGCACGGTTCTGGCCGGTGGCACCCCTGCTGTGTCCTATGGCCAGTCGGTGCTTCTGGCCTCCGTCTATCTGGTGGCCGCCTGGCCGTCAGCCTCGTGGTGATCACCAGGCGCGACGTGACCGACTGATCGGTCGTGGCTTCAGGTGCTCCAGCCGCCGCTGTAGGAGAAGAACTGGCCGGTCTGGAAGCGGGAGCGGCCGTCGAGCAGGACGGTGGCGAACTCGGCCAGCTCGTCCATGGTGCCGAGCCGCCCGGCCGGGACCTGGGCCTCGATGCGCTTACGGCGCTCGGGGTCGTCGGCGCCCGAAGCCTTGATGAAGCCGGGGAAGTCCATGTAGTTGGTGCCGATGGCGTTGACGCACACCCCGGCCTTGGCGTGCTCGAGACCGACCGCCCGCACCATGGCGTTGGCGCCGGCCCGCGTCGAGCCGTAGAGCGATACGCCGGGCTCGGGCCGGGCTCCGGTGGCGCTGGTGAACACGACGATCTGGCCGACGCCGGCCTCGATCATCGGGGGCAGGACGGCCTGGAGCCCGTGGAAGACCATGTCGAGGTTGGCCCGCTTCACCTTCTCCCACTGGTCGGTGGTGGCGTCGAGGAAGGGGCCGATGATGATCTCGCCGGTGAGCAGCGAGGCGGCGTCGATCCGGCCGAATCGTTGGAGGGCGGCGTTGACGACGGCCTGGTTGCCCTCGGCCGTGGCGACATCGCCGGTGACCGTGATGATCTCGGTGGGCAGGTCGGCGAGCTCGGCTGGGGCCTCGTCGCCTGACGCGAGGTGGAGCACCAGGTCGTGGGTGGGAGCCAGCTTGTGGGCCAGGGCTGGACCGACGTACCAGTCGGCGACAGTGAGCAGGGCGACAGGGCGGTCGGTCATGGGCCTCGACGCTACCTGCTGCCTCACCACCGCCCGGCTTCGGGGGGTGAACGTTGGGGTCGGGTTCGTCGGCTGCCAGGTCGTGGCGGACCCATGGCTCCCGTTCACGCACAGACCAGGCCGAACCATCCGGCGGTGATCGAGGCCGGGTCGGGTGAGACGCTCACCGATCGCCACCTCGGCGTGTGCTCGAACCTGCTGGCTCTCCTGCTGCGGACCCAGGGCTTTGGAGCGAGGCGCCCACATCGCTCTGTTGGTGGAGAACAACATCCGGTACAAGGAGGTCATCTGGACTGCCTTTCGCACCGGTCTCTACATCACTGCGGTCAACAGCTTCCTCAATGCGCCCGAGATCGAGTACATCCTCGACGACTGCGATGCCCAGCTGGTCGTCAGCTCGCGGGCGAAGGCCGAGGCGGCCGGCACCATCGACCCCCGCACCGCCAACCTCATGGCGACGCTCTACCAGTACGCCCCCGACATGGTCTGCCTGTTGCCCGCGCCGGTGTATCACGCCGCTCCGCTGGGGTTCTCGCAAGCTGTGCACCCCGTGGGCGGGCCCCTGGTGATCATGGAGAGGATCGACGCCGCCCAATGCCTGGCCGACCTCGAGCGCTACCAGGTGACCCTCAGCCAGTTCGTGCCCTCCATGTTCGTCCGCATGCTGAAGCTCGGTGAGGCCGGGCCGGCCGGCCACGACCTTTCGACCCTGGGAGTCGCGATTCACGCCACGGCTCCGTACCCGGTACTGGTGGGCAAGCGGATGATCGAATGGCGGCCACGACCGCTTGTCCAACGCGGCCATCGGGTCGTGTGCGACGATTGCGCCCGCGTTGGGATCTAGGCCGGCTTGGTCTGGGGGACCGGAACGGTCTGGCTCCGCAGGGTGATGTAGGCCAGCGAGCCGACGGTCACGAACATGCCGGTGGCCTGCACACCGGTCACGTTCTCACCCAGGAAGACAGCGGCCATGATCGCCGAGGCGACTGGTGCAGCGAGGGCTACGGTGCCGCCGAACCAGATCGGCACATGGCCCAACGCCCAGTTCATGAGGAAGTGGCCGGCCCAGCCCGGCCCGACGGCCATCATGGCGATCCAGAACCACTCGCCGGCGGTCGGCATGACCCAGGCCTGCCCCGAAAAGGCAGCGAACGGGGTGACCACGATGGCGGCCACGAGCGAGGCCCCGGCAGTGAACTCGGCGGCACTGAGATGGGCGCGGGCCGCTTTCGAGGCCATGAAGTAGCTGGTCCAGGCGAAGAGGGTGGCGACCGCCCAGAGGTCGCCGGCCGGACTCCACTCGGGCAGGCCGCTGGCCCCGAACACCACGAGGGCCACGCCCACGATGGCCACGCCGGCCCAACCGATGTCGTTCCGGGAGACCCGCTCGTGGAACAGGATCGGGGCGGCGAAGATGAGCAGGACCGGCTGCATCGACGGGATGATGGTGGCGTTGGCGACGGTGGTGAGCTTGATCGAGGTGAAGAAGAACACGAGGTCGAGCCCGAAGGCGACGCCGCCGATGAGGCTGTAGCGCAGAACTCTCCGGTCGAGCCGGCTGCCCGAGATGTGGAGCACACCGATGCTGAACACGACGGCCATCCAGATACGTAGGAAGACCAGGGGAAGCGGGTCGATGTCGATGCCCTTGGCGATGACGGCCTGGGCACCCCAGAACACGAGGGCGGCGATGGCGGCCCCGTAGCCCAGGTGCGATCGATCGGCCGGCGCGGTATCCCCCATCTGCGGCGACCCTACGCCTGTTCATCGCCGGTCGTGCGGTTGCGGGATGGACGGAACCGACCCCAACGATCCCTTGGCCGGGGCGACGGCGGCCTACTACGGCTACGCCGAGCCGGTCGACAAGGCCCGGCCCGGCGACTTCGCCGCCCTCTTCACCGCCGAGGGTGTCTTCCTCGACGACGCGGTTGTCGGCCCTGAGGCGATCGCCAAGCGATGCCGGGCGCTGCTGCGCCAGCTTGATGCGACCAGCCACCACCTGTCGAACATCCGGATCGTGTCGGCGTCAGCGGGTGAGACCGAGGCCCGCGCCTATGTGTACGCCTGGCATCAGTTCACCGGAGGCAAGATGGTCGAGGCGTGGGGCCGGTACCAGAGCAAGCTGCGGTACGAGAAGGGTCGGTGGCGGCTGGGCGAACACCGTTTCCAGGCTGCGGGTGTCCGTCCGCCCGGTGGGCTGGGGCCGGGAGCTCCGGTGCCTCGCGCCGATGTGTGACAGGTGGCCGGCCGGGTTGCCGGAACCGGGGCGAGGCGTTACCTTGATCACTCCACCGCGGGGTGGAGCAGTCTGGTAGCTCGTCGGGCTCATAACCCGAAGGTCGCAGGTTCAAATCCTGCCCCCGCCACCA
>JAAEMS010000088.1 GCA_024225275.1 Actinomycetes bacterium
CCGGCGAAGGGGGGCGGTGTCAACCGAGAACATGGGTGGGCGGTACAAGGAGGCGGACTCCCACTCACCAGCCGGCATCGAGGTCGAGGTCCAGGGAGATGTGCTCGACCGCTCCGTCTGGGGCGAGTTGGCCGAGCACAGAGAGCCGGGGAACGAGCGTCCCGGCGGTGATGAGTAGCCGGTACTCGGATCGACCGGCGATCAGCTCAGGGAGATCGTCGAACCCGGTCGCGAACAACTCGACGATTCGCAGCAGTTCCAGGGTCTGGTAGTCGTTGGTGGAGGGCTCGCCCCTGGGCCCACGTTCGGGGCCCAGTTGGGCATCGAGGTCGTCGAAGAATGCTGAGGTGGCGCGAACCAGGCGGCGCTCAGCGCTCACGAACGGTCGGGGGTCCCAGAGTCGGCGATGCGTTGGTCGGCTTTGGCTCGGACTCGTTTGAGGAAGTCCTCGGGTACTTGGGTGAGGTCACGGACGATGCTCGCCTGGAAGATCTCGTCCTGCTCAGAGGGGGTCATCTGCTCGAGTTCGGCTGCTGTCCAAGTCTTGCGGGCCATGGCCACAAGCTACCGCGCCCCAGTGACAGCCCCCTTGGAGGTGCCCCAATAACCCGCCCGACCACCCCCACGGACCCTCCCCGAAGAGCCGTACGCGGACAGGTGAGATGACGACACCTTTCCGGCTGATAGGAGGCGGTCTCTCCCGGGATATTGAGACGCTGGATAGGGGACATTCTTGGGGCTCGTCCGCGCGTCTTGTCATGGGATGCCCGGGTTTCGTCGCTGTGGAGCCGGCTCCGGCTTCCCGGCGCCACGGTTAGTTTCTTTGGGGGTGTGGCGGTGATTGGCGAGAGTAGCGAGCCAGTGCTGGCTCGCGGCGCCGAATGGCTCGGTGCGGGTGTCGAGTTGGTCGATCAGGTCGTGGGCGGCTCGGCGGGTGGCTTCGATGAGGTCTTGGGGGTAGGCGAGGAGTTGGGCGTGGTGATCGAACTCGTCTTCGTCGAGCAGTTCGGTCGAGCCGTTGTTGTGGAGGACGACATCGAGGTCCAGGTCGATGAGCTCGACCCGGTCGCGGGTGACCCACCGGGGTCGGGTGGTTACGTCAACGTAGATGGCGTATTTGCCGCCAGCGGAGTTGAAGATGGCGGTCCACATGACGTTGGGGGCGATGAGTTGCACGAAATCGACTGGGGCCTCGATCGGGGGTTCGTGTCCACGTTGAAGCGTTGCGCCCTGCTGGCCGCCCAACCAGGTTCCATGGTTGTCTTCACCTAGCAAGAGCAGGTCGTGGCGCCAGTGCAGGGTTCCGTCGTATTTCGTGTATTGCACGGTTCGCTTCGGTGGCAGCATGAGCGGGCACCAATATGGAGCGAGGTCGAGGGCGGTGTGAGCCTAGGGTCTGGAGGTGATCGACTACCACCTTCACGTGTGGCCCCGTGAGCCGGGCACCCCGACCCCGACGCCGGCGGACGCGACTGCGCAGGTGTGGGCGACCGAACAGGGCGCGGATCTGGACGCCTACTGCGACGCAGTCCTGGCGGCACAGGTCGAGGGGTTACCGGTCGAGCTGGGAATAGAGGTGGATCTGTTGCCCGGCCGGGTCGAGGCAATGGCCAAGGTGCTGGCGGGGTACCCGTTCGATGTGCGGTTGGGGTCGGTGCACTGGTTGGGGGCGTGGTTGTTCGACGCCTACGGGACCGACGTGTTCGCCGCCGAGTGGGACCTGCGTGGTGTCGAAACGGCATGGAGGGACTACCTCACGGCCTTCGGGGAGCTCGCCGGGTCGGGGTTGGGTGAGGTGTTGGCCCACTGTGACCTGATCAAGATCGCCCGTCGGTTCCCGGACCTTGCGATGCGCGCCGATTTCGAGAACCGACTCGTCGAGGTGGTTGCCTCGTCTGGCCTGGCGGTCGAGGTGTCCTCGGCGGGATGGCGCAAGGCGGTCGCAGAGCAGTACCCCTCACAGTCGATCCTTGAACAACTCCACCAGGCTGGTGTCGAGATCACGCTGGGCTCCGATGCCCATGTGCCAGACCAGGTCGCGTTCGAATACGGGCGGCTCGTCGACCTCGTTCGCGGGACCGGGTTCACTCACGTCGTCGCCTTCCCGGCCGGATCCAAGACACCAATCGCCCTCGACCCTGCCCCGACCGCGTAGGAGCGACTCGTGGAACCCCGGACTCTGTAGAAGCGTGCGTCCCGGTCCCGGCGTTCGGGCGCGGTGGCGGCCGGGGTTATGCCCGCGCGTTGTGGGATGCTCCGGGCGCCTGATGGGCCTGTCCGGTATCGGCACGAGTGGTGCGGGGTCGAGGGCGGTTCCGCGGAACCGTTCTGTCCGGGATTCTCAGTTGTTCTTGGTTGGAATTCCCGGACAGAAGGCCGCTGGGTCCACCCGACGATGCCGGATACAGCGCCTTCGAGAATCATCGACTCGATCGCGTCTTCCCTGGTCAGACCCCGCGGCCGAGTGTTGGGTACCCACGTGAGTCCTGAAAGGAGAGTGATGACGCTGTAGAAGGTCGCCAGCACGGACCGTG
The DNA here is from genome assembly GCA_024225275.1 of Actinomycetes bacterium. Taxonomy (GTDB): domain Bacteria; phylum Actinomycetota; class Acidimicrobiia; order Acidimicrobiales; family JAAEMS01; genus JAAEMS01. The sequence continues at coordinate 2,535 of JAAEMS010000088.1, forward strand.
CTGTGCCAGTGATGGAGGTAGGTCCTCCGGGGTCGCTGTTCAGGCGGAGATCCCAAACCACCGCATGCTGCGTCGGTTAAGAGCCGGGGTGGTGAGCGTTGCGGTCGAGGTCCCGCTGTCAGCGGGGCTGGGTGTGTGACGAGAAGACGAACATGTGTGAACCACTGCTGACGCATCGAAAGGATAAACGACGACATCGAAACCGGGGCCTGTGGGTGGTCCTGGGACAAAGGCGCGCCTCTCGGGGTGGGCCCTCAGCTGGGGAGCTGCCTGTATGTGGCCTCAGCGGTGTCCGGTGTATAGGTGGCGTGAGCTCGTCGCAGGCGCTGGCATGGAACAGGAGAACCTGTCGTCTCGATAGTGCGGCTGTTTGGTCGCGAGAGGGAGAACCACAAGCGGTCAACGCAGTGAGTGGGAGAGTACCGATGCGGGGCACAGGGACGGACCGGCTCGTAGTAGTGATGAAGGCCCTGTAATGGGGTCCGAGCGAAGGGGCCGGGCAGTCCACGGTCGTGTCGACCCTGCGGGGGAGGAACCGAGAGATAGGCCGAAGCAGAAGTTGAAGTCGTTTGAGATTCGAAAGCGTCTCGTTTACGGGGCGTGGGAGAAGGTCCGAGCTAACGGCGGAGCGCCGGGCGTGGACGCCGTGAGCATCGACGGGTTCGGTGACAACGAGAGGGACAACCTCTACAAGTTGTGGAATCGGATGTCGTCGGGAAGCTATTTCCCGGGGCCGGTGCGAGCGGTTGAGATACCGAAAGATCATGGGGTTGGGGTCAGGGTCCTCGGGGTGCGGAATGTGGCAGACCGGGTAGCTCAGACCGCAGCAGCGATGCTGCTGGAAGACAAGCTTGAGCCGATCTTCCACTCCGACAGCTACGGCTGTCGTCCTGGGCGAAGTGCCCATGACGCATTGGCCGTGTGCCGCAAGCGTTGTTGGAGCAAGGACTGGGTCCTCGATTTGGACGTCCGGGCCTTCTTCGACAGCGTCCCTCATGATCTCCTCTTGAAGGCGGTGGCTCACCACACCGACGAGGCCTGGGTGCTGCTCTACATCGAACGGTGGCTCAAAGCCCCCATGACGATGCCAGACGGCACCGTGGCCCCACGAGACAAGGGAACCCCACAAGGTTCTCCGATCTCGCCGCTGTTGGCGAACCTCTTCATGCACTACGTGTTCGACAGGTGGATGGACCGGGAACACCCGGGCTGTCCGTTCGAACGGTACGCGGATGACGTGGTCGTCCACTGCAACAACGAGAGCCAGGCCCGACGTCTTCTGTCCGATCTCGCCGAACGGCTCGAGTCCCTTGGGCTTGAGTTGCACCCCGACAAGACCAAGGTCGTGTACTGCAAAGACACGAACCGTCGAGGAGAGTCCGAGCACACCAGCTTCGATTTCCTCGGCTACACCTTTCGGGGTCGTCTGGTCCGTGGCCGGCATGGGTTCTTCGTGAGCTTCACTCCGGCCATGAGCAACAAGGCGCGCAAGGCGGTCGGCGCCAAGATCCGGGCCTGGCACCTCAACCGTCGCAGCGGAACGGACCTGTCCGGCATCGCCTGGGGGATCAACGCCCAGGTCCGAGGCTGGATCAACTACTACGGGGCCTTCTACCGCTCTGTGTTGGCGCCCATTGCAGAACGCATCGACGAACACATCGTCAGATGGGCCATGCAGAAATACAAACGACTGCGAGGTCAACCCACGAAGGCGTGGAGATGGCTCAACGCTGTAAGACAGCGCCAACCACGACTCTTCGCCCACTGGCACCTCCTCGCACCAACCCAACGCCGGACCGCGGGAGCCGTATGACGGGAGACTGTCACGTACGGTTCTGCGAGAGCGGGAGGGGGAGGTTCCCTCCCGCCACTCACCAGGAAAGACGGCGACATGAGACTGCGGTGGGCAGCCACCGGCATGCTCGCCGCCGAGCAACAATTCCGACGGGTCAAGGGCTACCGGCAACTCCCAGCACTGGCCACCGCACTCGAACAAGCTACCACCACCGACACCCCAACCACCCTCGCTGTCACAGCCTGACCATAAGATCCCCCCAGGAGCCCACCACCAGATTCCACGACCAACGGGTCGACCTCCCCTGTTCGCCATGGCCGACCTACGTTCGTGGGGCGGGACCGGCTCGGGGCCGGCGACTACGGGTGGACAGTCAGCGGCCCATCGGCTACGAGTCCCCTCTCCTGGTCGATGGCGGCGTTGAAAACAAGGCTAAGGGAGCTCGGCGCGGAAGCCCACCGCGACGCTCTACGCGCCGCGGCCGCTGTCGATGAGCTCGCCGACGTGATCTGACCGAACCCCGACACACAACCGGCAGTCCGCGCCCGCCGATCGA
>JAAEMS010000089.1 GCA_024225275.1 Actinomycetes bacterium
AGCCACGATCGCCGTGTAGGGGTCTGACCCCTAAGATGCGATAAGTGCCAGAGGTCAGATCGAAGGGTGTCGATGGGTTGTTCCAGGTGTCCAGGGGTGGGACGGGGGCAGGAGCAACTGGGCAGCCGCGGTGACGCCGGCCGCGGCCAACCGTCAGGCGTGGTTGAGGGCGGCCTCTGACTCGCGCTCACCGGCGATGCGGGTGTGCCACATGACCCGGGCCTGGGTCATGTCGAATGGCGTCGCGCAGTGCATGAGACTGCGGTTGTCCCAGACGATGGCGTCACCCTCAGTCCACTGGTGGAAGTAAACCCGATCGGGGTCGGCGATGGCCTCCTCATTCAGACGGTCGAGTAGCTTCTCGGACTCGTCGGGATCCATGCCGGGGATGTTGTGGGCGTGCCGGCCGATGTTCAGATGGGAGATCCCGGTCTCGGGATGGACCCTCACCAGAGGCCGGACCGAGACCTCGTGGTCGTGGTACCCGTACATGCCGTAGCTGCCGTCATCCTCCTGCCGGGGCAGATACCCGACCCGACCCTGGCTGTAGTACAGCGAGTGGTAGGCGACGAGATCCTGGACCAGGTCGCGGGTCTCGGTGTCGAGAGCCTGGTAGGCGGCCCGCATATCGGCGAAGCCGGTGTCGGCACCACCGGCGGGAACGACCTCGGCGGTGAACACCGCCCCCTTTGCCTGGACGGGCATATAGGTGCTGTCGTGATGCCAGCCCTCGTTGCCCCGCAGTGACTTCACCAGGTCCTCGGCGGGGTCGCTGTGAACCGCCCCGTCCTTGGTGACGTTCGAGATGGGAGCGGCGGGGAACTCGAGGTCGCCGAAACGCTCGGCGAACGAGTTCTGCTCATCGATGCTCAGGAACTGGCCCGGGAAGACGAGCAAGCCGTATTCGATCCATGCGGCACGAACGGCTTCCCATTCGACATCGCCGAGGTTCTTCAGATCGATGTTGCGGACGACGGCGCCGAAGGTCTTGCCCTCCAGCCGCTCCAGCTCAAAGGTGGTGGCACTCATGGCCCCAGGCTAGGACATGTGCACCGCCCGCTCACGGGGTGAGCACCTCAGCGTTCCACGAACTCGGGCAGGTTGTAGGCCTGGACCTCGGGGGCAGCTCCTTCGAGCTTCTCGACCTCGACCAGACAGGTGTGGGCGCTGGGGCCCTGGGCCAGCGACGACGTGCCCTGATCGCGGGTCAGGGTGTTGGGGTTCCCGTTGCGGCAGGTCCCGTCGTCGTCCGGGTCATACCACGACCCCACCGGCAGCTCGACGACGTCGGCCTGAATGGCGTCGGACACGACGACCCCGGCCAAGGAAGCACCCCGGTCGTTGAACACCCGGACGACATCGCCGTCAACCAGACCCCGGGCCGCAGCCGCAGCGGGGTGGATGCGCAGCCTGGTTCGGCCCGCGACCTTGTGCCCGCGACTGAAGCGGCTGTGGTCGTACTGGCTGTGGAGCTTGTCGGCGGGCTGGTTGGAGATCAGGTGAAGGGGGAAGCGCTCAGCGGCAGACGAACCCAGCCACTCGTACGGTTCTTGCCAAGCGGCGTGGGGTGGGGCATCGGAATCGTCGAAGGTGTCGATGACCACCGAGAACAGCTCGATCCGGCCCGAGGTGGTCTCGAGAGGGTGGGCGTCGGGGTCAGCCCGAAAGTCAGCCAGGAAGACCTGCTCGGGCTCGCCCATGTCGGCCATGTCGTGTTGGAGCACACCCGCCTCCCAGAACTCGTCGAAAGCAGGGGCGTAGTCGTTGTCGGCCGCGAACTCCTCGTAGAGATGGCGGACCCAATCGTCGATCGAGCGGCCCTCGGTGAACTCGTCGCCGTAGCCGAGCCGATGGGCAATGGCGGCACAGATGTCGTAATCGTGGCGGGCCTCACCCACGGGGGCGACAGCCGCTTTCATGGCCACCAGCATCGTCTCGGCGCCGCCCAGATCATTGCGCTCGAGGGGGGTGGTGGCGGGCAGCACGATGTCGGCCCTCTTGGCCAGCGGGGTCCAGAACGGCTCCTGCACGATGACGGTCTCGGGGTGGGCCCAGGCCCGGCTCAGGCGGTTCAGATCCTGATGGTGATGGAAGGGGTTCCCGCCACACCAGTACACGAGGGAGATGTCGGGGTAGGTCCGCGACTGCCCGTTGTAGCGGTACGAGCCACCCGGGTTCTCGAACATCTCGGTGACCCGGCTGACCGGGATGTAGGAGTCGCGCAGGGGGTTGGGCGGGACCGATATGCCGGGGATGCGCTTGCGGATCTGGCCGGCTCCGACATTGCCGTTCGATCCGAATGGGAAGCCGAACCCGCCGCCGGGCAGGCCGGTCTGACCGAGTACGGCCGCCAACGCGGTGGCGGCCCAGTAGGCGTACTCGCCGTGGTCGCCCCGTTGGATGGCCAGCGCGAGATTGATGAACGTGCGGTGCTCGGTCATCTCACGGGCGAGGTCGGTGAGGGTGCCCGGTTCGAGGTCGGCGATGGACTCAGCCCACGGGGCGGTCTTGGGGATGCCGTCGGTTTGGCCCAGGAGGTAGGCGCAGAAGGTCTCCCACCCGGTGCAGTGGGTGGTGAGGAAGTCCTCGTCGTGCTGACCGTCAGCCACCACCTGATGGGCCAGACCCAACATGATGGCCGAGTCGGTGTTGGGGCGGACCGGAATCCAACGGCCGTCCACCTCGTCGATGAGGTCGTCGCGCAAGGGCGAGAAGTTGACGAACCGGACGCCCTGGTCGGTGCTCCGATCAAGCCAGTGGCGGGTCAGATGGGGCCCCTGGCCGCCATAGGTGACCTGGGCATTGCTCAGTCGCACCCCACCAAAGCAGACCATGAGCTCGGTGTGGCCGGCAATGACCGACCACGAGGTCTGGGAGCCGACAGCCTGGCTGTAGTCCAGGCCCATCAGGTGAGGAACGATCACCTCGGCCGCCGATGACGAGTAGGTGCCGCGGGCATCGGTGTAACCGCCACCCATGCGTAGGAGGCGATAGATCTGGCTGCTGGGCAGGTTGAAGCGGCCGGCCGAACCCCAGCCGTAGCTGCCCCCGAAGATGGCCTCGCTGCCCTTGTCAGCCCGAACCCGCGTGATCTCCTCCCCCACCAGGTCGACCACCTCGTCCCAACCGACCTCGACGAAAGGGTCAGAACCCCTCTGGTCGGTGGCGGTGCCGGGCCCACCCTCGAGCCACGACTGCCGCACCGCCGGCCGTTCGATTCGGTTGCGGGTCACATCGAGCAGGTTCTGCCCGATGGGCGATGGGTCGGGGTCCTTGGGGTGGCCGTGGACCGCGGTTATCTCGGTACCGTCGGCCTCGACCAGGAACGGCCCCCAGTGGGTGAGCGTCGGAGTGGTTGTAGTCGCCATCGGAGCAGAGTCCAGCACAGGGCCGTCGACGGCGCTCTGTCAGGGATCACGGAACAGCTGCGGCATCACCGACTGGGACACCCTGCATGGCGCAGTCCTGTCGCCGGCAGTTGGGGAGATGCCCTAGCCCGGACCCTGCCTCGAGCTCCGGCGGCCCAACGAACTGGGGCACCGGTTGGCCCCAACCCTCGAGGCGATGGCCTCCCACTACCGGGGCGATCCCTGACAGACTCGCCGGATGCCGAGAGTCGAAACCGCCAGGGGATCCATCGACACCGCTGCCCTGGGGCGGGTGCTCATGCACGAGCACGTCTTCGTGATCTCCCCTGAGATCCAGATGAACTACCCCGAGGAGTGGGGCGACGAGGACACCCGGGTCACTGACGCCATCACCCGCCTCACCGAGCTGAAGGAAGAGGGCATCGACACCATCCTCGACCCCACGGCCATCGGCCTGGGCCGGTACATCCCCCGCATCGCCCGCATCGCCGACCAGGTCGACCTGAACATCGTGGTGGCCACCGGGCTGTACACCTTCGACGTACTCCCTCACTACTTCGGCCGGCGGGTTCAGGGCGGTGGGCCCGGGGGCACCGACCCGATGGTCGAGATGTTCGTACGCGACATCGAGTCAGGCATCGCCGACACCGGCATCAAAGCCGGCGTACTCAAGTGCGCCACTGACCAGCCGGGCGTGACCCCCGGCGTCGAGAGGGTGCTGCGGGCCGTTGCCCAGGCCCACCGCCGGACGGGGACCCCCATCACCACCCATACCCACGCCGAGACCAAGCGGGGGCTCGAACAACAGGCCATCTTGCGCGAGGAGGGTGTCGACCTGGGTCGGGTGGTGATCGGCCACAGCGGCGACACCGACAATCTCGACTATCTGCTCGAGCTGATCGAGAACGGCTCATACCTCGGCATGGACCGATTCGGGATCGATCGCTACCTGCCCACGACCGAACGGGTCGCAATGATCGCCGAGCTCTGCCGACGGGGATACGCCGACCGAATGGTGCTGTCCCACGACGCCAGCTGCTACATCGACTGGATTCCGGGCGAGCTGGCCGACCTGAGGGAGGTCATGCCCAACTGGCACTACCTCCACATCAGCCGCGACGTCCTACCCGCCTTGCGCGAGCAGGGGGTCACCGATGACCAGATCGACCAGATGCTGATTCACAGCCCCCGCGCCTTCTTCGAGAAGGCGGGGACCTATTGAGGAATCAGGGAGCGGAGCGAACGACGTTGGCGGCACCAACCTCGGTGAGGCGACTCCCCGCGGGGAGGCTGGTCCGGACCCGCCAACAGCGAACCTGATCCTCGGACGAATCCAACAGGCCCGAGTAGTACAGCTCCTGGAGCAGACCGAGCACGTCGGGCTCCATGGTGATCCGTTCGAGGGGGATCGAGAACCGGGTGGTGTCCTCGGGCTCACGTATCGAGGAGCCGAATTCTTCGATGGCGATCTCGGTGAGCGCCGAGACCAGCTGGGTCGGGTAGCCGCAGATCTCGCCGCGTTCGATCCGCTCCAGTCCGTGGCGACGTACCTGATCGATGGACGCGGTCACCCGATCGAGTCGGGGAGAGGAGCCCACGAGGGTTCGGACGGTGAGCCCGTCGCGGCTGGCTTCGGTCACAGTGGTCAGGTCTTCGGGCCGGAGATCGATGACCGATCCGCCAGAACGCATCTGGGTGAGCGGAGCGAGGAAGGCCGTGGCCACGATCTCCCAGTCGAGGGGAGACTTCACCAACCCCAACCAGCCGTCGACCAGGTCGAGCACCCGCTCGGCGATCCACACGTCGTCCTCGTGGATCTGGGTCCACAGGTCCTCGACGACCGTGGTGATGTGCTCCTCACCGATTCGACGGGTCAGGACCCTCGCCTGGTAGCGAGACGCCGCCCCATCGATCCCCCGGCGCAGATCGTCATCGTCGGCATCGGCGGTGAGCAGACAGCTGACCCCCAGCTCGTTGACGGCCCGGATCGCGTCCACGACCTCGAGACCTTCGGCCAACAGGACGAGCGAGGTCTCCGGAGCGAACACGCCGATCTGGGTGAGCAGGTCTCCGCCGGTCGAGTCGCTCAGCTCGTGGGCGGTGACCACGACTGCGAACGGACCCTGCAGCTCGATCATGGCCAACGCCGCATCGGCGTCGAGGGCGAAGTAGAGCGGATGGTCAGCCAGAGCCCGGTGGAACCAGCTCATACGAGTGGGGTCGTCATCGACAACGAGGATTCGAAGCTCGCTCTCGGCGACATCGCTGGGCCAGGCCAGCGGAAAGCTCTCCGACTTGAAGCGGATCATCAGGTGTTCCCCGTGGGTGTGGGTGTAGTTGGAACAAAGACCCAGTCGGAACTGGCAGACGAAACTAAAGACCCCCAGTCAGAAGTACTTACCTTCTCTCGAAACTGAGTACCGATCCTGTTTGGAGTAGGAGAATCCAGCCAATTCTGCAACCTCTACGCCATTTGTCGACCAGGACACGAAGAAGGCACCGATCCACCCCACCTCCTACGATGCCTGACACCGACCCAGCGAAGGGAGACAGGACATGGCTGGCCGGCTCGAGGACAAGACCGCAGTCATCACAGGAGGGGCCAACGGACTGGGCCGCGCCTGTGCCGAACAGTTTGCCGCCGAGGGGGCCGCAATCCTCGTCGCCGACCTCCTCCCCGAGCCCGGCCGGGTGACCGTCGAGGCCATCGAGGCAGCCGGCGGACAAGCCCGGTTCATCGAGCTCGAGGCCACCGATCAGGCCGCCAACGAGGCGGTAGCGGCCGCCGCGGTCAAGACCTTCGGAGGCATCGACATCCTCGTGACCGCGGCCGGAATCAGTAGTGGTGACTATCTCTCGGGTGATACCGAGCGAGGTCTCAAGCGGATGCAGCAGATGGCCGAAGCCACCGAGATCAACCCGGCGGCCGCCCTCCTGGATCTCGATCTCGACGACTGGCGCCGGGTCATCGACGTGAATCTCACGGGCACCTTGCTGGCTATCCAGGCGGCCGGGGCCGTGATGGTCGACCAGGCCCGGGGTGGCGCCATTGTCACTATTGCCTCCGTCGCGGCCGTCGATCCCCTCTGGGGCGCCCCCAGCTACCCGGTGTCGAAGGCGGGGGTCTGGATGCTCACCAAGAACGCGTCTCGCACCCTGGCCCCGCTGGGAATCCGGGTGAACGCGATCGGTCCCGGGTTCATCGAGACCAACATGACCGCGGTGTTCGACCAGACCGAGGACTACCGGAACCTGATCCTGGGCAACACACCGATGGGTCGCTTCGGCAAGCCTCACGAGGTCGCTGACCTGGCCCTGTACCTGGCCAGCAGCGAGTCGAGCTACATCACCGGAGAACTGATCCACCCCGACGGCGGCTGGTTCACCGGCTGAGAGATCGCGCCACCCCCGTCGTCGCCCCCTGCACCCCTTCATCCTGGTGGGTGACCATGGTGAACCGGTGATTCCCGAGTCGGCTCAGAGCGGCCAGGCCACGCCAGTGAGCTCCTCAGAGGCCGCCCACAGCCGACCGGCGACCTCGTGGTCCAGGGCCGGGGCCGCGGGGTCGACCACCACCGGGTGTCCACGGGTTTCCCCCCACCGGGCCGGGCCGATGTAGCTCCCGGGCTCGAGGTCGGGATCGGTGGCGGCCCGAAGGGTGGGGAGAGCACCAGCCGCCGCGCCCTGCAGCATGCGCAGCACCAGGGGTTGGAAGACTCTGGCCGCGGGTGACCCGAGGCTGCGGCCGAGGTCGGTGGCCGTCACGCCGGGGTGGGCGGCGAAGGCGGCGACGTTCGAACCGGCTCCCTTCAGGCGCCGCTGGAGCTCGAAGGTGAACAACAGGTTGGCCAGCTTCGTCATCCGGTATCGGGCGAACGCGTCGTATCCCCTTTCAGCGGTGAGGTCATCGAAGTCGATCTGCCCTTCCCGATGGGCGAGGCTCGAAACGGCGACCACTCGGGCTCCTGGCTCGTTGTTCACGAGAGGCAGGATCTGCGCCCCCAACGCGAAATGGCCGAGGTGGTTGGTGGCGAACTGGAGCTCGAACCCGTCGACCGTGACCTGACGGGGTGGCGCCATCACGCCAGCGTTGAGGATGAGCAGATCGATGGCCGGATGCCCCACCTTCAACTCCTCCGCGGCGGCCGCCACCGAGGCGAGGTCGGCCACATCGCACACGACGGTGCTCAACCGGGCTCCCGGAACCTTCCTGGTGATGCCCTGCTCTGCGGTCGCCAGACGGTCGGAGGAACGGCCGGCCAGGATCACCCACGCCCCGCGGGTAGCCAGGGCCCGCGCCGTCTCGTAGCCGATACCCGAAGTGGGACCGGTGACCAGAGCCACCCTCCCCGCCTGGTCGGGGATGTCAGTCTCGCCCCAGCGGTTCCGGGTCATCCGCCAACCTCGGCCAGGGAGTCGGCGACGGCGCCGACCAGATGGTCGATGTCGGCTTCGTCCATGGCCAGGCTCAGACACCCCATCCCGTACCCCGAGTACCAGACCCCGCGGTTGATGAGCTGGTGCTGGAGGTGGGCCATGCGCGTCGCCTCGGAAGGGCTGTGGGCCGCATCCCGGTACGACAGCACCGTGCGCTGGTGAGGATGGATGCGAAAGAGCGAACCTTCGCCGGTGACCTGCCACTTCACGCCGGCGTCGACGAAGACCCGCTCGAGACCGTGCCGAGCCCGGACGCCGAGATCGGCCAGCCGGGCGAAGGACGCATCCGTGAGCTGGGTCAGGCAGGCCTGGCCCGCCACCATCGTCACCGAGTTCGCCGAGAACGTTCCCCCCGACGGCACCGCCGGACGGGTATCACCGTCGGGTGACTCGAAGACACCCATGACCTCGGCCCGCCCCGCCACGGCCCCAACCGGGAACCCGCCACCGATGATCTTGGCCAGGGCGGTCAGGTCGGGGTTCATGGCCAGGCGACCCTGGTTGCCGGCGATACCCAGCCGGAAGGTGATCACCTCGTCGAGAATGACGAGAGCGCCCACCGACTCGGCAGTCGACACGACGGCGTCGAGGAAGGCGGGGTCCGGCTGGGGAAACCCGACCCGGCTGGGCAGGGTGTCGATGAGTACGGCCGCGAGGTCGCCCGCGCAACGGTCGATGATCGAACGGGCGGCCGAGGGGTTGTTGTAGGGCAGGATCGCGGTCTCGGCCGCCACCGAGGCGGGGGCGCCGGCCGCGTAGGGCACCGATGCCGGTGAATCGGCATCGCCCCATTCGTCGGTGCCGGGCCCCAGCGAGGTCTCGGCGTGGTCGTAGGTGCCGTGGTACGAGCCTTCGACCTTGGCGATCATGGGCCGACCGGTGAACGCTCGAGCCGCCTTGATGGCCCCCATGACCGCCTCGGTACCCGAGTTGCAGAACCGCACCCGGTCGAACGACGGCACGCGGTCGCAGAGAGTCTCAGCCAGCTCGATCTCGGCCTCGGTGGCCAACGAGAAGGCCGAGCCAGCGGCCAACTGGGCGGTGACCGCATCATTGATGACCGGGTTGGCGTGCCCGAGGAGGATGGCGGTGAAGTTGTTGTTGCAGTCGAGGAGCCGGTGGCCGTCGACATCAGTGATCCAAGCCCCTTCCCCTTCGGCGACATAGATCGGATGGGGTCGGACCAGGACGGTGCTTCGGCTCACCCCGTCGGGCAGGACCTTGCGGGCCCGCTGGTAGAGGTGGGCTGACCTCGACTGGGGATCAGGGAACATCCTGGGAGTCTCCCATCCCCGCTGGGATAGCGTCCGGCCATGAGCACCAATCCCACTCCCAGGCCGTCCCCCGCCGAGATGGTCGACACCGTCGAAGATGTCCTCAACCACACGCTGGCCCTGGGCCGCCAGCTCACCGAAGACGACGCCGAGCGGCCCACCGATTGCCCCGGATGGACCGTGCGCGATCAGTTCGCCCACATCGTCGGTCTGGGCCAGCTGCTGGAAGGAGCGCCGGCCCCCCACACCGAACTGCCCGACCTCGACCATGTGTCATCGGACCTCGACCGATTCATGGAAGGCCCTGTCCACGCCCGCCGAGGTCTGCCCCTGGTTGGGGTCGTCGACGAGCTGGCCGGCTACATTCCCCGCCGTCTTGCCCATCTGAGGGAGATTGCGGACCAGGACGGCGACCCCGAGATCATCTCCCCGTTGGGCGAACCACAGTCCTTCGCCCGGGTCATCCCCATCCACATCACCGACATCTGGGGCCACGAGACGGACATCCGTCGGGCTGTGGGGCGGGAACCACGGTTGGACTGCGCCGCCGGCCGCCACTGCCTGGCCCAGACCCTGCGAGCCTGGTCGGCCCTGCTACCTCGCAATGTCGAAGGCACCGACGCCGAGCTGACGGTGACGGTCGAGGGAGGCGATGTCGGTGTGGGCGACTCGGCCACGATCACCCTGGGTGCTGGTGGACGGGCGGCCTCCCTCTCCGGTTCGGGAGCGGCCCTCGTACGCGCCGGCTTCGGCCGAGGCTCGGTGGCCGAGCGACTCGCCGACCTCCGCTTCGAAGGTGACCAATCCGTCCTCGACGCCATCGTCGCTCACCTGGCCTTCACCCCCTGACCCGCCGGTGGCCCTGACCCCGGCGATGGTGGCCTCGAAAGCACTCGGTGAGCTCTCACCAGCGCCTCTGGTGGTTCCTAGAGCCTCAGAGCGGTGGAGAAGTCGGGGACTCCTTGCCAGCGTCCGGGATCGGTGGCACGCATGACTGCGATGGTCTTGATGACCTCGGGGTTGGCTAGCCCGTGGGGAGCCTCGCCGTTGAGCACCCGGATCACGTTCTCGGCCTGGCGGATAGGGCACTCGCGCAGGAACTCAGGCGAGAAGCCGGCGATGTGGGGAGTGACCACACAGTTCGGGAGCTGGAGGAGTCGGTCGGCCGGGTCCATGGGTTCAACCTCGGTGACGTCGAGAGCGGCAGCCTCGATCGTGCCCGCCTCCAGGGCATCGGCCAGAGCAGCACCGTCGATGATGGGGCCGCGGGCGGTATTGACCACGATCGTCGTTGGCTTCATCAGCGCCAGGCTGTCAGCGTTGATCAGATGCCGGCTGTCCTCGGTGGCCGAACAGTGGATCGAGATGAAGTCGGCCTGGGCTGCCAGCTCCTCGAGCGAAACCATCTCGACCCCGAGGTTGTCAGCCTCATTCTGGTGGACGTAGGGGTCATAGGCGATCACCCGGTCAGGACCGAAAGCCCTTACCCGCTGACCGAAGGCACGACCGATATTGCCGAAGCCGATGATGCCCACCGTGTGGCCCGAGATCCGACGCACCGTCTCGAGGTAGTGGACGGTCAGGGGCCGGTCCTGACTCCACCGGCCGTCGCGGGTGGTGCTGATCGAGTCGAACAGGCGGCGGGTCAAGGCCAGCAGAAGGGCCATGGCGTGATCGGCGACCTCGGACTGGTTGACGCCCGGCACGTTGCACGCCAGGACGCCGAGCTCGGTGGCCGCGTCGAGATCGATCGAGTCAACCCCCACCCCCATCCGACTCACGACCTTGAGCCGGGGGCAGGCCTCGAGGACCCTGCGGCTGGTGAGCGGCATGATTCCGACCTGGGCGCCGTCAGCGTCCTTCAACAGGTCGATCAACTCGTCCTCGGTTCTGACGAGTCCCTCGGTCACCTCGAAGCCGGCCTCCGTGAAGAGATCGGCCCGACTCCACGGGTTGACCTGCAGGGCAACTCTCACGCGACTACTCCTCCTCGGCATTCAGGGCTGGCTGCCAGCTTGGCCCATCTCGACGGGACGCGCATGACCGATCGGAAACCCAGTCAGCCGGTAACCCCGGCGGTGACGACGGTGGAGGGGCGACCGGCCACGGTGCGTACCGATGCCTCCACGTCGGCGACACCGGCCGCTCTCAACCAGTCGCCCATCTGCTCGGCATCGACCATCGTGAACCCGTGGTGGTGGTTCTCGTCGTCGCTCGAGTGGCGCCTACCGAACTCCTCGTAGTCGGGGTGAGACGGATCGGTGAAGTTCTCGTCGACCAGCACAACCCGACCCCCGGTTCTGAGCACCCGGCCGATCTCCGCGGCCCCCCGCTCAGGATCGACCCAATGGTGCATGGTGTTGACTGCCCAGACCGCGTCGATGCTGGCATCGTCGGCCGGCAGCTTCTCGGCCGCGCCGCTTCGAATGTCGATGTGGGAGCGGGCCCGCTGCCAGAGGCGGCGAACGGTCAGGACTCGACGCATGAACGGGGTGGGCTCGACCGCCACGACGGTGGCACCCCGGGCCGCGGCGGCCACCACTCCCGGTCCCATGCCGGCACCGATGTCGAGCACCTGCTCTCCCGCCTGGGGCGATACGAGATCAACCACCGCGGTATTCACATCCGACCACCACATCTCGGGCGCATGTCCCAGGTACCGGACCATGGCGACCAACCCCCGGTCGCGCTCATGGCCGTGGCCGTACCTGTGGTCGTGGCCGGGGTGCTCGTGATCACTCATTCCTGCATCGAAGCCCCCAAGGAGCGCCCACGCAAGGATGGTCCCCTCAGGGGGCGTCGCCGAAGGGGTAGGAGCGGCCCAGGGCGTCAACCAACCAATAGCCCTGGCCCGATTCCGTGCTCATGAGGCCCATCACCGGAGCGTCGAGTGCCAGTCCGCCCACGGAGCCATGGTAGGCGGCGTCACCGAACGCGAAGACGCCACCGTCGGAGGCCACCATCCAGTAGCCGTTGCCGCTGGGTGTCACCGCCATCCCGTTGATGGGCTGGTTGAGAGCAACCCCGGCGAGGGAGCCGAGGAACCGGGCATCACCAAAGGAGAAGACGCCACCGTCCGAGGCCACCAGGTGGTAGCCGAGCCCGGTCGGGGTCACAGCCATGGCGGTGATGGGCCGGTTGAGCGGGGTCCCGCCCATCGAACCGAGGAACGGCACGTCGAAGGCGAATACACCCCCATCGGAGGCCACCATCCAGTAGCCGGAGCCATCAGCGGTGGGGGTCATTCCCAGCACCGGTTCGTTCAGAACCAGGGCCGCGAGGTCGCCCCGGTGCAACGCGGTCCCCGTGGTGTACATCCGACCCTCGGGATCGGTCGCCCACGTCGAGCCGTCGTCCTTGCGGTGCACCGCGACCAGGCGGGCCGGCTCCGGTGCCGAGGTCGCGATCGCCACCGGCTGGCCGGTGCCGAGGTCGATGACCATGGGGCCATCGGGGCCGACCACGCCCGGGCTGAAGACGGCCGGCGAGACCAAGCCGGCCGACGAGGGGATATGGGCTGTGAGTGGGGCTCCACCCCCAACCTCGGTCCAGGGTTGGATGGTCACCGAGGTCGGTCCGCCGGTCAGGGTCACGGACGGGCTGGAGGACGAGACCACCAGAACCTGGCCGCTGGACAGTCCATCGTGGGTCACCCGGTAGCCGGTGACGGGATAGCCGCTGAGGTCGGTCGGGGGTAGCCAGGAAACCGAGAGGGCGCCCGACGATGAAGGCTCCACGGTCAGTCCGCTGACGGCGCCGCTGACCCCCAGGCCGGCCCCTGGTGTGGCCGTGACCGGCCCCTGGGTGGGCGCGGTGGTGGTCCACGACCAGCCCTCGTAGACCTCGTGGGCCCGGAACGAGCGGGCCACCCCGTTGGTCAGACCCCCGAACCGGAGTCCCATGGGGTTCCCGTGGACGTCCTCGACCGGCACCCCCGCGGTCTCGTCGAGGGTGTCGGTGGGCCAGGCCCGCACATACCCCTCGGGCGTGGGCGCGAGCTTGACGACCACACCCCCATCGACCGGCAGCACTTCGAGATTCTGGTCCGGGAACGGCTGAACACCAATCCCCGGTGCGGCCGACACCCCCAGCGCCCGCACCTTGAACACCAGTCGCCCGTCCGTCCAATCGCCGAAGCGACTGATGCCAGTGGTCGACGACCCCACGGTGGTGACCGTGCTGGTGACCACGTCGTCGCCGACCACCTCGTCGAGGACGCTCACCTCATAACCGGAAGCCCCCGGTACCGGGGTCCAGGACACCGCGGTGGTGGTAACGCTGACCGCCGGTGCCGGTCGAGTCGGCAAGACCAGGGACCACGCATCGACGAGACCTCGACCGTAGGTGTCATCACGACCCGACACCCCCAGATCGATGGTGGCGGCCGCCACCCGGTCCTCGATGAAGGTGCTCCGGGAGGGGCCGGTGGGCACGCTCGAATCGGCGGCAACGGTCAGGGCCACGAGACCGGCCACATGAGGGCCGGCCATCGAGGTTCCCGAGAGCCGAGCCGTACCCTCCGCCGGCCAGGGGCCCATGATGGCAACACCAGGGGCGACCACATCGACATGGGCATCGCGGTTGGATATCTCTGAGGCCACGAGGTGGGGGTCGACGTTCGCAACCGACAACACGTCCTGGTAGGCCGCGGGAATGGCCGCCTGTCCTTCCTTCGTGTTCGGACACGTCGACCTGGTCCGGTGGTACCCACAGTTGCCGGCGGCGGCCACCACGACGGCGCCATTGTTCACCGCGTGTTGGACCGCGGCATTGAGAGCACCCGCCCGATCACCGGCGGGGGCACCGAGAGACAGGTTGATGACATCGGCACCATGGTCGGCCGCCCAGATGATGCCGGCCTCGACATCACTCATCGAGCCGACACAACTGGATCCACCCAGGACCCGCACCGGCATGATCACCACGCCGGGCGCCAGCCCGGTGGACGACGAGCCGTTGTCGGCTCCCGCCGCGATCGTTCCGGCGACATGGGTGCCATGCCCACAGCCGTCGACCGACGATCCGGCCGGCCACGGCTGATCGGTGATGAAGTCCCAGCCGGCATCCACCCGCCCGGCGAGGTCGGGGTGGGTGGCATCGACACCGCTGTCGATCACGGCCACGACGACCCCGGAGCCGGTGGTCCCCGCGGCCGACCAGAGGGCCTCCAGGTCGTAGAGGTCAAGACTCCACTGGGAGTCACGCCAGGGGTCCGACGAGATGTCGTCCGGGCGGAACCCGCCAGCCCCGGCCCCGAAGGGAAGGACGGTCTGGTCCTCGCGGATCTCGAGCACCGAGAGACCGGGGAGGCCGGCCAGATCGGCCGGATCGGCATCGGGCACGATGGCAACCGAGCCGTCGGTGCCACCCACCACGAGGAAGCTGCCAGCCGGTACCGAGTCCTCGGTGATCGTCTGGGCGGGAAGGGACGGCCCCGAAGAAGGGGGCGGGTCATCCGCCTCGGAGGCACCGGCCGGTCCGAGGCCAGCCAGCACGAGGACGGCTGCAACAGCAGTCCCCATCCTCCGCCTACCACGCGCGCCCACAGCCATACAGTTCTGATCGGCCGATCAGCAGGGAGCTGTGAGAGTCCCGGTGGGTCCGGGACCCTGCCCCCAAGGTGTGTCAGCCGTCCGGCTGCTGCAAGAATCGCCTGATGTCCGATCATCACCGACTCCGCAATCTCTGGAACGAAGACACTGCTGGCTACGGGGCCTTCCTCTGGTACACCGACGCCCAGGTCTCCGAGGACGCCGCCGGCGCGGGCTTCGACTACCTCGTCGTCGACATGCAGCACGGCCTGCCCGGCAACAATGAACTGGCTCCCATGCTGCGAGCCATGGCGCCTTTCGATGTCACGCCCATCGTGCGGGTCCCGGTGAACGAGCCCGGGGTCATCGGCCGGGCCCTCGATCTGGGGGCACTGGGCGTGATCATCCCCATGGTCAACACCGCCGAAGAGACCGCCGCCGCGGTTGACGCTTGCCGCTACACCCCCCAGGGCTCGCGCAGCTTCGGTCCGACCCGAGCCGGATCACTCTACGGCCGCGACTACGCCTCCACCGCCAACGACCAGGTCCTGTGCATCCCGATGATCGAGACCCGCGAAGCGGTCGAGAACGCCGACGCCATCCTGTCGGTGCCCGGTGTCGACGCGGCCTACATCGGCCCGTCGGACCTCTCGCTCACCCTGGGCCTGCCCCCCGGCGGTGACTCAACCGAGCAGGTGTTCGTCGATGCCATAGACGAGATTCTGGCCGCCTGTGCCCGCCACGACGTGGTGCCCGCCATCCATGCCGACGCCCATCTGGCCGCCAAGCGGCGCGACCAGGGCTTCAGGATGATCACCGTCAGCACCGACATGTTCGCCCTGCGAGGCGCCTACTACCGCGACCTGAAGGGAGCGAAGGAGTAGTCGCCCACAAGCGCCGAGAGCCGGATGGCCTGAGCCAGCCATGTTGGGACAGATGACCGTCCTGACCCTGGGAAGCTGAGCGTCGTCAGGCCGGCTCACTGGGGCGGGATGAGGACCCGGACGGCGAACACGCCGACACCGGCGGCAAGCATCATGGTGCCGCCTGCCAGGCCCAGAGTGGCGGCCCCGCCGGTATCGAGGAGGGCACCGCCCACGAAGGGCCCGATGACCCGGCCCGTAGCCATGACGGCCTGAGCGTCACCGGCCCGGTCCTCAGGGTTGACCGACCTATCGGCCAGCACCTTGAAGACACCGGGGATACCCATCCAGAAGAAGAAGCCCCACATGATCACCGCGACGAAGAACACCGGAGCCACGTTCACCAGTCCTACGAGGAACGCGCAGCCCGCGGTACCCATCATCCACACGCCCGGCCAGGGGCGGGGCCCCGAATAGCGGGCGGCGGGAACGCCCACCACCGCGTTGAGGCTGAAGGCAATGGCCACGGTGGCGGCAGTGAGACCGAGCTCGCGGTCAGCGATCACCACCGCGAACTGGAACACGGCTGAACCGCCGGTGGTGAACAGTCCGAGCAGAAGGAGCATCACCCTGGCCGCAGGTACCGCACGGCTGCGCTCGGTTCGCTCCGGCACCTGCTCGGTTGCTCCGGAGCCTCGGTTGAAGATCAGCGGGGCCACAGCCAGCAAGCCGAGGAACAGGAAGACCTCAGCCATGCCACCCCGGACGGCGACCAGGGCCACGAGGGGAGCCGACACGATGCCCACCACCGGCCCGATGGTGGCGATGTCGCCCATGCGCCTCTCGTCGCCAAATACCTGGACCCAGCCGAACCAGGAGATCAGGCCCAACGAGACACCGCTCACGAACCGCAGGAGCAGGAGCAGATAGAGGGGCGGTACCGGGCTGGCCAACAGGTTGGCGGCGACCGCCACGACCATGGCCGCCACGAAGACCCGGCGCCGGGGCCGCAGGAACCGTCCCGACCCCCAGGATCCCACCACGAATCCGGCCAACTGGGTGGTGCCGACCAGCGAGGCGAAGGCGAGGCCGACGTCGTACTCGTCGGCCACCAGCGGGATCAGGAAAGGGGTGGCGGTGAAGACGATGGTGGAGAACGCGGTGGCCAGCATGACACCAGGCGACACCTGGGGGCGAAGAAGGAGAACGAGCCGAACGGGTACCTGCATCCGAGAGGAGAAGGTACCTCGGGCCAACTACGGTCTCGCAGATGGTGGACTCGAACCCAGCCGACGACCCCAACCAGCCAACGGCTCCCTGGCGTATCGGCGTTGATGTCGGCGGTACCTTCACCGACCTGGTCATGACCGACACCGAGGGCCGCTCGTGGGTGGCCAAGGTGCCGTCCGTTCCGGCGGACCCCAGCCGGGGGGTCATGGCCGCCGTCGACCGCCTGGCCGCCGACCTCGACCAGCCGGTGTCCACCGTCCTGGCCGACTGCAGCCTCTTCGTCCACGGCTCGACGGTGGCAACCAACACCATGCTCGAGGGCAAGGGGGCCAAGGTCGGTCTCCTCACCTCCGAGGGTTTCCGCGACGCCCTCGAGATCCGCCGCGGTTTGCGCGAGGACCAGTGGAACCATCGCGAGCCTTACGCGCCTGTTCTCGTCCCCCGCTACCTCCGTCACGGCGTCGGGGGTCGGATCGATCGCGACGGTGATGAGCTGATCCCCCTCGCCACCGATGACATCGATGCTGCCCTCGAGACCTTCGTCGAAGAGGAGGTCGAGGCGGTCGCCGTCGCCCTGTTCAACTCGTTCGTGAACGATGATCACGAGACCCGGGCCGCTGATCATGTTCGCCAGAACTGGGACGGTGAGTGGATCACTCGGTCGGCCGCGGTATCGCCGCTCATGGGCGAGTACGAACGCACCTCGACCGCGGTGATCAACGCCGCCCTCTCACCCCGGATCGTCGCCTATCTTCGCTCCCTGGACGACGAGCTGCGCGGCCTCGGCCTCCCCCGACCCATCCTCCTCGTCCAGTCGAACGGCGGGGCCTCCTCGGTCGATCAGCTGGTACCCCGGCCGGTGAACCTCCTGCTCAGCGGGCCCGCGGCCGCGGTTGGGGCACTGAACCTCTACCGCCAGGCGATTGACGGCTCGGGCGTCGATCCTGGTGACGAAGGCAACCTGATCTCGATGGAGATCGGCGGGACCTCGTGTGATGTCCTACTCATGTCAGGCGGATCGGTCGCCACCCGCGACGACCTCATGATCGCCGGCTACCACGTGTCGACACCGTCCATCGACATACACACGGTGGGCGCGGGCGGCGGCACGATCGCCGGCGTCGACTCGGCCGGTCTTCTGTTCGTTGGCCCCGAAGGAGCAGGCGCCGACCCCGGTCCCGCCTGCTACGGCAAGGGCGGGACCAGACCGACGGTCACCGACGCCCAGCTGGTGCTGGGCCGGTTGCGGGCCGGACCGTACGCCGGAGGCAGCATCAGCCTCGATCTCGACGCGGCCCACGACGCCATCCGCACCGGGGTCGCCGAACCCCTGGGCCTGTCCGTCGAGGACGCGGCAGCCGGGATCATCTCGGTGGTCGAGCAGAACCTGCTCCACGCGGTCGAGTACATCTCTATCGAGCGCGGCCATGCTCCCCGACGGTTCACCCTGGTCGCCGCGGGTGGGGCGGGCCCCATGCACGGCTCCACGGTGGGCCGAGGGTTGGGCTGCAACCGGGTCTACGTCCCCCGCACCGCAGGCGCCCTGTGCGCGGTGGGCATGCTGCACGCCGACGTTCGCCAGGACTTCGTGCGGTTCCTCATGGGGTCGATCGACGAGGTGTCCGGCACTGATGTCGACTCCGGCTTCACCGCCCTCCAGACCCAGGCCACCCAGGCCATGGCCGACGAAGGCTTCCCGCCCCAAGCGATCACCCTGCGCTATGAGCTCGATCTCCATCACCCCGGCCAGCTGTGGTCGATCCGCATCAGGGTCGACGGGAGCTACGACCCCCGATCGGTTCGCCGGGACTTCGAAACCGAATACGCCAGGCTCTACGGCCATGCCCAACCCGAGGGCACCATCCTCATCTCGTCCCTGCGGATCACCGCCCTGGCCTCGACCGGCGTACCGGCCCGCAGCCGGGCCGACGCCAGCACCGGCGCCCCCGCCCCCGTCGAGACCCGGAAGGTATGGCACGCCGACCACGGCTGGCTCGACACCGCGGTCTACGCCGGCGCTGGCCTCTTGGCCGGTGATCGGCTGACCGGTCCGATCATCGTCGAGGAGGCCACCACCACGGTGGTGGCCGGCCCCGGCGACATCCTCGGCGTGGACGACACCGGCAACTTCCTCATCGATGTCTCCGGCGACCCGTCGGCCCCGGAGCAAGCCCCCACGATCGACACAGCCCAGACCGAGCCGGCCGATGAGGACCACGTCGACCCGGTCGTCCTGGCCCTCATGCAGAACCGCCTCGACCAGATCAGCCGCCACATGGGCTGGGTCATGACCCGCACCGCCCGCAGCACCATCTTCAGCCAGAGCCACGACTTCTCCTGCTACGTCACCGACCCGGCCGGCACCCTCATCGCCAATGCCGACGGCATCCCCATCCATACCGGCGGAGGCGGGTTCGCGGTGCGGGCCCTCATCAGCGACTTCCGGGGCCGGATCAACCCCGACGACGTATTCATCCTGTCGGACCCCTACGAAGCCGGCGGCAACCACCTCCCCGACTGGGTGGTGGCCCGACCCATCTTCGTGGGACCGCGAGGCGAGGAGCAGCTGGCCGGCTTCTGCTGCAACCGGGCCCACCAGAGCGACATCGGTGGCGGCCTGGCCGGCACCTACAACCCCGAGGCCACCGAGATCTGGCAGGAAGGTATCCGCCTACCCGTGCTCAAGCTGGTCGACCAGGGCGAGGTACGAGACGACCTCTGGAAGCTCCTGCTGATCAACTCCCGCACCTCCGAGCTGCTCGACGGTGATCTGCTCGCCATGCTCGGCTCGACACTGATCGGCGCCCAGCGGGTAGGAGCCCTGGCCGACGAGCTCGGCCTCGACCCCTACTTCGGCCACCTGGCCGGCATCCTCGACCACGCCGAGGCCCGCATGCGCCAAGCCATCCGAACTCTCCCCGACGGCATCTACCGGGGCGAGGACCACACCGACAACGACTGCTTCGAGTCGGTCGACATCGCCATCCGGGTGGCCCTGATCGTGAGGGGCGACGAGATGATCATCGACTTCACCGGCACCGACCCTCAGATCGCCGGCTTCAAGAACTCGTCGCTGGCCAACACCTACTCGTCGGCCTTCCTGGCCCTGTCGTCTTTCTTCGACACCGACATCCCCCGCAACGAGGGCACCTACCGCTGCGTCACGATCATCGCCCCCGAAGGGTCCATCGTCAACGCCCGCCCGCCGGCGCCCATGACCATGAACACCGTCTTCGTGGCCCACGAGATCGTGCACGCCGTTTGGAAGGCACTGGCCCAGGCCGAGCCGGGCCGGGCGTGCGCGGGTTGGTCCAAGACGATGCACGGCCACGTGGCCGGCACCGACGAACAGGGCCAGTCGTGGGTGATGTACCACTGGCACGCCATGGGCACCCCAGGGGCCACGGCCGAGCGCGACGGCTTCCCCCAGATGGGCCACCTCATCTCGCTGGGCGGGCTCGACCTCGCCAACCTCGAGTTCCACGAGCAGCACTACGACGTTCGTTACCGGAAGTGGGAGTTCCGTACCGACGCCGCCGGGCCCGGCTACCACCGGGGCGGCTCCGGTATCGAGTACGAGTGCGAGGTCCTCCAGCCGGCCATCTGGTCGTTCCGGGCCGAGGGACTGGACACCCCGTCGGGCTACGGCGTCCGGGGCGGAGGCGACGGAGTGGTTGGCGAGGAGTGGATCGAGCCGGTCGGCGAGGCCCGCTTCATCCCGCCCAAGTACGGCGTGCGCCGGATGGGTCCGGCCCTGATGGTCGCCCACACCCCGGGAGGCGGTGGCTGGGGTAATCCCCGCGAGCGACCCGTCGAGTGGGTGGTTCGTGATGTTCGCGACGGGGTGGTCAGCGTCGAGGCGGCCGCACGCGAGTACGGCGTTGTGATCCCCGAACAGGGAGAAGCGAGCCGTTGACCGAACCGACCCCGCTCTCCTCCCTCTCCTTTCTCGGCATCGAAACCACCGACGACCCACACGTGTGGAACCTGCCGGTCACGCCCGCAATAGGCGGCGGCATGGGTCAGCTGTTCGGCGGGTGCGCCCTCGGTCCGGCCATCGAACAGCTCGAGGAGATGACGGGCCGGCCCGCCGCCTGGGCCGCCGCCCAGTTCATCAACAAC
>JAAEMS010000090.1 GCA_024225275.1 Actinomycetes bacterium
AGGGACCATCTCGCTAGGCCAGATGTCTCAGGTTGGCGTTCCTGCGCGCCGAGAACGCACACATGGCTCCCGCGGCGCGACAACGAAGAGCTCACCCGGCTCGGCGGGCCTCGCGTCACGGGGGCCCTGAGTATTGCCGGCAGTCTGGGCATCATGGCTTCGGGGGCCACCGCCGCCCGGACCGAACACGCAGCCGGGAGCGACCCGGGCGCCAGATGACCTGCCAGGTACCCGAGGATTCGGTCTGTCTCGCCCGACCCCGCCCCCCACTCGAGCCCCCTCCAGTGGCCCCACGCCTGCGACCACTTCCCGGTCCGAAGGCATCCACCACCACGATCAGCATGACTTCCATCACCGCGATCAGCCGTGCCGGCTGAGCTCCACCAGCGGCGTTTCGATGCCATGGGGACCTCAGTGCATCTGGCCGCCATCACCTGCGATGCCACCATCCTCGAGCGGGCTCAGGCCTCCGTCGAACGCTACGACCAGCGCTGGAGTCGGTTCCGGGCTGACAGCGAGCTGAGCCGGCTCAACGCCTGCGCCGGTCGGCCGGTGATCTTGGCCCGCGACACCTTCGCGCTCGTCTCCCTCGCGGTCGAGGCCTGGCATCGGACCGGTGGGCACTTCGACCCGACGGTCCACGATGGGCTGGTGGCGGCCGGCTACGACCGGCCCTTCGCTTGTTTCGACCCCGAGCGGATCAGGGGCCGGGCCGAGCTGGGGCCGGCCCCTGGTTGTGCCGGGATCGAGCTCGATCCCGACCTGTGCAGCGTGTACCTGCCCGCCGGCGTACATCTCGACCTCGGCGGGATCGCCAAGGGATTCGTGACGGACCTCATCGCCGATCGGGTGGCCGACCAAACCCTGGGAGTGGCCGTGAACATCGGTGGCGACGTGACGGTGCGGGGGCGGGGCCCGGTCGATGGCACCTGGATCATCGGCGTCGACCCCTATGGGGCCGGGGAATCATCGAGCTTGTCGGTGGCGCTGGCTACTGGGGCGGTGTGCACCACCTCGAGTCGGCGGCGCCGTTGGCGGGGACCGACCGGCTGGCGTCACCACCTCCTCGACCCCTTTGATGGTCATCCCGCCAACGGCAGCCTCGACTCGGTGACTGTCATCGCATCGTCGGCCACCGATGCCGAAACGGTGGCCAAGCACGCGTTCGTGGCCGGCCGTCAGCTGGCGGCCGAAATCATCTCTCGCTCCGGGCTCACCGGTCTGCTGTGCGACGTGAGTGGTGAATTGACCGGGGCCGATGGGCTCGAGCGTTTCCTCGTCCAGCCGCTCGAGGCAGCCGTCCGCTAGCTCGGCCCCTCCGAGCTTCTGGTTCCGATGGCCTCCATCGGCGTCGACATCCGGCCCGGGAGCCGGGGCACAGAGGACCGGGTGCCCAGTGTGGGGTCCCGTCCGCCAGTCGGAGATGACAAACTGCCGGGGTGACGATCCACAAGCTCGAATCGACCGATGCCTTCGTGGCCTTCGACCTCTCCGATGCCCAAACATCGGTTGGTATCGTGCGTTGCGCCCGCAAGATCCTCCAAGGCGGCGCCAAGGACCTGGCCCGGTCGACCACCTACGCCGGTGCAGTCTTCGGCTTCAGGGTCGGTGGCGCGTCGGCCGGTATCAATGCCCAGGGCGACGCTCGCGATGCTGCCATAGCCGCGTTCGTCGAAGAGCTCACGCCGATGGTGGCCGGGGGCCGCTTCCTGGTGGACGCGGGTAAGGGTGTCTCGGCCGATGAGCTGGCCGGTCTGGCTGGGGCTGATCGCCGTGACCGACGTCGCCACGATCCTGCCCTGCTGGGTGCCGGTGCGGTGGCGGCCGCCGGTGCGGCCCTGGGCGGGGATCTCTCGGGGCGAACCGCGGCGATCGAGGGCATCGATGCCACCTCTCTGGGCGTGGCTCGCGCCCTAGAGGCCGCCGGGGTCGGCATCACTGCTGTCTCCACCCCCAAGGGCACCTCGGTGGTACCCGACGGCGTGACCGCCTCCGATCTCGCCGCGGCCCACTCCGCTCACGGCCCCGATCTCGTCTCCCACCTGGGCGTCGACGTCGCCCCGGCGTGGAAGGTGTTCGGGGCGCCGTCAGACCTCTTGTTCCCGGGCTCGAAGATGGGAGCTCTGACCCACCAGGGCGCCGAGTTCTTCGGTGGCGCCGCGGTAGTGCCCTGGGCCCCGATTCCGGTGACCGCCAAGGCCCTGGCCGTGCTTCGGCGGGCCGACGTCGCGGTCCTGCCCGACTTCGTCACCACGGCTGGCCCCCTGCTGGCCTCCTGGCCCACCGGGTCCCCGTCCGATGCTGACCTGACGGCGTTGGTCTCCGACGCGATCGCCGAGGTCATCGACGGGGTTCGCGGCCACGCCGACGGCCCCCTGCTCGGAGCCTGCTACCGGGCCGAGGAGTTCCTCGGGTCCTGGCAGGACAAGTTGCCCTTTGGTCGCCCCCTGGCGGCCTGACGACCTACGATGCGGCAACCAAGAACGAGGGGGAACTCCATGTCCGACGATGCTGTGCTCTACGACGTTGCCGAAGGCGTCGCCACCATCACCTTGAACCGGCCCGAGCGCCTGAACGCCTGGAACCCTCAGATCCACCAAGGGTACTTCGACGGCCTCGACCGAGCCGCCGCCGACCCCGATGTGAAGGTCATCATCGTCACCGGGGCCGGGAGGGGCTTCTGCGCCGGCGCTGACATGGACGTGCTCCAGGGCATCCAGAGCAATGAAGGCGAACCAGGCGAGCCCGACCTTCGCAAGCACACCCACGCCATGACCATTCCCAAACCCGTCATCGCCGCCGTGAACGGTGCCGCCGCCGGTCTGGGCATGGTGCATGCCCTGGCCTGCGACATCCGGTTCGCCGCCGCCGGCGCCAAGTTCACCACCGCGTTCGCACGCCGGGGACTCATCGCCGAACACGGGATGAGCTGGACCCTCCCCAACCTGGTGGGTCAGGCCCACGCCATGGACCTACTGGTGTCCTCTCGGGTCGTGCTGGCCGAGGAAGCTCTCGAGATGGGCCTGGTGAACCGGGTATACCCCGCCGACGATCTCATGGCCGAGACCCGGGCCTACGCCCTGGACATGGCCATCAATGTGTCGCCCACCTCGATGGCGGTCATGAAGGAGCAGGTATACACCCACCGCCACCTCGACCCCGATGAGGCGGTCAAGCGTTCGAACGTCCTGATGGGCGAGTCGCTGCGCCGTCCTGACTTCAAGGAAGGCGTTGCCAGCTTCCTCGAGAAGCGCCCACCTCTATTCGAGCCCTACACCCCTTGACTCAGCTCGGCCCACGGCCTCAGGCCGAAGGTTCGATCCCCACACACACCAGGCACTGCTCATCCCACGAGCGGGCCTCGGCGGCCTCGAGGTCGCTTTCGGACTGGTAGACGGGTTCGGGGGTGCGAGGGGTGCGATTGTCGCCCCCGCCATTGCCCCCCAACCCCGTACCCCCCTTGTTCGTTGAGCGCCGGGCACCCATAGGGTCGTCCTTCCACGCCTGGTCGGCACTCCACCTGAGGTCGAGATCCAGGATCGTGCCAGGAACCGTGGCCGTCTGGATCAGGTCGAGGGCTGCGTCGAGGATCGACCGCTGGGTCGCCGGGTCGTGGGGTGGGCCGGCGGTGCGACCGAGCGGATAGTCCACGAACACGGCGCGGGGCGGGTTGGCGCCGGCGGTGATGGTGCGGGCGCTGGTCAGGGACACGGTGGCGATTCCGGCTTCCTCGAGTTGGCGGGCGATCAGACCGATCGACTGGTGACACACCGGTCAGACCGGGACCAGCAACACCACGTCGAGCTCGTGCTCGACGGCCCGCGCCACCAGGGCCGGAGCCAACTCGTCGCGCACCTTGCGGGCCGAGTAGATCCCGCCCATGAAGGCCCAGAACTCATCGCCCAGCTCCCCGACCACCTCATCGGCCTCCAGCTCGCGGAGACGGTCGATGGGAAACACCACGTTGGGGTCCGAGCGGGCGTCGGTGAGGTCGTAAGCGAAGTGGCTGGTGCGCAGATCGGCCAAGTCGACATCACCAGGGATCACCCGGTAGGACGAGTCGTCCATGTGGTGGAAGGCCACCTGGCCCACCTCGTACACACCCCCCGACCCGATGAGACCCACCTTGCACTCGGACAGGGGCTTGTCGAGATGGACCAGGGCTGGTGGCTCGGGGATCTCGACCCATCGGTAGGGCGGATAGCCGAGTCCGTCGTACAGGCGACGGGTCTCGGTCATGTAGCAGGCCGGCTCCTCACGGTGGCGAAGATCGTCGGTGGCTTCAGTGTCCTCCATGGCGTCCACGCTAACCCAGAGGGACTCAGGCCCGGAGAGACACCGTGGTGAGATCGTCGGCCACGATCAGCTCGCCCGTGAAACCACCGGCCCGGACATCGTCTGCGAAGGCCTGCTTTGCCTCATCGCTCGCCGGGGGCGGAATGAGGTGGGTGAGCACCAGGGTTGGCACGTCGAGGGCGAGGGCCTGGGGGCCGATCGCTGCGGTGTCGGCGTGGTAGTCGAGCACGAAGGTACGGCCCGACGGGAGCCCATCGAAGGAACTGAACCGCATCGCCTCGTAGACGAGGACATCGGCTCCTTGGGACAGCTCGGCCATCTCGTCGCACACCAGGGTGTCGCCGCTGATCACCACCACCCCGTCCGGTGTCTCGATCCGGTAACCGACGGCTCGGGGAACCGGCTCGTGACGCACCTGGCCGGCCCTGACCACGACATCGCCCGACCGCCAGACCTCGGCGGGATGGTCGGGCACCGGGAAGCTGATGCTGTCGTAGCCGGGCAGGCTGGTACGGCCCGTGTGTTCGCGGCGCACGGCGAGGTCGTCGTCCCATATGTCGAGGAGGCGCTCGACGAAGTGGGAGCTCGGCCCCTCGGGCGACACGATGGGCAGGATGGCGGTGTTGTCGGTACGGTCCATCACCCAGCGGGTCAGAACCAGGTCGGCCAGGCCGGTCACATGGTCGGAGTGATGGTGGGTGAGGAAGACCGCCGAGAGCTTGCCGGGGCCGGAGCCGGCCTCGGTCAGGCGTAGGACAGTCGACCGACCGGCGTCGAACTGGAGGTGAAGGTCGCCGTACTTGACCAGCACTCCCGGTCCGGCCCGTCCGGGCGTAGGGATGGGACAGCCGGTGCCGGTGATGACAACGTCGGTGGTCACTGCTCCACCTGGTTGGCCTGATGGTCGCGGTCTTCCCGCTTGCCTCGATAGATGGTCAGATCGATGGCCCGCCACACTTCGGGGACGAGACGGATGAGTATTCGGGGTTCGGTACGCATGTTGGCGACGAAGGCCTCTACCTCAGTTCGGCGTGAGGGGTCGCCGAGGCCGACGTATTTGTCGGCCAGGAGGGTGCTCTCGGGCCAGATGTCGGCCTGGTCCGACGTGATGACCTCGGCCTGACCGTCGACCCCGACGTGGGCGGCGGCGGGCTCAGTGGTCTCGATGCACAGTGACACTCGAGGATCGCCCATGATCTGGCGACACCAGACACGGCTGGTCGTGCCGGTCAACCAGAAGACGCCGTCGGCGCCGGCGGGGCCCACTGATCCATCGAATCGCCACCACACCGGGACCGTGTAGGGCCGGCCATCGGCCCGCAAGCTGGCGATGACGCCCACATGCGGCTCGCCCAGGAACTCCCCCAACCGCTCGATCGACATCCGGCTCATGTCCGTCCCTTCGCCTTCTGGCGGGTGGTTCGTGTTCTGTCTTGCTTGCTCAGGCGGGCCCGCGCCGTGCGGCTCATGTCCGTCCCTTCGCCTTCTGGCGGGTGGTTCGTGTTCTGTCTTGCTTGCTCAGGCGGCAGCCCGGGTCAGGGCTGCGTGGAGGGCTTCTCGTACCTCGGCCGGTGTCTCGATCATCATGGTGTGGCCGGCTCCGGGCAGGATCGTGGTCGTCGAGCCCGGGATCGCCTCGGCCAACGGTGCAGCGGATCGGGCAGGCGTCATCTTGTCTTCGGTGCCCAGGATGAACGCCGCCGGACACGACACCTGGCCGGCAGCCTCGACTGCACCCTGATGGGCGGCACAAGCCTCGAGGTCGGTCGACAGGGTGCCTTCAGGGCTACGAGCCAGGAGGGCGTTACTGCCACCGACCAGCCACATGCCGGGCACTGGGTGGGCGCCCATGTGGGCCTGGCTCCCGATCCCCCACGAGGTGATCAGCCGGCCGGCCACCGGATCGTTGTCGGCCGCGGCCGCCAACAGATCGGGGTGCACCGGCATGGCGGAGGCAACCCCCAGCAAGACGATCGAGGCCGTCGCCTCGGGGTGGCGGGCCGCGGTCTCGACAACGGCCAGCGCGCCCATCGAGTGTCCCACCAGGTGGGCGGGACCAACCCCCAGATGGTCGACGAACGTGGCGAGCCAGTCGGCGAGGTCGGCGATGGTTTCCAGCGCGGGCCCGACGGATCCGCCGTGGCCGGGCAGGTCCACCGCAAAGGGTCGGAAGCCGTGATGGGCCAGCCAGCGCGTCTGGAGCTGCCACACGGTGCGGTCCATGCCCGCTCCGTGGACCAGTACGACGGCAGGGTCGTTGCCGCCGCCTTCGCGGCCGCCGGTTGAGTACCGGACGTTGGCGCCGGCGATGGTGATGTCCACCTACTGCCTCCTTCTCAGGCCCGCTGGGAGGCCCGCAGGGCCCGACCCAGGTCGTCGATGATGTCGGCTGAGTCCTCGAGCCCGACCGACAGGCGGATGAGATCCTCACCGATGCCAGCGGCTTCGAGGTCTGGTCCGCTCATCTGTTGATGGGTGGTGCTGGCCGGGTGAATCACCAGCGTCTTCGCGTCGCCGACGTTGGCCAGGTGGCTGGCCAGCTTCACGGCCTCGATGAAGCGACGCCCCGCCTCGCGCCCTCCGGCCACGCCGAAGCTCAGAATGGCTCCGGCCCCATTGGGTAGGAGCTCGGCCGCGAGATCGTGATCGGGATGGTCCGGCGCCAATGGGTGTTTGACCCAGGTGACCGCGTCGTGGCCGAGCAGGAAGTTGATGATCGTGCCGGTGTTGGCCACATGACGTTCCATGCGGAGGGGCAGGGTCTCGACCCCCTGGAGCAGCTGGAAGGCATTGACCGGACTCATACAGGCGCCGAAGTCGCGGAGGCCCTCGGCGCGGGCCCGGGTGATGAAGGCGGCCGGGCCGAACTCCTCGCTGAAGGCCAGGCCGTGATAGCCGGCGTACGGTTCTGTGAGCGTGGGGAACAGTCCGGATGCTTCCCAGTCGAAGCGCCCTCCGTCGATCAGGGCGCCACCGATGGCCACCCCGTGTCCGCCCAAGAACTTGGTGACCGAGTGCATGACGATGTCGGCCCCGTGCTCGATGGGCCGCAGACACCATGGGGTGGTGAACGTCGAGTCGACCATGAGGGGCAGACCGGCGTCGTGGGCGATGGCGGCGACCGCGGCGACGTCGAGCACCTCGATGCCCGGGTTGCCGAGCGTTTCGGCGAAGACCAGTCGGGTTGAGGGCGTGATGGCGGCGGCGATGGCTTCGTGGTCGCGGGGGTCGACGAAGGTGGCGGTGATGCCGAACCGGGGCAGGGTCAGGTTCAGCATGTTGTGGGTGCCGCCGTAGATGTTGCGGCTGGCCACGATGTGTCCGCCACTGTCCATCAGGGTGCTGATGGCCAGGAAGAAGGCCGCCTGGCCCGATGCGGTGCACACCGCCCCCACACCCCCTTCGAGAGCGGCGAGCCGTTCCTCGAGCACGGCCACGGTGGGATTCGAGATCCGCGAGTAGAGGTGGCCAGGGATCTCCAGGTTGAACAGGCCAGCCGCTTCGTCGGTGTCGTCGAAGACGTATGACGTCGTGAAATGGATGGGCACCGCCCGGGCTCCGGTGGCCGGGTCAGGACGCTGACCGGCATGGAGGCTGAGGGTATCGAAGCGGAGGTACTCGGGATCGACCACGCCGGGACCCTAGTGCTCAAGGGTTCCGCCGGGAGAACCGATGTCAGACCGGTCTCGCGAACCGGGACAGACGTTTCCCTCACATTGCGGATACATTGCGGAACAATGTCAAATACTACTCTGAGACCTAGACGACTTCTCCTGGTCCTGGCCCTGGTCGGTTTCCTGGTCATAGTGGCCAGTCCCGCCGGTGCCATTCCCGACGGCTGGACCGCCGTCGACGAGAGCGGTGATTCGGTCCGCGACATCGTCTTCCCGGTCGAGGGTGAGGTCGACTACATCGACTCCTGGCTGTTCGCCCGGGGTGGCGGGCGCCGCCATCTGGGTGTCGACATGATGGGTGAGAAGTACCTCCCCTTGCTTGCTGCCCGCGCCTCCTGCGTGACCTCGCTGCGCCACGGCGGCCCTGGAGGCGGCAACAGCCTGACCCTGACGGACTCCGACGGCTGGGAGTACCACTATGTCCACGTCAACAACGACACGCCGGGCACCGACGACGGGGCCAACGTCTACGAACAAGCCTTCGCGGTGGACAACGGCGACTGCGTGGCGGCCGGCGAGGTCGTGGCCTACCTGGGTGACTCCGGCAACGCGGAGGGCTCGGGCCCACACCTGCACTTCGAGATCCAGAACCCCGATGGCATCTGGGTCAACCCCTATCCGTCAGTCGAAACGGCTCGGACCGGTGGTATCGGGGCTTGCGGCCCCATCGTCGGACCCGAGCCCACTCCCCACCCGGACTCGGGCGATGGGTACTGGTTGCTCGACGGCGCCGGCCGCGTCCACGGGGTCGGTACCACATCTCATGGGGACTTGGACGACGTTCGAGCCGACGGCGGCGAGGCCAGCGAGCCGGTGGCGATCAAGTCGACCGTTGCCGGGGCCGGGTACTGGATTCTCGACGCTGACGGTCGGGTGTTCGCTTTTGGTGACGCCGGCTTCTACGGCGACATGAGCGCCGCCGAACTCAACGGGCCGGTGCTCGGGCTCGAGACCCCTGTCGATGGCGAGGGATACTGGCTGGTCGCCTACGACGGTGGCGTCTTCGCCTTCGACGTCCCGTTCCTCGGCTCGATGGGTGCCCTACCTCTCAACTCCCCCGTCATCTCGATGGCCAGCACCCAGAGCGGGGCCGGCTACTGGCTGGTGGCGGGTGACGGTGGCGTGTTCGCCTTCGGTGATGCCAACTTCCACGGCTCCACCGGCGCTCTCGAGCTCAACACCACGGTCACCTCGATGGCTGTGCATCCCAGCGGCGACGGCTACTGGCTCTACGCCCGAGACGGTGGCGTGTTCGCCTTCGGGGTCCCGTTCTACGGGTCCATCCCCGGCCTCGGACTGTGCGATCAGCCCGAGGCAGTTGCTCTGCGGGGTTCCGACACCGGGCTCGGTTATTGGGTGGCTACGGCCGACGGTCAGGTCTTCGCGTTCGGCGATGCCCTCGATCTGGGAGGCACCGCGCTGACAGCAGGGGAATCGATCATCGATATGGCGGTGCGCCATCACCGGCCGATGGTCGAAGGCCCCGCTTCGGTCGAGTAGCCGATCACCGCCAGGCCAGCGCCCCGACCGGACGGGCAATATCGATCCGCCAGGACCGGTCGCCCTCGATGCGCCACACGGTCACGTCGGTTTGGAACCCGTAGGCCAGCCATTGGCCATCAGGCGAGAAGACCATGGGCGATCCCGGGTTCATGCCGTCACCGATGATCCACCATTCTCCCGTGGCGAAGTCGACCACGATGGGCACGGGTGCGCCACCGTCGCTGGCCACCCCCACTCGGGTGCCGTCCGGCGAGATGGCGGCCTGGTCGCCCCAGGTGTCGGCCCGGGCGGACGCCAACGGACCGGGAAGCGCCATCGCAGCCTGGTTGGGTTCGTCGGGAGTACCCACTCGGATCTCGCAGCCAGCGGTGACCGCGCAGGTTACGTGGGCCAGCCACTGGCCGTCGTAGGCCAGGATGCGGCCCACATCGACATGGGTCTCGGCCCCGGTGGCATCGACCAGGCTGGTGCGGCCGGGCGTCGAGACCAGGAGTTGTCCCTTCCATTCGCCGACTACCTCAACTCCGGTGGGAAGGTGCCATGGTTGGATGCCGGACACAACCAGGGGGCTGGCGGTCTGGGTGGCCCCCTCGGTGGTGGTGATGATCAGCGCCCCGATCGAGCCCGGCCGCAAGTCCAACGGGCCCCGGCCTTCGGTGAGCTGGGCGAGTACATAGTCGTCGGGCACGAGGTCGGGAACCGACAGGACCCGCGAGCCGGTGCCCAGGATCACCTCATCGGGGGTGGCGAAGACCCGGGGGGTGAGGATGTTGGCGGAACCAGTTCTGAGCTCGAAGGGAGCCTCCAGGGTGCGGTCGATGACCACCAGGCGCCCCTTGGACCCGAAGGTGAGCAGCTGGCCGGGCACTTCGACGGGGAGCGTGTCCGCGAACGGCTCGAGGGGTGGCAGCGTCGCCGGCGGTCCGACGGTGCCGAAACGTATCTCGTCGTCGGAGTCGGGCTCTGGCGCGGTGGTGGAGGGCGGAACGAAGGTGGCCGGCGGGGGCAGGGAGGTGGGCACTGGCGGTGCCGGTGGCTCACTGGGTTGAGCGGTGACCATGATGACCGCCACGACCAGGACGAGCCCGCCCAGGACCAACACCCAGTCCGGAATCCGGGCGACGGGCCGGGTCGTCGCCACCTGGGCTCGGCCTCGAGCGTCGGTGGTCAGGGTGTCGTCGACGATCTCAACCGAGTAGCCGTCGACATCGTCCTCGAGATCGGTCACCGGCCCCCTTGCTGGTCGCCCGAATGAGGAGAGCGTATCCCCGGCCTGACAGGCCCCGGCATCGGCCTGCGAGCTGGTGGGAAGGATGGAAGACTTCAGGGAGCAGACAGCCCAACAATGTCCCAAGGGGGGTCAATGGCAGTCGAGAAGTTCCCGGTAGAGGCGACCCACATCATGATGTTCGCCCGCGCGATCGGCGATCCGAACCCGATCTACCACGACGAGAATCATGCCGCCGGCACCGAACCGGGGAGTGTCATCGCTCCCCCCACCTTCGTTCAGGCCAGCGCCCAGTTCGATCCCGACTACTTCCTACGCCCACCCATCGACGGTGCCGGCTGGTTCGGTTCCGGTCAGGCAGCCACCGGCAAGGTCAGCTCGGGAGGGGGCGGGGGCGGTGGAGGCGGAGGCCTCCACGCTGAGCAGCACTTCGAGTATCACCGCCACCCCAAGCCGGGCGACGTGCTCACCGCCACCGTCCTCGAGGGCGAGAAGTGGGAGAAGCAGTCGAAGAGGGCGGGCACGCTGAAGTTCAGTGAGTCCATCACCGAGTACCGCGACCAGAACGGCGATCTCGTTGTCACCGCTCGCAGTGTGGGCGTGGTCACCGAGAAGCCGGTAGAGCAGGACTGAGGAGGAACACCGATATGGCATTGAACAAGAGCGACCTCAGTGTGGGCCAGACTCACTGCAGCGACCTGGTCAAGGACCTCAAGCGCACCCAGATCGTGATGTACGCGGGAGCGTCCGGCGACTACAACCCGGTGCACTCCGACCACGAGTTCGTCACCGAGATGGCCGGCTACCCCACCGTGTTCGCCCACGGCATGCTCACCATGGGTATGACCGGTCGCCTGGTCACTGACTTCGTGGGTGACGGACGGCTCACAAGATACGGAGTCCGGTTCGTGAACCAGGTGTGGCCTGGTGATGACCTCAGCGCCACCCTCACCGTCAAGGAGATCCGCGACGACGAGGTTGACCTGGAGATCGTCACCGTCAACCAGGACGGCACGCCCGTGCTCACCGGGAGCGCGACCGCAAGGGTTGATTGAGGGGCACGTGAGATCAGAAGCGAACTCGCTCCAGGAACTCCACCACCGCGCCTCCAAAGACATCATTGGGGTCGCCGGCCACCATGTGGGCGGCGTTGGTGACGTTGGCGTATTCGGCGTGGGGGGCGAGCTCGAGGAAAGCCTGGGCGTCATCTTCGGTGAGGACGTCTGATAGTCCACCTCTGACCAGCAGTACGGGTAGATGGTCGAGGGCGCGCACGCAGCGGGTCATGCGACGGGCCCGGTGGCGCTGGTCGATCGAGCTACTTTGGGCCCGGTACTCGGGATCCCAGTGCCAGCGCAGTTTGCCGTCCGGGGCCAGCCTGACGTTCTTGGCCAAACCCTCGACGTTTGTGGGGCGGGGACGGTGGGGCTGGTAGGCGGCCACGGCATCGGCGACCTCGTCGAGGGACTCGAACCCGTCGGGCTTGGCGTCCATGAACTGGTGGATGCGGGCAACGCCCTTGGGGTTGGTGCGGTGGGCGATGTCGACCAATACCAGGCCGGCAGCTTCGACATGGCCCTCGCCGATCCCCACCAGGGAGCAGATCCCTCCCATCGATGCACCGACGAGCACGGGAGCCTGATCGAGCTCAGATGCGACGATGGCGACGTCTCTGGCCATGGTCTCGTAGCCGTAGGCTGCTTCGGGGTCCCAGGCCGAGTCGCCATGGCCGCGGGCGTCGAGACTGATGACGTGATAGCCGGCGGCAGCCAGCTTCTCGCCGGTGTCCTTCCAGGCGTGGCGGGTTTGACCGCCACCGTGGAGCAGGATCACCGCCTGGTGCCCGGAGGAGCCGAACTCGTCGCCGGCGAGCCGGACGCCATTGATGCCGGACCAGTAGCGCCCGGGCTCGGGTGTACCGGGAAGCCTCTCCCCTGGGCCCATGGGTTGTTCCGATTCCGTCACGCCGCACCCCTCCCGTGTCGTGGGTGCGCAGACGGTAGCCGGGTCCGGGGCCGGGGGCCTAGGCCTCCTGGGCGGCGAGGGCGTCGCGGAGGAAGGCCAACCCCTCGTCGTCGAGGCTGAACCACACCCACCGGCCTCGTTTCTCACGGCTCAGCAACCCGGCCTTGACCAGCAGGGCGAGGTGGTGGCTGACCGTGGGCTGGGAGCGCCCGATCACTTCGGGGAGGTCGCAGACACAGACTTCGCCGGGCGACGCCGAGGCGACACAGCTCAGGATACGAAGCCGCACAGGGTCGGCCAGCGCCTTGAACACATTGGCCAGCTCGGTGGCCTCAGCCTCTTCGAGTGGTGCTTCCCAGAGGGGCGCGCAACACCCGGATCGGGCATCCTGTGGAATGGAGGGACCGTCAGCCATGCTTGAAGCATGCCACGGCTGAGTTCAGCGGCGGCGCGAGCAATCGTCGCAGTAGGGCGCAGCAGCCAGGCCGTTGGCGGTCTGGTACAGCTTCACCAGCTTGCCGCTGCCACAGCTGCACATGGTGCTCGCGGGGCGGGGGGTGCGGGTGTGACCGTGATGGATGGCCGTAACCATGGGAAGTCTCCTCCTGATATCGACGCCATTGTCGATTGGGCAAGTGTACGTGAAATCTCTCACAAGCTTCAAGCATCCCTGATGTGAATGCTTGTGGCGGTGATCCTTACGCCTCACTTGCCTCAACAAGGACCCCTGGTGGGTCGAGAACAGCTGGGAATCCGCCACCAGCCCGAGGAGCAGTCAGATGGGAATCGTCAGCCGAGTCGTCGGAGGAGTTGTCGGGGTCGGCACCATGACCGGAAGCGCCCGCGACGCTTCCCAGTAGTTGGGTCGGGTGGGCTACTCGCCCAGGGGAATGTCGTCGCCGATCCCGCCCGGGTCCTCATCATTGATCTCGATGTCGAGAACCTCGCCGGGGGTCGGAGCTGGAGCAGAGTTGCTGAGCTGGGTGGCTGGTTCGTCAGCGGCCTCCGCTGGGGCGTCGCCGGCGGGTTGATCCCCGGTGGCCCCACCCTCGGGTACCTCGGCTTCGTCCGGTACGACCGTGTACTCCCCACCCTCTCTTGGGGTGGCCTGGGCCAACGGTGACGAGGAGGTGACGACGAAGGGGTTCCGCGGCTGGGTCGGACGGGTCCAGAGCACTTCGGTGGTCTCCTGGGCTGCAGGGTCCGTTGCGGGATAGTCGGCCTCGATCACGAACGGTTGTCCCACCGGGGCGTTGTCCGACTGGGAGCTGGCGAGGGTTCGAACTCCCAGCACGCCGGCGATCAGGGCCAGGAGGGCGAGGACGATGACCCCCGGTCGGAGCTGTTCGGTCACGAGCCCCCCCGGTTCAGGGTGGACGGATCGATGCCGACCTCGCCCTCCGCTACCGCGATCCCGGATGTGTAGGCTCGCACCTCGATGTTGGCCTGGGTGTCGCCGGTGCCAACGTCACGAGAGATCAGGTCCAGTCCCCGGAGAACCAACAGCCGGTCGGTGGCCATGAGGTCGTCGACGAAGCCCATGATGTCCTCGAACGACGCGGTGGCGGCGATCGCCACCTCGATGGCACCGATTCCGCTGGGAAGGTTGGGGTCCTCGACGGTGGTGATCACCCGGCCGGGAACGACCTGGGTGAGGGCCACCGAACGGCCGGCGGCGGTCTCGTGCAACAGGTCTATGACGCCGGCCAGGTTCGCGTCCTCGGGTACCGCGGCGGTGCTCGAGGCCAACACGGCCAAGAGCTCTATCTCGTCGACTGGTTCCCGGCGGGCGATCGCCAGCTCGGTCTGCTGTTCGAGCAGGTTGGTCAGCTCGGCGTCGCGCACGGCCGCGGCGTCGCTCCGGGCCCCGGTGGCCGGCCACCAGAACAGTACGGTCCACAGGACTGAGATGATGAGTGCGGGCCCGAACAAGCGGGCCAATGGGTTGGCCACCCTCATGACGGGCTCCGTTCCGGGGCCACGCCGTCCTCGGCGATGATGGCCTCGGCGCTGAACAGCACGACGTCCAGGCCCGGGTCGCCCAACTGGCCTCCACCCGACTGGACCAGCCAGACGTCGGCGTACGGATCCAGGGCTTCGATCGCAGCCAGCCAGTCGGCGACGGTCGCCTGGTTGGCGGCGATGCCACTGAAGCGGGCCGTCCCCACTCCGTCGCCCACTCCGCTGAAGCGGGCCTCCTGTGCCCCCCCGGTGGTGAAGGACATCTGGGTGAGGAAGGCATCGGTGGGCATGGCCTCGGCGAGCTCGAAGACCAGCCGATCCCAGTGGAGCTCACCGTTGGTCAGGTCGCTTCGTAGCCGGTCGGCCGATTCGGTCCTGCGGGTGAGCTGATGGATTCGGTCCAAGGCCTCGAGGTCCGGGATGAGCAGGCTGGCGGTCGACCGGAGGCTCTGGGCCTCGGCCTCGAGGTCCGCGGACTGATCCTTGACCGAGAGATAGGGCCCGGCCAGTGCCACCAGAGCGAGCCCAGCCACCAGACCGCCGATGGCGAGCTGGTGCCGTCCCCTCCGTCGTAGGTGATACTTCGGCGAGTGGAGGTCGAACACGGGTACGCCGGGTACGGGATCGAGGTGAGCGAGGCCAACCCCCACCGAGTCCAGATGGAGGTGGGCATCGACCGAGGGTGCGGGAGTCCAACGCAGCGGAGCGGTTCCCACCGGGACACCGGTGACCTGCTCGAGGTGGCGTTGGACGGGCCCCTCGGTGGCGCGCTCGCCCGACAGGACGATCTTGGTCACGGGGGACGAGCCCTGCTCGCCCTGGTGGTAGTCGATGGATCGGGCCACGCTCGTGGCGATGCGGTGGTCGCCGCGGTTGGTCACCTCGGGCATGGCCACGTCTGGGCCCTGCTCGCCGCGGAAGCTGGAGATCGATGACAACTGGGCTTCGAGCTCCTCGGCCAACTGGCCGGCGTCAGCAGTCGGTCCAGGCACGCCCCGCACGAAAGCCACCCGTCCCTCCTCCATGATCAGGATGCTGGTGACCGGGTCGACCAGGTCGACCAGGGCGGTGGTGTGCTCGGCGGGAGGCTCCATTCCGTGGATGAGCCCCGTCACCGCGGGCCCGACCCCAACGGGGTGCCACCCGGCGCGGGACACGACATCGACCAGAGCCGATACGTGGCGGCCGTCGGTGGCCACCGCGAGCACGTCGATGGTGTCGGCCTCGTCGTCGTCCTCGAATTCGTTGCGGTGGATCTCGCTGAAACTGACCAGGGCGTGGTCGAGATCGAACGGCAGCAACTCACCGACGTCGTAGCGCACGGCCGATTCGAGGTTGAGAGCCGCTGCGGCGGGCACGGTGGTGCGGCGCACGAAGATCGAACGATCATCCAGGCCTATCACGGTCCGGCGGGAACGAAAGCGGCCCGAGCGTCGGAGTTGTCGCAGGACCGAGACCATGGCGTCGGCGTCGACGACCTTTCCGTCCTCGAGCGCTCCCGGTGGCAGCTCGAGCTCGAGCGCCTTGCTGCAACGGGCCCGACCGTCCTCCACCACGACCTCGGCGGCGCGGACCGCACCGCTGTCGATCGACAGACCGACAATGGAGCGGCGACCCAATTCCAGTCGCGGGCCGTGGGTGGACGAGTACATCAGACCCAGTCTCGGAGCAGCTCCCCTATTCAGAAGGGCTTTGGTCCCGCCGTCGGCGGCCTTCTCGCGAGGTCGGGTCGGCCGAGACTGAGTCCATGGTCTGTTCGTCGCTCCGCCGGTTCCCCAGCCCGCGCCCGCGTGAGGACCGAGGCCGGACCGTCGTGGAGGCGGTGGTGGCCATGGCCATCGTCTTGGTGGCGGCCGCGAGCTGGATGACCCTCAATCAGTCTTCGGGAGCCGCTCAAGAGGCCACCGCCGGTCGCCGAGAGGGTCTGGCCCTGGCCCGATCGGAGATCGAGTTCATCACCGGTCTCGCCCCCGGCCAGGCCGGTCTCGATCCCACCGCCGACGGTTGGGAGGCGACCTTCGAGGGCTCACCCATGGTCGCGGTGGCCGACGGGCTGGTGGGGAACGAGGCGGTCGAGGTCGGTGGCGAGACCTACACCATCGTTCGGCGGGTCGTTCTCGAGGAGAGCGCGGGCGGCGCGAACTGGAAGCGGTACACCGTGTCCGTCTCCTGGTCAGACCGGTTCGGTTCCCACGAGATCCGGCTGGACGGTGGTGGACTAGATGGTGCCTGAGCGGCCCACCGATCGCGGGCGGCGCGATGATGGCACCACGCTGGCGGAGATCACCCTGGCTCTGGCTCTGATCTCAGTGGTGGCCCTCGCGGTGGCAGGCCTGGTCACCGCGTCGGCCCGAACGGATACCGGACGCACGGACTCCGCGGTCATCCGCCTGGAAACCACGATCGCTCTGGATCGGCTGTCGAGCGAGATTCGTAGCGCCGACCGGGTCAACAGCCCGGCGGCCGGCTCAGCCGCGTCGGTGCTCCACCTGGAATCCCCAGCCCCGGCGGGGACGTGGACCGAATGGCGCCTCACCAGCGCGGGGCTCGAGCGGCGCACCTTCGACGGCTCGGTCACCTCGGAATGGGTGCTGGAGGCCGCAGGCCTCAGCACCGAGGCTGCCGGTGGGCCCTTCGTGGGCTACGCGGCCCGGGACGGGTCGGCCCTCGATCCCCTCCTTGATGGCCAGATCGTGTGGTCGACGTGCTCGACGTCGGTGACGGTCACCGTCCGTATGCCCGAGTACAAAGGCGACGATGTACTGACCCGTAGCGTCACCATCAGGCGCAGGGCCCTCCTGGAGCAGACATGCTGAAACGCCAGGGCCGGTGGTCTGAGGACCGCGGCGGTGTGCTCCTGGCCACCATGGCCGTTCTCGTCGTGACCATGTCGGGCCTCTCCCTGCTCAGGTTGCACACCAACGAGCTGACCCTGGTCACGGCGGACCAGACTCGGCTGCGGGCCGAGCTCCTCGCTGAGCTGGCGGCCGCCGAAGGCCTGAGCCGGATAGCTCTGGCCCCGGACCCGATTCTGGGAGGAACGGGCGCCGTAGACGGTCACAGCTACCAGTACGAGGGCGTCCGGGACAATGACGGCACCTGGGTCGTCTACGCCGAGGCCACCATCGACGGTGTCACCGAGGCCGTCGAGGTCACCAGAGCCACCACTTCCGGAGGTGGTGGAGGATCAACGCGTCCGTTCAGCCTGTTCATCTGGAAGCGGGGCAGGGTCACGATGAGCTCGGATCTGATCGACGGAGTCGTGGGGACCGCCGGTGAGCTCGACGTCGAGAACGCTTCCATCGGAACCCGCCAGGAGCTGTATCAACCCGACGGCAAATGCGGAAACTGCCCGAATCCGGTGACGATGTCCGGCCCTCCCCCACTCACCGACCCGGTTGCCCCCGTCGGCGGGCGGGCCTGCCCCACCGGGAATTTCTTCTGGGAGGTCGTCGACGGCCAGAACGGGACCCCGTTCAGCTGTACGGGAGGCCAGGTGTATCTCTACGGGGGCCTCTCGGTGGTCAATCCGCCCCTTGTCATCGCGGCTCCGGCTGGGGCCAGGGTCTACCTGATGGATGCCGATGTGAACCTCGGCGGGTACGCCGAGGACATCCAGGTCATCCAGCCCGGTGGCGGCGACATCCACAGCTGGCGCAGCGCCTACTACGGCGTCATCGACGCCCCGGACACCCGCTGGAACCGGTCGTCGTCGGTCTCGATCACCGGCTCGCTCATCGTGGCGAGTATCGTCCAGCGCTGGAACGGTCTGGCCATCTCCCCCGGGCTCACCGAGTCGGGTGGGGTCGTGGTCGGTGCCATCACCGACTGGAGGGTGGTGTCCCCCCGCCCCGGGTTCACCGCGACGGTCACCGCCGACGGGACGCCGGCCCCGATCGGAGGCGGCACCCCCCCTGACCCACCACCGAACCTGGTTGTCGACGGAGGGTTCGAGACCGACCCGTCCTCCTTGTCGCCCGATGACATGGGCACCGGCTGGTATCAGTTCGAATCCGGCAATGTGCTCGGTGGTAGCTGGTCGGTGACCAGTGGTGACGTCGATCTCGTGCAGAGGGATTCCTACACGGTGTTCCAGGGTGACCATGGGGTGGATCTGGCCGGAGTTGGGGCGGGCGAGATCTCGACCCAATTGCCCACCGAGGACGGCAAGTCCTATGAGCTCACGCTCCTGCTCGGAGAGAACACCCGTTGCGGTCCCCGCACGAAGACAATGGAGGTGGTCTGGGACGGGTCAGTCGTGTCCCGGATCGCGGTCAACATGTGGAGACCACGTGCCACCACCACATCACTCACCCTGCCGGCCAGTACCGGTACGAGCAGTCTGTTGTCGCTGCGTTCGACCAACTGGGGATCATGCTCGGTGATCATCGACGCGGTGGATGTGCGGGAGATCGTCTAGACCGCCGCCCCTTCGGTGAGGGCCTTCCCTGCGGCGAGAGCACGCTGGTTGAGGGCGCGGTACCGGGCTGGGGCGAACGCCTCGACGGCGGCCTCCAAGGCCTCGTCTGAGCAGAGGGGCCGTAGGCCGGTGAGGGCGCCGAGGCTCACGACATTGGAGATCCGGTGCGAGCCCAGCTCGCGAGCGGTGCGGGCGAGGGGCTGAGCCACGACGGTGGCTGTGGTGGCCGGTGGGTCGGTGACGAGGTCCTCGTCGACGAGCACCAGGCCGGCGTCGCGGACCAGTGGTGCCGATAGGGCCACCGCCTCCTGGGCCAGAACCAGGAGTAGGTCGATACCGGTTACCAAGGGATACAGGAGCCGATCGTCGGCCACCACCAGGTCCGAGCGGCTGAGCCCACCCCGCGAGGTGGGCTCGTAGCTCTGTGACCGGGCCACCTGGCGTCCGTCGCGAACCAGGGCGTCGGCCAGGATCTGGGCCGCCACCTGGAGGCCTTGGCCTCCGGTGCCGCTGAGCCGGATCTCGAGAGCGCTCATTGGCCGGCCCTGCTCCGGTCGGCGGTCCGTTCGTCGTAGACGGCGCGGTACTCTCGCCGCTCGGACCTCGACAGGACACCGGTGCGTAGTGGGGTGGGCTGGAACGGCAGGTCGTCGCTGGGGCCGTAGGAGGACGGCCGGATGTCGGCCTTCTGGCTGAGCACCATCTCGGCCGAGTCACCCAGGTCGTTCTTACGTCCGTAGATCTCGGTGCAGTCGGAGAGCACCTCGATGAACGAGAAGCCATCGTAGGTCAGCGCCTCCTTCAGGAGGTTCTTCAGGCTGGGCGTCTGGAGCGTGATCTCCCGTCCCACCAGACCGGCCCCCGCCGCGGTGGCGACGGCACAGGCGTCGAAGGTGGGTTCGTGGTTGCCCCCGGGGGTGGTGGTGGTGAATCGCTCGGCGCTGGTGGTGGGTGAACCCTGCCCGCCCGTCATGCCGTAGATCTCGTTGTTCAGCATGATGCAGGTCAGATCGAGGTTGCGGCGACAGGCGTGGATGAAGTGGTTGCCGCCGATGGCGAGACAGTCACCGTCGCCGGTGATGACCACAACCTCCAGATCGGGTCGGGCCAGCTTGAGACCGGTGGCGAAAGCGAGGGGCCGTCCATGGGTGACATGGAAGGTGTTGGCATCGATGTAGGCCGACAACCGACCCGAGCAACCGATTCCCGAGACCACGGCCAGGCTGTCGAGATCGATACCCAGTTCATCGACGGCCCATAGCAGGGAACGCAGGGCGATGCCATGGCCACACCCTGGGCACAAGAAGTGGGGAAACAGGTCGAGGCGCAGCGACCGCCGGACGTCGAAGGTGATGTCCACGCGGGACTCGGGGGTGACGGTCATGACTGCGCCTCTCCCTGGTGGGACCTACTGATGGTGGCGAGTCGCTCGATCATCTGGGCCGGTTCGATGGCCTCGCCGTCGATTCGGTTCAGTCCCTGTACCTCGGTGCCGGCGCCGGCC
Source organism: Actinomycetes bacterium (assembly GCA_024225275.1). Classification (GTDB taxonomy): domain Bacteria; phylum Actinomycetota; class Acidimicrobiia; order Acidimicrobiales; family JAAEMS01; genus JAAEMS01. The sequence continues at coordinate 20,553 of JAAEMS010000090.1, forward strand.
AGTCGCTCGACCTCCAGAATCAGCTGGCCGGCGTTCATCTCCGGGACCAGGATCGTGTGACACCCGGAGGCCGCTGCGACCAGGGCCTCGGCGGGGAACGGCCAGACCGTCACCGGACGAAAGAGGGCGGCCTTCACGCCCTGCTGGCGAGAACTCGCCACGGCCAGCTCGGCCGCCCGGGCGGTGATGCCGTAGGCGACCACGAGGACGTCGGCGTCTTCGGTGTGGCTGGTCTCGAACCGGTCGATGAGGTCGCGGTGGTGGTCGAGCTTGGCCAGGAGCCGGGTCTGGACCCGCTCCACTTCGGCGGGCTCCTGGGTGGGGAAACCGTCGTCGCCGTGGGTGAGGCCGGTGGTGTGGACGCGATAGCCATCTCCGGGACGGGCCATGGCGGGAACCAGGTCGGGCCCCACTGCGTAGGGCTCGAAGTGGTCGGCCGGGCCGTCGGCCCATCGTCGCTCGACGATCTCGGGCTCGCTGATGCTCGACAGGTCCACAGTCTCGGTGAGGTGGCCGATGATCTCGTCGTAGAGGATGACCACCGGACTCCGCAGCTGCTCGGCGAGGTTGAAGGCCCGAATGGTCTCGGCATAGATCTCGGGTACCGAGGCGGGCGCGAGGACGATGATGGTGTGATCACCGTGGGTCCCCCACCGGGCCTGCATGACGTCGCCCTGGGACGGTCGGGTGGGCATCCCGGTGCTGGGGCCACCCCGCATGACGTCGATGATGACGCATGGCACCTCGACGGCCGCCGCGAACCCGATGTGCTCCTGCATGAGCGAGAAGCCGGGTCCGCTGGTGGCCGTCATGACCCGGGCTCCACCCATCGAGGCTCCGAGGACGGCCCCCATTGATGCGATCTCGTCCTCCATCTGGATGAAGACACCGTCGACGGGGGGGAGCTGGGCGGCCATGTGCTCGGCGATCTCCGAGGAGGGCGTGATGGGATACCCGGCGTAGAAGCGGCAGCCCCCGGCCACGGCGCCGAGGGCGCAGGCCTCGTTGCCCTGGAGGTTCATGGCTTGGTCGGTCGGAGGCCGGGCGGAAACAGACATCAGGCGGTCACCGCGGTCTCGGACAAATGGACGTTTATGGCGAAGTCGGGGCACAACCACTCGCAGATCCGACACCCGGTGCAGGCCGCGGGGTCAGTCAGCTCGACGATACGTTCTGCGTCGAGGGTCAGACACCGCTCCGGGCAGAACTGCACACAGATGTCACAGCTCTTGCACCAGGCCGGGTTGATCTCGAGCTCGACGGTGACCTCGACCGGGGGGGTGGTGATTGGGGATGTGACGGCTCCGGGCTGGTCGTCGGGCTGCCAGTTCCGGCCGGCATCGAGGCCCTCGAGGTTCGTCTCGACAGTTGCCGGGGGCACGGACTCGGCCACGACTGACCGCCAGGTCTCCATCGGTACGTCGAGAACGGCGGCCAGAGCCCCCAACAGGATGGTGTTGGCCACCCGCTCGTTGCCGAGTGACCTCGCCAGAGAGGATGCGTCGAGGGCTACCGCGTGGGGAACGAGCTCGGCCACCCGGGCGACGTCGGTGACCCGGTAGGCGCTGGAAGCTCCAGGGGTCCGGTCGCGGCAGGCGAACGGGGGCACGATGGCCCGGGTGTCTGAGATGAACGTGCCCCCGTCGGGGCGGAGGTAGTCGAGCCAGCGCAGACCTTCGGACCATTCGAGGGCGACGAGGATGTCGGCCTGGCCGGCGGGGATGGTGGGCGACCACACCTCGGGCCCGTAGCGGATGTGGGAGAACACGGCCCCGCCCCGCTTGGCCATGCCGTGGACCTCGCTCTGTTTGACCTGGTGACCCTCGATCTGGAGGACCCGGGCCAGCACTTTCGAGACCATGATCACGCCCTGGCCGCCCACGCCCACGATCAGGACGTTGGTGGGAGCACTGGCCCCGGTTTCGCTCATGATCGTTCATCCGTCAGGACGGGCACGAAACCGTCAGTGGGACAGACCTGGACACAGAGGCTGCAGCCGATGCAGGCCGCCTCGTCGATTCGAACCTTGTGTTTGCCCTCGAGGGTCTCGTCGGACCAGAGGATGGCGGGACAGCCCAGGTTCATACAGCTCTGGCAGGCCGTACAGGCTTCGCTGTCGACTCTGAATGCGGGGCCGACGATCTTCACCGGGTCGAGGACACAGGGCCGGTCAGAGATGATGACCGCCACCCCCTCGTACTCGGTGCCCTCGCGGAGGGCCTGATGGACGGCGGCGAGGTCGTAGGAGTCGACTCGCCGGATCCAGTCGACGCCGACGGCCCGGCACAGCTCCTCGTAGTTGACCCGGTGGGTGGCCTCACCGCGCAAGGTGCGTCCGGTACCGGGGTGGTCCTGGCCGCCGGTCATGGCCACGGTGCCGTTGTCGAGCAGCAGGACCGTGATGTTGGCCAGGTTGTACACGGCATCGAGCAGGGCTGGGAGCCCGGCATGGAGGAAGGTTGAATCGCCGATCGTGGCGACGACGGGGTGGGGTGCGGTGCCGGCCTTGGCCATGCCGATCGCGTTGCCGATGCTCGAACCCATCGAGACGGTGGTGTCGATGGCTTCGAGGGGTTCGATGGCGGCGAGGGTGTAGCAGCCGATGTCGCCCGCCACCTGGACCCCGACCGCCCGGGTGGCCAGATAGGAGCTCACGTGGGGGCAGCCGGCACAGAGCACCGGAGGGCGTACGACGGTCTCTACCTCCCAAGCTCCGGTCTCGGGAGGGGCCTCGAGTACCCCAGCGGAGGCAAACCCCGTGGCTACCAGCAGGGGCGAAAGCTCCCCGACCCGCGGAAACCACTGCTTGCCCTCGACCTCGATACCCAGTCGGCCCACTGCCTCCTCGATCACCGGTTCGAGCTCCTCGACCACGAAGACCCGGTCCACGGTGTCGCAGAACGCCTCGACCGCATCGGTGGCCAGCGGGTAGGAGCCGGCGAGCTTGAGCACGGGGGCGTTGCCCACGACCTCCTTGACGTAGGTGAAGGCCAAACCAGCGGTAATGACACCAAAGGTTGGGTCGCCACCCTCGGCCTGGGCCAGAGCGGGGTCGGCGAGGAAGGACCCGACCTCGGCCTCCCTCTCCAACAGCAGGGGATGCCGGAGCCGAGCGTGAGCCGGAATCATCACCGCTTTGGTGGGGTCGGCGACGAAGGGGCGGGGGGCCACCGTTCTTCGGTCGCCGACCTGCACCAGACTGCGGGTGTGGGACAACCGGGTGGTACTGCGCACGATCACCGGGGTGTCGAAGCGTTCGCTGATGTCGAAGGCAAGACCCATGAAGTCGAGGGCTTCCTGGGCGTCCGACGGCTCGAGGACGGGTACGTGGGCCATACGGGCGAGGAGGCGGGTGTCCTGCTCATTCTGCGAACTATGGATGCCCGGGTCGTCGCACACGACCAGGACCAGACCAGCGTTGACGCCGATGTAGGTCAGCGACATGAACGCGTCGGCCGCCACGTTGAGTCCGACGTGTTTCATCGTGCAGGCGGCCCGCACTCCGGCGAGGGCGGCCCCGATGGCCACGTCGAGCGCCACTTTCTCGTTGGGTGACCACTGGGCGTGCAGGTCGGCGGACGGGTACTCGCCGAGTGCTTCCATGATCTCGGTCGAGGGCGTGCCCGGGTAGGAGGCGGCCACTTCCACGCCGGCCTGCCAGGCGCCGCGCGCGAGAGCCTCGTTGCCCGTCATCGGCAACGGAACGGCGATCGCGGTTGCAGTCGCGGTCTCCTCAGTCTGGGTATGGGCCACCAGTGCACGTCCCTCAGCCGTTCGGTCCAGCCCAAAGTGCCTTGCGGCGGGGCCCGGCAACCAGGGACCAAGGTCACCATCCGCCGTCTGGTGCCGCGTTGTCCAGGCGGGGTTGGGCCGGTCGACGAGAGGGCTGTCACCGACACACAACCGGCCTCGACCGCGTGGGTGTCGGTGCCATCCGGGCCATAGAAGGGGCCATGGGTCTCGAACCGCACTGGGTAGCGATCGGTGCCGGTCGGGGTGAGGGACGGAGAATGGAGGCTGTAGGGGATGGGGTCACTCAGGACCGTGTCGAGGGCTCCCTCGATCCCCGCGGGCGGCAGATTGGGGCATTGACGTTGAGGATCTGGCCGCCGGCGAGGGCTCGCGGCATCACTGACGGGGGCCGGGACGCGCCGAGGGCGGGAGGGCGAACCCTCCCGCCCTCGAGCGGAAACCGGAGATGGCTGGACGGACTACCAGGAGGTTCCGGCGGCGCTCAGCGCCTGGGTCCCGGTGCAGTTCGAGGCGGTCGTCGTTGAGCCGTAGGTGGTGGCGGCTCCCGAGTCGAGGTGGATGAAGAAGCAGGTGCCGCTGGCCGACATGGCCGCGGCGGCCCATTCGGAACCGTTGACGGTGAAGGCCACACTCACCGCGCCGTCGTCGGTCGAGGCGGTACCGGCGGCCAGCCAGCTCAGAGCGGGCTCGGAGGCGGCCAACGCCGCGGTGGTGGCATCGGTGAAGGTGATGTCGTCGGTGAACAAGACCGTGGCGGTGGTTTGACCGGTCCGGAGGCTGGTCTGGGCGCTGCGGTCCTGGGCCCGTTCCCGGGCGCCGAGGAAGGTCGGGATGCCGATGGCCAGCAGGATACCGATCACCAGCACGACCACCATGATCTCCACGAGGGTGAAGCCCCCATCGCCGGTGGCCTTCTGGTCGTCGTTCAGTTCTTCGGTCATGTCGTTCCAACCCTCTGGCTGGCTATTCAGCCATCTCTCTGCACACGCGGTGCCGGTCGAGACTGAGTCTCGGGTCCCCTCGGGCGAGTATGAGGTTTGGCTCATTGGACGAGGTCGATGACCCGAAACAGGGGTAGGTACAGCGAGATCACGAGTCCACCCACGGTTGTGCCCAACACGGCCATGAGGACGGGTTCGACTACCGAGCTGAAGCTGGCAGCCGCGCTGTCGACCTCCTCTTCGAAATGGTCGGCGAGAGCGTCGAGCATCTGCTCCAGGCGCCCGCTCTGCTCCCCCGCCTCGACCATCTGGATGAGCATTGCCGGAAGGGCGTTGGTGGCCTCGAGTGCGGATCCGAGGGACTGACCACTGCGCACTCCGTCCTTGGCCGAGCTGAGGGCGGCGGCGAACTTCTGGTTGCCCACCGCCTCGCCGGTGATGTCGAGGGCATCCATCATCGGGACGCCGGCGCCCAGGAGAACGCTCAGGGTACGGGTCATGCGGGCCAGGGCGGATCGGCTGATCAGGGCTCCGAGAACCGGCGTTCGCAGGGCGATGGCGCTCAGTGCTCGTCGCCCGGCGGGCGAGCGCCGCCAACGGTTGAATCCGAATACAGCCCCTCCCCCGCCCAGCACCACCAGGGGCAGGTTCCCGGTGACGAACGAGGAGACCCCGACGACTATCGCCGTGGGGAGCGGCAAGGTGCTGCCAAGGTCGTCGTAGATGCCCTGGAACACCGGTATCACGAAGAGAGTCATGGCGGCCAGCACGAGGAACACGAGGACGAGAACCGCTAGTGGGTAGGCCAACACCGATCGGACCTTGCGCCGTACCGAGGCGGTGCGCTCCAGAGCGATGGCCATCTGGTCGAGAACCTGGTCCAGTGCGCCCGAGACCTCTCCGGCCCGCATCACCGAGACCATGAGGGGGTCGAAGACCTCCGGGTGGCGGGCCGCAGCCTCCGAGAGCGACGCCCCGCTCTCTATCTGGTGGCGGACCCCGGCGAAGGCGGCGCCGATCCGGGGTGAGTCGGCTTGGTCGGACAGGACCGACACCACGCGGAGCAGGGGCACACCCGCTCCGACCATGGTGGCCAACTGTCTGATCGCCACCGCGAGATCGCCCGGTTTCACGGCCTTGCCGTTGCCGGGGAGGCTTATCTCCCGCTTCCAGGCCGAGGTCGAATCACTGGTCAACGACACGGGCCGGAGACCCATGCGGCGAACCGCGGCGGCGGCATCGTTCTCGGTTCCGGCACCTACCCGGCCCTGGACGATCTCTCCATCCACGCCCACGGCCTGGTAGTTCCAGCCCCGCTGGGTGGTGCGGATGGCGGTCACGATTACTCCTCGAAGTTGCTTCGCCTTCCAGCCTCGGCCGGTGGACTGGCTCCGTGAGCACCTCGATCGGGGTACGACGCCCCAGACCGGGCTCATGGATGGTGGACCGCGGGCGAGTCTGAAGGCCGTGAGTGTGGCCCCGGCGACAGCGCCCGCGAATGCGGTATCGGCAGCGTCGGCAAAGGCCGCGCCCCGTCGACGACTGGGTGAGATCTTCGTCGACCTCGGTCTGCTGACCGACGACGAGGTGCTGAGCGCCCTGGGCCGGCAGCGTGAGCGATCGATGCGGTTGGGTGACCTGCTCCTCGACGAGGGCCGGATTCAGCCTGGTGACCTGCTCCGAGCCCTGGCCATCCAGTTCGGCCTGGAGTTCGAAGACCTGGCGGATCGACCCATCGATCTGGAATTGGCGCAGACCGTCCCGCCCTCACTCGCCAAACGGCACCGGGCCGTGCCGATCCGTCGGGAAGGGGACGCCATTGTCGTAGCCATGGCCAACCCGATCGACGTGCTGGCCCTCGATGACCTGAAATCGGTGTTGGGCACCGCCCTTCGACCGGTGATGGCCGATCCCGAGCAGATCATGGCCGCGGTCGATCGCACCCGTTCGGCTGATTCCAGGGTGCTGGACGCCATCCGTGAGGCCGCCGATGAGCTGGCCGTGGCCAACCCCGAAAAGGAAGACGTCGTCCAAGACGTCGCCGAGGAATCGCCGATGGTGCGGTTCATCGATCTCATGCTGACCAAAGCGGTCCAGGAACGAGCTTCCGACATCCACATCGAGCCATTCCGCGAGGAGCTCCGGATCCGGTTCCGGGTCGACGGGGTGCTGGGCGAAGCCATGCAACCGCCCCGCGCCCTCCACAGCGGCATCATCAGCCGCATCAAGGTGATGGCCGATCTCGACATTGCCGAGCGACGGGCGCCCCAGGACGGACGGGTTGCTCACCGGATCGGTAGCGAGGACATCGATATCCGGGTCAGCACCATCCCGACGGTCCACGGCGAGGCTTGCGTGCTCCGAGTCCTGCGGCCCGACACCCAGGTGGCCTCGCTCGAGGGGGCCGACCTGCTTCCGTCCCAGCTGGATCATTTGCACGCCGCTCTGGCCCGTTCGTGGGGCAGCGTGATCGTGACCGGTCCCACGGGCTCGGGCAAGACAACCACTCTCTACGCGGCCCTGCGCTACCTGAACAAGCCGACCCACAACATCATCACCGTCGAGGATCCGGTCGAATACCAGCTGACCGGCATCAAACAGATTCAGGTGAACCTCCGGGCTCAGGTCACCTTTGCCCGGGCCCTCCGGTCGATCCTTCGAGCCGACCCCGACATCATCCTCATCGGTGAGATCCGGGACGCCGAGACGGCCCGGATCGCAACCGAAGCGTCTCTGACGGGTCACCTGGTTCTCAGCACTCTGCACACCAACGACGCCGCCTCGGCTCCCTTGCGTCTGATCGACATGGGGGTCGAGCCGTACCTGGTCACCTCCGCGGTGAGCCTGCTGACCGCCCAGCGCCTCGTGCGTCGCCTGTGCACCTCATGCAAGCGGCCCGAGTCCCTGGCCCCTCAGCAAACGAGCGAGCTCGGGATCCCGGGACACTTCCACAACGAGAAGGGCGGCTTCGACGTGTTCGGCCCCGCCGGTTGTGAGCGGTGTGGCGGGTCCGGCTATCGGGGTCGGCAGGCCATCCATGAGGTCCTGCCCTTCTCCGACGAGATCGGTGAGCTGGTCATGGCCCACAAGGGGCGGGCCGAGATCAACCGCTCCGCCCGACAGGCCGGCATGCTCACCCTGCTCGAAGTGGGGCTCCATCGGGTGGCAGAGGGCACGACGTCGCTGGCTGAGATTCTCCGCCTCGCCGGTCAGTGACCAGCTGGGCGGAGGAGCAAGTAGGCGAGCCCAGCCGTGGCCCGACCGGCCCGTGAGCGCCCGCGAGCGAGAGGGGAAGGGGAGGCCCGGCCGATCCCGGTCACCTATCGAGGCCGGCCGTCGGGCGAAGAGGCGATGATCGCGATCTCCATCTTCCAAGCCGGTTGAGCCAACGCAGGTACCGTCACCAGGGTTGAAGCGGCCCGGTGGCCACCCAGGGCCCGGTCCCGGGCCGCCATGACCCCCACCAGCTCCTGCCCGATCACCGCATAGGTGGTGACCGAAACCACGTCGGATGGTGCCATCCCGGCATCGTCGAGCATGGCCCGCAGGTTGGCCCACACCACCTCGGCCTGATCGTCGATCGACTCCGGAACGGAGCCATCGGGGGCGACCGGGACCACGCCCGAGGTGTGGAGCAGCCGGGCCGGACCCTCGCTCAGGACCGCATGGGCGTAGTTGGCCGGGGGCGGGGCCAATCCCGCAGGGGCGATCTCTCGGTTCATGACCGCATGGTCCCACTCGGGGCGTGGTCCCGGGTGGAGGGCCGGCTGGCCAGAAACGGAGCGGGCCTGCGAGGCTGGAGGCCGTGACGGCGCCCCTCATCACCCTGCGCGACCTGGCGGTCCGCTATGGCACCCACTTGGCTCTCGTAGGAGTCGACCTGACCCTCGAACGAGGCTCCACCACAGCGTTGGTGGGCTCGAACGGTTCGGGCAAGACCACCCTGCTACGGATTCTGGGCGGGCTCATCGAGCCGTCGGCGGGCGAGATGCAGATCGACGGGGGCCAACCCCCCCGAGTCGCGCTGGTGCAGCAACGCCACGGGGCCGACCGCTGGCTGCCCCTGACCGTCGCCGAGATCCTGCGCATGGGCCGCTACCGCGACCATGGCCTGCTGGGGCGATTCACCAGCCGTGACAAGGAGCTGGTGGCCGACGCCGCCCACCGCCTGGAGGTGGCCGAACTGGGCCATCGCCAGTTCGGTGAGCTGTCCGGAGGTCAGCAGCAGCGCATCTTGGTGGCCCAAGCCCTGGCTGCTGACCCAGAGCTCCTCCTGCTCGACGAACCCCTCACCGGCCTCGATCTGGCCAGCCAGGCCCGCATCCTCGATCTGGTGGCGGACCTCGCCCGGGCCGGCACCACCGTGGTCTTGTCCACCCACCATCTTGAGGAGGCGAGGGCCTGTGACCAGGTGGTGCTGCTGTCCACTCGGGTGGTCGCGGTCGGGTCGCCGGCCAGTGTCCTGGCCGCTGACAATCTGCGCGAGGCGTTCGCGGGGCGCGTCCTCGAGACCGACGAGGGTTTCGTGATCGACGACCATGGCCATGGCAGCCACCACTGACAGACACGAAGCGCGAACATGAGGCCGATTGCTTCGCCGGTGACGCGATCCGCCTCATCCTGGACCCCCACAGTGGCGGGATCGAGCTCAGATCGCGAAACCGCCCAGTTTGACCTCGAGGTATTCGCCAATTCCTTCTTGGCCACCCTCGCGGCCGATGCCGGAGTCCTTCATGCCGCCGAACGGGGCGGAGGCCGAGGTCGGGTTCACGTCATTGATACCGATGATTCCGAATCGGAGGTCCTCGAAGGCGTTCATGGCGGTGGAGATGTCGCGCGTGTACACGTAGGCAGCCAGGCCGTAGTTGGTGTCGTTGGCCATGTCGATGACCTGGTCGACGTCGTCGTAGACGATCACGGGGGCAATGGGTCCGAACGTCTCTTCCCGGTAGATGGTCATCTCAGGGGTGACCTCGGTGAGCACGGTTGGTGCGAAAAAGTGTCCCCTGCCCAGGGGCCCATCGGTGAGGCGGTGGCCGCCCACCGGCACCCCCGCACCCTTGGCCCGGGCGTCCTCGACCTGGTTCTCGACCTTGGCCACGGCCCCATCATTGACCAGCGGGCCAACTCCGATGCCGTCCTCGAGCCCGTTGCCGGTCTGGAGGCGGCCCACCCGTTCGATCAGGGTCCCGCAGAAGGCGTCGGCGGCATCGGCGTGTACGTACAGCCGGTTGGGGCTGATGCAGGCCTGACCCGCGTTGAGGAACTTGAGGGCGCCGGCACCCTTGGCCGCATGGACTGGGTCGGCATCGGGGAACACGATGAACGGGGCGTGGCCCCCCAGCTCAACGGAGACCCGCTGCAGGTTTCCGGCCGCCTTGGAGGCCAGAAGCCGGCCCACCGCGGTGGAACCAGTGAAGGTGAGCTTGCGGACCCTGGGGTCAGAGGTGAAGACATCGCCGATCGGCACCGGATCGGAGGCCGTCACCATATTGATCACGCCGGCGGGCACACCAGCGTCGATGAAGACCTCGTAGACGGCCTTGGCGCAGAGCGGGGTGGCCTCGGCCGGCTTCAGCACCAGGGTGCACCCCGCCGCCAGGGCCGGGCCCATCTTCCGGGTGAGCATCGAGATCGGGTAGTTCCAGGGCGTGACCGCAGCCACCACCCCAACCGGCTGCTTGAGGGCGAGAAACCGCTGGTCACGGCGGGCCGACGGGAGCCACTCACCGGTGATGCGGCGGGCCTCCTCGGCGAACCAGCGGAGGAAGTCCGCGCCATAGTTGACCTCGGCTCGCGACGCCCGCAGCGGCTTGCCCTGCTCGATGGTCATGAGGCGGGCCAGGTCCTCGGAGCGATCCACCATGAGCTGCCAGGCCCTGTGCAGGATGTCGGCCCGTTCGTGGGCGGTGGTGCGCGACCAGGAGGCGAAGGCGCGGTCGGCGGCCTCGATCGCGGAGCGTGCGTCATCCGCCCCGCCGTCGGGCATCTGCCCGATCTCCTCACCCGTGGCGGGGTTCGTCACCGCGAAGGTTCCGCCGCCGATCGCCTCTACCCAGGACCCGTCGATGTACATGGCCGCTGACCGTAGTTCACGCGCCAGAGGGGGAGACACTCCCGCCGCCGGTACCGTTAATGAGCTGTGAGCACCACCGAGCTTCCCCCCGCCCGGCGCGACGATCTCCGCAATGTGGCCATCATCGCCCACGTCGACCACGGCAAGACCACCCTGGTCGACGCCATGCTGTGGCAGTCGGGCGCGTTCCGCGTCAACGAGGCCGTAGCAGACCGGGTCATGGATTCCATGGACCTCGAGCGCGAAAAGGGCATCACCATCCTGGCCAAGAACACCGCAGTCCGGGTGCCGGGCCCCGACGGTGGCGGTGAGGTCAAGATCAATATCGTCGACACCCCGGGCCACGCGGACTTCGGTGGCGAGGTCGAGCGGGCTCTGACCATGGTCGATGGTGTGGTGCTTCTGGTCGACTCGAGCGAAGGCCCCCTCCCCCAGACCCGATTCGTGTTGCGCAAGGCCCTCGAAGCCCGGCTGCCCGTGGTCCTGGTGGTCAACAAGATCGATCGTCCCGATGCCCGCATCGAGGCGGTTGTCGATGAGGCCTACGAGCTGTTCCTGGATCTCGACGCCACCGAGGACCAGATCGACTTCCCTATCGTCTACACCGACGCCCGCAAGGGTACGGCCACCCTCGACCCCTCCGAGCCTGGCACCGATCTCGGACCCCTGTTCGAGGCCCTGCTCGAGCATGTGCCGGCCCCCGGGTACGAGCCCGATCATCCCCTCCAGGCCTGGGTCACCAACCTCGACTCGTCACCCTACGTGGGCCGCCTGGCACTCTGCCGGGTCCGACAGGGTGTGATCCGCAAGGGGGAGTCGGTTGCCTGGTGTCGGATCGATGGCTCGGTGGCCCGGGCCAAGGTCGGCGAGCTCTACGTCACCGAGAACCTCGACCGGGTCGAGGCCGGCGAGGCCGGGCCCGGCGAGATCATCGCCATCTCCGGTATCGACGAGATCACCATCGGCGAGACCCTGGCCGACCTCGAGGATCCCCGCCCTCTCCCTGTCATCACCGTCGATGAGCCCAGCCTCTCGATGACAGTGGGCGTGAACACCTCCCCTCTGGCCGGCGACGACGGCAACAAGATGACGGCCCGCCTGCTCAAGGCCCGCCTCGATACGGAGCTCATTGGCAATGTGGCCCTGAGGGTGAACCCGACCGATCGACCCGACACCTGGGAGGTCCAGGGCCGGGGCGAGCTCCAGCTCGCGGTGCTGGTCGAGATCATGCGTCGCGAGGGGTTCGAGCTCACCGTCGGCAAGCCCGAGGTGCTCACCCGCGAGATCGACGGAACCCTCCACGAGCCCACCGAGCGGCTCAGCATCGACGTACCCGAAGAGCACGTGGGCGCCGTCACCCAGCTGTTGGGCGAGCGTAAGGCCCGCATGCTCGACATGGTCAACCACGGCACTGGCTGGGTACGCCTCGACTACATCGTTCCCGCCCGGGGCCTCATCGGGTTCCGTACCGAGTTCCTGACCGAGACCCGCGGGTCGGGCATGTTGCACCATGTCTTCGAGGGGTGGGAGCCCTGGATGGGTGAGCTCCGGAACCGCCGCACCGGCTCGGTGGTGGCCGACCGAAGGGGTGCGGTCACCGCCTACGCCATCACCAGCGTCCAGGAGCGGGCCAGCCTGTTCGTCGGGCCTGGCGCGGTTGTCTACGAAGGCATGATCGTGGGCGAGAACGCCCGGGCCGAGGACATGGACGTCAACATCACCCGCGAGAAGAAGCTCACCAACCATCGGGCCTCCGCCGCCGACGAGACGGTCCGCCTCACCCCTCCCCGGCTGCTGTCCCTGGAGCGGGCCCTCGAGTTCATCGCCTCCGATGAGTGTGTCGAGGTCACCCCCAACCATGTCCGGTTGCGCAAGGTCGTCACCGACGCCACCACCCGCGGGCGTGAGGCCAAGCGACTGAAGAACCAGCGGGCCTGACCGTCGGGGATCGACCGGATCAGGTCGGTCGCTTCCGGGGCTGGCCCAGTCGGGTGGTGACCAGCTGGTCGCGAAGCCATGGGCCTACGCCTCGGCCGCGGAAGCCGCGGATGATGACCAGCAGTACCACCGCGTAGATCAGGTCCTCGAGGCCGACCCACCCCAGCCCACTCAACGCACGGGGTAGCTGGGTCATCACTATGGCGCCGCCCAGCGCCCCCAGGAGCCGGTCGGCCCCCACCAACAGGGCCACCGCGAAGAGCTGGATCGAGAACTGGAACGGGTAGTCGGCCCCGGACACGAACGGCGTCCGGGCCACGAGAATGGCCCCCGCCACGCCTGCCGCCGCGGACGAGAGGGCGAAGGCTCCCAGCTGGATCCGGGCCACCGGCACACCGAAAGCGGCCGCCGCCACCGGATCGTCACGCACCGCCCTCAGACTGCGTCCGAAGCGGCCGCCCAGGAGCTCGCGGAGGGCCAGGTAGACGACCGTGGTGGCGATGACGGCCAGCACATAGCTCCATAGCTCGTCGTCGCCGGGCTGGAGCCCGGTCCACACCGGAGGGACCAGCTTGTCGTAGACCTTGCCGAGGGGGCCTACGAACTTGCGGTGCAGGACCGGGAAGGACACGGCGAGGGCCAGGGTGAGCAGAGCGAGACCGATGCCCTGGACTCGCAGGGCGGGTAGACCGATCAGGACCCCCACCCCTGCCCCCACCAAGGCTGCCAGCGGGATGGCCAGCTCCACCGCCACCCCCATCTCGGTGACGACCACACCGGTGAGCCACGCACCGATGCCGATGAGGGCTCCGTGCCCCAGTGAGAGCAGGCCGGCATGGCCCAACAGGACCTGGAGCCCGAGGAGGGCAGTGGCCAGCGCCAGGGTGCGGGTGGCCGCGCTGAGGCCCAGCGGCCCGAAGACCGACGGGGTCAGTACTGCACAAAGTGCGACCAGGGCCCATCCGGCCAGCCTGATGGGGGGCCGGAACTCGCGGGTGTCGGGAGGCTCGACATCAAGGCCGGGTTCGAAGATCTCGTCGCCCCTGGTCCGCTGGATCCGTCGGAAGTCGACGTCTTCCTCGCGTCCGCTCGACCAATCGCTCATTGGCGACCACCAATCGAAGTCGCCGGCGCCAGGCCTTCGGGCCGGAAGAGCAAGATGAGCACCATGACGCCCATCGCCCAGACCACCGCCAGGTTCGAGGACATGAAGTCGAGGTAGCCGATGAGGAGGGCCTCGCCGATACCCAAGCCCAGGCCTGACAGTAGGGCGGCGCCGGGCCGGGCCGGGCCTCCCACTATTGCGGCGGCCAGGGCCAGGATCAGGATTCGGACCATCATGCCGGGCGCCACGCCGATGGCTCCACCGACCAATCCGCCGGCGATGGCACCCAGCCCGGCAGCAATGCCCCATGCCGCGGCGAGCACCCGTCCGACCGGAATCCCCACCAGCTCGCTCGACTGTCGGCTCGATGACACGGCACGGAAGGCCAGACCGAGCTTGGTGTGACGTTGGATCAGGCCCAGGATCAACACCAGGCTGACCATGGTGGCCACGATCCCGATTGTCTCCCATCGCAGCCGGGCTCCCCCGATCAGGATCCGGTCACCCGGTCCGGACGGGAACGGCGAGTCGATACGCAGGGTGAATCCCCAGAGCTCGCCGGCGAGGGCGTTGAGCAGGAGGAACAGAGCCAGGGTCACGCCCACCATCTGGACCAGGTCGTCCCGATCCAGGGGACGAACCACGAAACGCTCGATGACCATGCCCAGCGGGGCCGTGAGCACCGCGGCCGCGGCAATGGCTGCTGCCACCGGAAGCGGAGCGCCCAACCAGGCGGCAACACCGCTTCCGAAGAGGCCCGGAATGGCGGGTGAGGACAGCAGGGCGGCGATATGAGCGCCGATCATCGCCAACTCACCCTGAGCCAGGTTGAGGACTCCCGAGCCCCGATAGACCACGGACAGCGCGACGGCGAGCGAGGCGTAGATGGCTCCGTTGGCGAGGCCGTCGAAGACCCTCTGGAGGAACAGTTGCACCGGCGGATTCTGGCATCTCGGCGAGTTCCTGCCACATGAATCGGCTGTCGGGGGCCTATAGTGGAGCGGCTGGTCTGAGGGCCTGGCAGACGGTTTCGACGCGTCGCAAGTGGCGGTCGCGTCCCGCTCACCGGGTTCTCGGGGCTTCGACATAGGGTTGGGTGGCCTGATTGCCACCCCCACGTCGATGCGTGGAGTGTCCTGCACATGCGGCGCGCGGCCCCCAGCATACGAATACGCTTGACCGAGGAGATCTCCATGGCTGCAAACCGAACGACCTTCGAGAAGCTTCAGCGGGATCGGGCCAAGAAGGCCAAGGCCGCGGCCAAGCGTGAGAAGCGCCTCGGCCGCACCCCTGACCCCGAGGAAGTCGAAGAGGCTCCGGCCCCGATGCCGGTCAGTGATGGCGGCGAGCTATCGCCGGGAGAGCTCCTGCGAGCCGTCGAGGTGCTCCACCGCGAGTACGCCGACAAGAAGATCGATCTCGACACCTTCGAGGAGCGCAAGGCCGACCTGATGGCCCGCATTCCCGTAGACTGACACATCTCCCAGAACGTGAACGGTGGCCGGGCCCAGGGCCCGGCCACCGACGCGTCCAGAACCTTCTGGGCCTCCACGAACCGTTCTCCTAGGACGGCCGGTTGGCCTCCTCCCGGTGTGGTTCGGGTAGGGAGGGCATTTCCATGGTCCGGTGGCCCACCAGCGCCGCCCGCCCGACCGATCGACTGCCGAACCGCTGGCGTACACCGTCAAGGGCAGTATCGAGGGCCTCGCCTCTCCCCTGGTCGAACGGCAGTCCGAGTTGGACCGCGTTGGTATCACTGAGGCCCGACAAGGTGATGCCCAGCAGGGTGATGCCGTTGGCGTCGATGAGGGGCTCGGAGTCGGTGAGTAGGCCCCGCGCGGCCCCCTGCAAGGGCTGGGTGTCAGAGGTGGCTTCGGGCAGGGTGCGGCTGCGGGTGGCCCGCGTGGCCAGATCGTGGAAGCGGAGTCGCAGGGTGACCGTCGAAGCCACCCGGTTGGCCTTGCGGAGCCGCTCGGCCACCCGGTCCACGAGGCCGTTGAGTATGGCTTGGAGCTCGGTCATGGTCCGGGGGTGGCGCCCCAGGGCCCGTTGGCTGCCCATGGAGCGCCGGCGTCGGCCGACCTCTACGGGCCGAGGGTCGCGGTTGCGGGCCAGGGCGTGGAGCTTGTGGCCCACGCCCTGGCCCACCAGGGCTACCAGCGCCCCCCGGTCGAGGGCCGCCACATCGGCCACAGTGTGGAGAGACCGGGCTGCCAACTTCTCGGTGGTCTTGGGCCCGACCCCCCACAGTTTGTTGACCGGTAGGGGGTGGAGGAAGTCGACCTCGCCGTTGGGCGGAACGATCAGCAATCCGTCGGGCTTGGCCACCCCGCTGGCCACCTTGGCCAGGAATTTGGTGCGGGCCGCCCCCACCGTGAGCACCAGGCCGACCTCTTCGGCCACCCGTTGACGCAACGTGGCGGCGACCTGTCGGGGTGGCCCCACGAGACGGAACAGGCCTCCGACATCCAGGAAGGCCTCGTCGATCGAGATGCCCTCGACCATCGGGGTGGTGTCATGGAAGATGGCGAACACTTCCTTGCTGGCCTCGGAATAGGCGTCCATCCGTGGCTCGACCGTGACGGCGCCGGGACACAGCAGGCGGGCTTCGCGGCCCGACATGGCGGTGCGGACCCCGAAGCGGCGAGCCTCGTAGCTGGCGGCAAGCACCACCCCACCACCGACGATGACGGGCCGCCCTCGGAGGCGGGGTGAGTCGCGCTGCTCGACCGACGCGTAGAAGGCGTCGAGGTCGGCGTGGAGGATGGGGGTCGCCGGGTGATCGGACATCGAACACATGTTCGCACACCGGGGTGACACTGTCGTCTCAGGAGCTGAGCGGACAGGTGACCGAGATCGGCGCCGGACCGCTCGGGCCCCGGCTGCGTTCGCCTACCCGCTCTGCCTCTTCGACGTCGTAGCGACCTCCGGTACGGTGGGGCAGTGCAGCGCCACCACCTCGACCCCGCGGGTTGGTTCCCTGGGATCACCCGGCTCCGGCGCCAGGAGCGAGGGTCGGTCCGAGGCGACATCGTGGCCGGGTTGGTGCTGTCGGCCCTTCTCCTGCCCCAGGGTATGGCCTACGCCCAGCTGGCCGGCCTCCCTGCCATCACTGGCCTCTACACCACGGCCATCACACTGATCGCCTACGCCCTGTTCGGGCCCTCACCCACCCTGGTGCTCGGGCCCGATTCATCGCTGGCCCCCATGATCTTCGCCGCGGTGGTTCCCCTCGCCGGCGCCCAGGGCGACCCCGATCTCGCCATCGCCCACGCCAGCGTCTTGGCCGTGTTGATGGGGGTCCTGTGCCTGGTGGCCGGAACCACCGGGCTGGGCGCCCTGGCCGACCTCCTGTCGCGTCCGGTGCGTATCGGTTACCTGAATGGGCTGGCCCTGATAATCCTGGCCGGGCAGCTGCCCCGGCTCTTCGGCTTCTCCACCGATGCCAGTGGGTTCATCGAGGAGGTCAGCGCCTTCGCCCGCGACGTCGGCTCCGAGACCAATGGCCCGGCTCTGGCCATCGGCCTCGGCGTGTTGGCCATGGTCCTGGCGACCCGGTTCCTCGCCCCCCGCCTGCCCGGCATGCTCGTGGCGGTCCTGATGGCCATGGCGGTGGTGGGCTGGTTCGGGCTCGACGACGACATCGCGGTCGTGGGTGAGCTGCCCTCGGGGTTCCCGGCACCCTCCTTGCCCACGGTGCCCGTCGATGATCTACCGGCCCTGGTGGTGAGCGCGTTCGCCATCTCCTTCGTGACCCTGGCCGACACCACCGCCCTGTCCCGGGGCATGGCCGGCAAACAGGGAGACCGCGTCGATCCCAACCACGAAATCGGAGCTCTCGGGGCGGCCAATATCGCGGCGGGCCTGTTCCAGGGCTTCCCGGTCAGCGCTTCGACTTCGCGTACCGCGGTCGCCTCCTCGATGGGCTCGACCTCCCAGATCACGGGCTTGGCCGGGGCCGCGGTGGTGGTGGGGGTGGCCGCCTTCAGCGCCGGTGCCCTGGCCGATCTGCCCGTCGCCGCGCTGGCCGCCATCGTCATCGCCGCCTCGTTCAGCCTCTTCGACCTGGGGACCATCTTCTGGCTCCGCAAGGTCCACCGCGGCGATTTCGCCCTGGCCGTGGCAGCCATGATTGGAGTCCCGCTGTTGGGCGTCCTCCCCGCCATCGTGTTGGCCATCGCCTTGTCCATGGCCGACTTCGTCAGGAGGGCCTCGCGTCCCTACGGTGCCGAGCTCGGCCGCATACCGGGGTTGAAGGGCTACCACGATCGGGCCCGCGACCCGGTGGCCGACGTCATCCCCGGCCTGCTCATCTACCGGTTCGACGCCCCCCTCTTCTTCGCCAACGCCGAACCATTCCGCGACCGCATCCTCGAGCTGGTCGACGGATCGGGCCGCCGGGTCGACTGGTTGATCCTGGCTGCCGAACCGGTGACCGGTATCGACTCCACCGCCGCCGAGATGCTCGATGACCTCATCGACGAGCTCGACGAGCGCAACGTGACGCTGGCCATTGCCGAGTTGAAGGGGCCGGCTCGTGATCGACTCCGCCGGATGGGGCTGCGGGCCCGGATCGGTGAGGATCGGCTCTTCCCCACCCTGGGAACCGCCATCCGCACCTACCTGGGCGAAACCGGAACCGACTGGACCGACTGGACTGACCAGTAGGCATCCGCCGGCAGTAGATTCGACAACAAGCCCCATGGTCTCGGACCGGCCGACGGTGAGCCCCTGGACCAGCTTCTCGCCCCCGATTCCTAGGAGGAAGTCTCATGAGCTCCGTGTGTCTCATTGCCGGCGACGACGCGGCCCCTGAGGTGGTGGCTCCCACCGTGGAGGTCGTGGATGCCAGTGGGGCCGATATCGACTGGCACCCGGTCGACGGGGCTGAACCCGATGCCGCCCAGGAGATGATCGACGCCACCGAGACCTGCCTGTTCGGCGCGACGAACGGCACTTCGGGGCGGGCCCTGTTCCATCTCCGTTGGGGGCGCCAGACCTACGCCAACATCCGACCCGTACGCCACATTCCCGGATCGGTCACCCCCCTGGCTCGGCCCGACGATCTCGACTTCGTGATCGTCCGCGAGAACCTCGAAGACCTCTACCTGGGTCTCGAGGGCGACTTGTCCGAGCTCGAGCCCCTGAGCCTGACCGGTCGCCGCCGAATTCCCCAACATCGAGGTCGACAGCTACATCATCGACGACTTCGCCCGCCGGCTGGTGGCCATCCCCCACAGCCTCGATGTGGTGGTCATGCCCAACCTCTACGGCGACATCCTGTCCGACGCCGCGGCCGGGCTCAGCGGAGGCCTGGGGACGGCGCCGAGCGCGGCCGTGGGCGACGAATACGCCTACTTCGAGCCGGTACACGGCAGTGCCCCCGACATCGCCGGTCAGGGGATCATCCACCCGCCAGTTCGCCGACGCCGTTCTCGGGGAACTTTCCGCGCCAGAGCCGAGTTTTCTGGCACCCGTCGCGGGAAGTTCGTGAGGGGCGGGGTTCAGAGGGTGGCGCGACCGCGCCTTGGCCTGCCGATGGGGTCGGCTGGTCCCGTCCGCGGCCGTCATAGCCTCTCGATGGGAGGCGCCGTTGGGGTGATCCTGGGGATCGACGGACTCATCGGTGTGGTTACGGGCCTGACCGGCTCCTGCCCGATCTACAAGGCCCCCGGCCAAAAGACGAACTGAGTGGCCGACACCCACTGGACCCAACCCAGGTCCGGTAGCGGGTCGGGTCAGACGATTCGGGAGTCCTTGTTGCCCCAATAGCGGTCACGGAGTAGTCGCTTGTAGAGCTTGCCGGTCTCCAGGCGGGGGAGCTCGGCCTCGAAGTCGATGCTGCGGGGTACCTTGTAGTTGGCCAGGTGCTCAAGGGCGTAGGCCTGGATCTCGTCGGCCACCGAGGACGTGGCCTCGACGCCGGCCGCCAACTGCACCACCGCCTTGACCTCTTCTCCCATGTCGGGGTTCGGCACCCCGACCACGGCCACATCGGCCACCTTGGGGTGCATGACGAGGGTGTCCTCGATCTCCTGGGGGTAGATGTTGACTCCGCCGGAGATGATCATGAACGACTCACGGTCGGTGAGGAAGAGGAACCCGTCGTCGTCGACGTAACCGATGTCGCCGAGCTTGGTCCAGAGGGGATGGTCCGGGTGCTTGGCGTCGTCGGTCTTCTCGGGATCGTTGTGGTAGGTGAAGGGCATCTCGTCGCGTTCGAAGTAGATGACCCCGGGCTCGCCGGTGGGCAGCTCATTGCCCTCCTCGTCGCAGATGTGGATGGCGCCGATCAGGGGCAAGCCGACGGAACCGGGGTGGGCCAGCCACTGCTCGGAGTTGAGGGCGGTGAACCCGTTCAGCTCGGTGCCGCCGTAGTACTCGTTGATTATGGGGCCCCACCAGTCGATCATCTGGCGCTTGATCTCGACCGGGCAGGGGGCAGCGGCGTGGATGGCCACCCGGTGGGACGAGAAATCATGCCCCTCCCGCTCGGCGGGATCGAGCTTGAGCATCCGGACGAACATGGTGGGCACCCACTGACTGTGGGTGATCTGGTACTTCTCGATGAGTTCGAGGGCTTCGACCGGGTCGAAGCGGTCCATGATCACGATCGTGCCACCCAGGCTGTGGGTGGCTGCGGTGAAGCCAAGCGGAGCCGAGTGGTAGAGGGGGGCGGGCGACAGGTAGACGGTGTCGGGACCCACCCCGTAGAGGCCGCCCACCAGGCCATCGAGAGCCGAGGGGACATCGAAGGTGTTGCCGGTCAGGGGCCGGCGGATGCCCTTGGGACGCCCGGTCGTTCCCGATGAGTAGTTCATGAAGTCGCCCAGCGGTTCGGCCGGGAGGGGGTCTGGGTCGTGGTGGGCGACCGCGTCCTCGTAGGAGTCGAAGCCCTCGACCGGCCCATCGACGGCCAATCGGATGTCGCAATTCCCGATGTCGGGGACCGTGCGGGCGGCTACCTCACCCAGGGCCTTCGAGCTGATCAGGGCCTTGGCGCCCGAGTCGTTGATGATGTAGGCGGCTTCCTCGGCCGTCAGGTACCGGTTGACCGCACACAGATACATACCCGACCGGACCGCGGCCCAGTAGATCTCGTGGTATCGGATGTTGTTTTCCATGAACAGGGCAATGACATCGCCCTCGCCCAGACCCGCGGCGGCCAACAGCTGGGCCAGGCGGAGGCTGTTCTCGTTGAGCTCGCCGTAGGTCACGGACTCACCCGACCGGGCCATGATCGTGGCCACCCGGTCAGGGGCCTCGGCGGCGTGAATGGCCATGGGCATGGGGCACTCCGTTCTGCGGGGATCCGCGGGTCAGTCGACGGCTACTACCGCCAGGATCGCACCGGCATCGACTGTGTCACCAGCCGAGATGGGAACCGAGCTCACGATGCCGGGGGTGGAGGTGGTGATTGAGAGCTCCATCTTCATGGCCTCCATGATCAGGAGGACATCACCAGCGGCCACCGTGTCGCCCTCGGCGACCTTCACCTCGACGATGGTGCCGGGCATGGTGCTGAGCGTGGAGCCGGGCTCGACCTGGTCGCCGGGCTCGGAGAAGCGAGGAACCGTGGTGAAGACGACATTGCCGTCAGAGCTGGTGACCGAGATGGCCTCGTCATGGTGGGTGATGTCGTACCGCTGGCGGATTCCGCCCACCGCGAGGTCGATCTGGTCCTTGGACATGGCGTGGAGGTAGGGGTTGGAGAGGCTGGCTCCGGCGACGGTGGCCGCCGCCAGTTGGCCCCGTTGCAACCGGTAGGAGATGTCCATCTCCTCTTCGCCCAGAGCCAGGACGGTGCGCTGGGGGGCGGTGAACACATTGCGGAATCCGCTGGTCACCGAGGCGGTATGCGGATCACCGGCCCGGTTGCGCTCCTGTTGGCTCAGGGCGGCCGCCACCGCGTATCGACCCAGCGCCTCGTCTTCGACGAGAGGTCGACCGAGGTGGGCCGGGTCGTGTCGTTCGAGGAAGCTCGAGTCGCCCTGATCACCCAGGAACTCGGGATGGCGGAGGATGCGTACCAGCAGGTCGCGGTTGGTGGTGATGCCGTCGACCGCGCTGGAGGCCAGTGAGCGGGCCAAGGCCAGGCTGGCCCCGGTTCGGTTGGGGGCATGGGTGATGACCTTGGCGATCATCGGGTCGTAGTACTGGCTGACAGCACCGGTGTTCTCTATCGCGGTGTCGACCCGTACGTCTCCGGCCACCGAGAAGCGATGTACAGGTCCGGTGGAGGGCTGGAAGCCTGCGGTGGGATCCTCGGCGTAGATGCGGGCCTCCATGGCGTGCCCGCTGACCGGTCCGATGCTGGACTGGTCGGGTACTGGCCCTCCGGCAGCGACCGACAGCTGGAGCTCGACCAAGTCGGTACCGAGGATGGCCTCGGTCACGGGGTGCTCGACCTGGAGGCGGGTGTTGACCTCGAGGAAGAAGAACTCGAGCGAACCATCGGGCCGAGGCGGAGCCAGCAGGAACTCGACGGTGCCGGCGTTGGTGTAGCCGATCGCCTCACCGGCTTTGACCGCGGCGTCGTGCAGGGCGGACCGAGTGGCGTCGTCTATCGAGGGGCTGGGTGCCTCCTCGATGATCTTCTGATGGCGGCGCTGGATCGAGCACTCGCGCTCGTGGAAGTGCACGACCCGGCCGGAGTCGTCTCCGAAGATCTGGACCTCGACGTGGCGGCTGGGTGAGACATAACGTTCGGCGTAGACGGTGCCGTCACCGAAGGCTGACTCGGCCTCGCGAGTGGCGCCCTCGGTTGCGTCGGCCAGATCTGGGGCCGTGGTGACGATACGCATTCCTCGACCACCGCCTCCCGCCGACGCCTTGACCAGCAGGGGGTAGCCGACCTGTTCGCCCGCAGCTGCAAGGCCATCACTGGTCAGACCGGTGAGTGTGGCCGACGGGAGCAGGGGCACACCCGCAGCCTCCATGCGGGCCTTGGCCTCGAGCTTGGAGCCCATGGCGGTGATGGCCTCGGGGCTGGGCCCCACGAAGGTGAGGCCGGCATCGGCCACTGCCTGGGCGAACACAGCGTTCTCGGAGAGGAAGCCGTAGCCGGGGTGGATTGCGTCGGCGCCCGCCCGCTGGGCGGCCTCGATGATGGCGTCGACCCTCAGGTAGGACTCAGCCGGGGTGTTGCCCCCGAGGGGAACCGAGAGGTCGGCGTCGGCCACGAAGTCGGCGTCGGCGTCGGCGTCGGAGAAGACGGCAACGGTCTCGACACCGAGACGGCGACAGGTGCGCATGATGCGCCGGGCGATCTCGCCCCGGTTGGCAATGAGGAGTCGGTTGATCATGGGTCGGTTCCTCTACATCCGAAAGACGCCGTAGCCCCGTTGGCCTCGGCATTGGTTGGTCAGGGTGGCCGACAAGGCGACACCGAGCACGTCGCGGGTGTCGCGCGGGTCGATGATGCCGTCGTCGTAGAGCTGGCCCGACATGACCGTGGCCAGCTCCTCATGGTTGATCTGGTCTTCGATGACCTGGCGGCGGGCGGCATCGGCCTCTTCGTCGAAGTCGAGCCCCCGGTCAGCGGCCGACTGGCGAGCGACGATCGAGAGGGTGCCGGCCAGCTGCTCGGCCCCCATCACCGCCGTCTTGGCGCCCGGCCACACGAACAGGAAGCGGGGGTTGTAGGGGCGGCCGGCCATCCCATAGTTGCCGGCCCCGTAGGACCCGCCCATCTGGACCGTGAGGTGGGGGACCGTCGAGTTGGTCACGGCGTTTATCTGGTGCGATCCGTGCTTGACCATGCCCTTCTGCTCGTACTCGGTGCCGACCATGTAGCCGGTGACGTTCTGGACGAAGACCAGGGGGGTGTCGACCTGATTGGCGAGCTGGATGAACTGGGCGGCCTTGTTGGCGTCCTCATTGAGCAGGACGCCGCGGTCATTGGCGAGAACGCCGACCGAATAGCCGTGGAGGTGAGCAAACCCGGTGACGAGATTCGTGCCGTAGCCAGGCTTGAACTCGTCGAATTCGGAGTCGTCGACCACCCGGGCCAAGACCTCGCGCACCGGGAATGGCACCTTGAGATCGGATGACACGATGCCCAGGATCTCGTCGGGGTCGTAGCGGGGAGGTATCGCGGGTCGGTCGGGCGGAGGCCCGAGCTTGGGGTAGGTGAGTCCGGCGACGATCCGTCGACCGATGCGCAGGGCGTCATGCTCGTCGACCGCGAAGTAGTCCGACACACCCGAGCGGTGCGAGTGCATGTCGGCGCCACCCAGCTCCTGCTCGTCTGCGTCTTCCCCGGTGGCCATCTTCACCAGCGGAGTGCCGCCCAGGAAAACCTTGGCCTGCTGGTCGACCATGACCACGTAGTCGCTGGTGCCAGGCAGGTAGGCGCCGCCGGCGGTGGAGTTGCCGAAGACCAGGCTGATGGTGGGGATCCCAGCCGACGAGAGGGCGGTGATATCGCGGAAGACCTCGCCGGCCTGGAGGTAGAGCTGGAGCTGGTGGGGCAAGTCGGCGCCCCCTGACTCGACCAGGAAGACCATGGGCAGCCGGTTCTCGTGGCAGATACGCAGGGCCCTCAGGATCTTCTTGACGGTGAGCGGGTTCATCGACCCGCCGCGCACGGTGGGGTCGTTGGCCAGGATCATGCACTCGGTGCCCGAAATCTGCCCGACCCCGGTGATGACGGCGGCGCCCACATTGAACTCGGTATCGGTGGCGGCGAGCGTCGACAGCTCGAGAAAGGGTGTATCGGGATCGAGCAGGAGCTCGATGCGCTCGTGGACCAGGAGGCGCCCTCGCTGGTGGTGGCGCTGGCGATACTTCTCGCCTCCACCGTCGATGGCCTGGTCAACGAGGTCTTGGATGGCCGCGAGGTGGCCTTCCATGGCGGCTCGATTGGCCAGGTAGGTGTCGCTGCGGGTGTCGAGGTTGGATCGGAGGATGGTCATGGCTGCTCCGGGTCGGTGGGGGTGGACGTCAATACGGCTTCGAGGCGGTCGGCCACGGCTTCGAGGCGAGAAGTGGGGTCGGCCGTGGTGGATGGGGGCGGACTGGTGATACCGGCCAGGACGAGGTCGGTGAGCTGGCGGGCGGTGAGGTCGAGCTCGAAGTCACCGTGCCCGGTGATGGCACCCCACGCCATGTGTTCGATGCCCCCGTAGACGAGATCACGCACCAGCTGGGGGTTGGTGTCGGGCCGGAAGTCGCCCCGGTGGATACCGTCACGGACCGCGTCGACCATCAGTGAGGTGTAGCGCCGGCTGAGGTCGGCGATCTCGGACTCGTAGTAGTCGTCGAACGTGCGGGCCTCGGAGATGATGAGCCGGCACCCGAGGCGATCGTCGGTCAGGGCCTGGAGCCCCCGACGGATCAGGTAGCGGACGCGGTCGACCGGCCATTCGATCGCCGAGGCTCCAGCGGTCGTCGATTCGACCAGGGGTTCGTAGAAGGAGCGGATGACCTGGTGGAGTAGGTCGCGTTTGGAGGGGAAGTGGCGATACACGGCCCCCTCGACGATTCCCACCCGGCGAGCGATCTCGGCCACCGATGCTCGATCGTATCCCTTCTCGGCGAAGGCGTCGCGAGCAGCACGGGTGATGGCCTGTGCCGTTGAGTGAGGTTCACTTACCTCATCAGCGCTGGTCATCCGGGTTGTGGTGGCCATAGGGTGAGGTTAGCTCACTCCACCCCTTCCCGCCTCATCCTCATTGGGTCAGTTGGCGGGGGTGACCTCGACGCCCACTCGTTCGACCAGGAGGCCGTAGTGCTCGGGCCGGCGGTGGGCGGCGAGGTTGAACATGGTGCGACGGAGGTCATCGGAGAGATCGAGGTCAGCGGTGGCCACGATGACCTCGTCGTCCTCGGACACCGTCTGGGCCACGATCTCACCGGTGGGGGCCACGATCACCGAGTGGCCGAACATCCGGAAGCCGTCCTCGACCCCGGCCTTGGCGGTCTCGATGAGCCAGATCGAGTTCTGGTAGGCCATCGACTGGGCCATGATCAGGTGGTGGTGCACCCGCAGAGCGGGTGGCTCGGGATAGTGCAGGTTCTCGGTGGGGGTGTTGAAACCCAGCACCACCATCTCTGCGCCCTGGAGGCCCAGGACGCGGAACCCCTCGGGCCAGCGGCGGTCGTTGCAGATCAGCATGCCGGCGATGAGGTCGACCCCGCCGGCGCCGTACCGGTAGGTGGGGAACCCGAGGTCGCCCACCTCGAAGTACTTCTTCTCGAGGTGCTGGAAGGCGGCCTCGGGTTTGTGGTCGGCGTGGCCGGGCAGGTGGACCTTGCGGTACTTGCCCACGATCGATCCGTCGGGTCCCACGAGGATGGCGGTGTTGAATCGGTGATTGGGCGAGCCGCTCTCCCCCGCCGCCAGCTCGCCGTAGCCGATGTAGAAACCCACACCGAGGCGCTGAGCTTCGTCGAACAGGGGTTGGGTGACCGGCGAGGGCATCGAACGTTCGAAGAAGCGGTCGTTCACCTCGTCTTCATTGTCGAACCACCAGCGGGGGAAGAAGGTGGTGAACGCCAGTTCGGGGAAGGCCACGAATCTTGCCCCGCGGGCTGCGGACTCCTGGAGCATGGCCACCAGACGGGCCACCACCGACGCCCGGTCGTCGCCGAGGTTCACTGGGCCCAGTTGGGCCGCGGCCACCACGAGCTTTCGGCTCATCACTGTCTCCTCTTTCAGGGGCGGAAGGGGGTGCCCCAGCGGTCCATCATGTCGAGCTCGGGGATCTGGCGGCCCAGGGGTTGGCTGGCGGGGCTGGGACCGCGGGCCAGGAACTGGCCCCTGCCCCGCTCGGCGTGCATCTCGCCGCCGGCGACGATGACCTCACCACGCGACAGCACGGTGGTGGGCCAACCCTTCAGCTCGTGACCGGCGAAGGGGGTGTAGCCGACATTGTCGTGGATCATCTCGTGGGTGATGGTGACCTCGTGGTCGGGGTCCCAGATGGCGAGGTCGGCGTCCGAGCCCACTGCGATGGTGCCCTTGCGGGGGTGCAGCCCGTAGATCTCGGCGTGGTTGGTGGCGGTCAGCCGGACGAACTCCGCCAGGGTCATCCGCCCCGCCCCCACCCCATGGGTGAACAGCATCGGTAGTCGCAGCTCGAGCCCGGGCACCCCGTTGGCGATGTCCTTGAAGGTGGTCTCGGTGCCCTTGGGCAGCTTGCCGGTGTGATCGTGACGAAAGGGCGAGTGGTCAGATGAGTAGACCGACAGGGTGGTGTCGGCCAGACCGGCCCAGCACGCCTCTTGAGCGAACTCGTCGCGGGGAGGCGGGCTGCAGCAGAACATGGCGCCGTCGAGGCCGTCGCGGTCAAGGTCATCGGCGGTGAGGAACAGGTACTGGGGGCAGGTCTCGCCGTACACCTTCAGACCCCGCGCCCGGGCCCGCCGGATCTCCTCGATGCCTTCGATGGTGGACACGTGCACGACCAGGATCGGGGCGTCGACCAGCTCGGCCAGGGCGATGACACGATTGATCGCTTCAGCTTCGGCCCCCCGAGTGTGGCAGGCCGCGTGGTAGCGGGGCAGGGTGTTGCCGGCGCCGACCACCCGGTTCGACATCCAGCCGATCATGTCGTGATTCTCGGCGTGCACCATCGTGAGCGCGCCTTGGGCGCGGGCCGCGCTGAGCACATCGAGGATCTGGTCGTCGGTACAGCGCAGACGGTCATAGGTCATGTAGAGCTTCACGCTGGGAATGCCCTGGGCCACCGCCGCGGGCAGGTGCTCGCCCAGGGCCTCGGGCGTGGGGTCCGACATGATCAGGTGGAAGGCGTAGTCGATGACCGCCTTGGGGGCCGCCCGATCGTGATACTCGGCCACCACGTCGGGGATGGCCATACCCCGGTGCTGGGCCGCGAACGACATGGTGGTGGTGGTGCCACCGAAGGCGGCCGACACGGTGGCCGAATGGAAGTCGTCGGCGTTCATCACGCCGGCACTCGACAACTGCTCGATGTGGGTGTGGCTGTCTATACCCCCGGGCAGTACGAGCTTGCCGGTGGCGTCGATGACCTCGTCACCCTCGAGCCCCCGGCCCAAGGCCACGACCACCCCGTCGACAATGCCGACGTCGGCTGGGAAGGTATCGGCGGCGGTGACTACCGTCCCGCCCTTGACTACCAGGTCGAGCTCAGACACCGAGCTGGGAGCGCATGGCCCCGAGGTCGGCCTGGTAGCGCTCGACATTGGCCAGCTTGATTTGCTCATAGCCCCGCACCATGTCGGGGAGGTTGGCCAGCTCGGTGGCGAGCTCGACATTGTCATCGGTGACCTTGGGAGCGAGCTGTTCGATGAGGTCGCGGTACTCCCCCACCAGGGCTCGCTCGACCCGACGGACCTTGGCCCGGCCGAAGGGATCGGCCGGGGTACCCCGGAGCCGCTTCCCCCTCTTGAGGGCCTTGAGGCCAGGCTCGATCCAGGGGCCGGCCACCACCTTCTCATCCAGCCCCAGCGCCCTCAGCATGGGCGGGTGGAGGTTGTACTTGATGGTGACGTCGTCGCCCACCGCGTTCGACACGGTGAGCTTGGCGGCCTCTTCGAGGTGGAGACGGGCCACCTCGTATTCGTCCTTGTAGGCCATGAGCTTGTAGGCGTAGCGGGCGACACCTTCGGCAAAGTCGGCGTAGCCGCTGGAGGCGGCCGTCTGCACCGTCTGGAGGTACTTCCGGGCGTACTTGTCGTCCTGGTACTCGGCCAGGTCGGCTGCCCGCATCCGCACCAGCCGGCCCAGTTCACCTTGGCCGATGCCGGCCTTGTCGATGGCCATGGCGAGCTTGTCGGACAACTTGGGCAGGTGATCCTCGGGCAGTACCGAAGCGTCGCGGACCTTCTGGGGATCAATGGCCCACTGCCGGCCCCACCGGAAGGCGGCAAGGTTGGCCTCGACCGCAGCGCCGTTGGCCCGGATGGCTTCCTCGAGCGACTGGGCCGAGATGGGCAACGTACCGGTCTGGTAGGCCACGCCCACCTGGAAGGTGTTGGCCGTGGTGGACTCGCCGAACAGGCCCTCGGTCAGGGCGATGGCGTCGAAGTAGCGGTTGTGCTCGGCTCGGGTCACCGCGTCGAGGTCAGCCTTCAGGGGCTCGAGGTCGGGGAACGGGGCGTGCACGTCGCGCACCATCTCACCCGTGGGCGTCTTGGCCATCGAGGTGATGGCGACGGTGCGGTCGGGAGCTACGCCGTCGAGGTTCTGGGGGGCCAGGCCCACCAGCAGGTCGAACACCAGGTACAGGTCAGCGGAGCCGGCGGTGAGCTTGTTGGTGCTCTCCAGCGGTTCGTTGGTGATACGCAGGTCGGATACGACGGGGCCGGCTTTCTGGGAGAGGCCGGTCTGGTCCAGGCCGCCCACATACTTGCCGTCGAGGGTGGCTGCGGTGCCCAGGATCTGCGACATGGTGACCACCCCGGTGCCCCCCACGCCGGGCATACGGATGGTGAAGTCGTCGGTGGGTACGAGCATGGTGGGCTCGGTCAGGCTGGCCTGATCGAGCTCGGGCCGGCGGCGGGCACCGCCCTTGTCTCGGCTGGCCCGGCCGGTGGCCTGGTTGGGGATCACCGTCAGGAAGGACGGGCAATCGCCGGCCAGGCATGAGTAGTCCTTGTTGCAGGACGACTGATGGATCTGGGTCTTGCGCCCGAACTCGGTATCGATGGGCTGGACCGAGAGGCAGTTCGACTGCACACCACAGTCACCACAGCCCTCGCAGACCCTCTCGTTGATGACGATGCGTTCGGGCGGATCGGGCACCAGGCCCCGCTTGCGGTCACGCCTCTTCTCGGCGGCGCAGGCCTGATCGTGGATCAGGACGGTGACGCCGGGCTCTTCGGCCAGCTTCTCCTGGGCCTCGATGATGCGGGTGCGATCCCAGACCTCGACCCCATCGGGCATCTTGATGTCCTTGTACTTGTCGACCTCGTCGGTGGTGACGATGACCCGACCAACACTCTCGGCCAGCATGGCTGCCGCCAGGTTCGGCACCGTCATGGCCCCCGGGGCGTCCTGGCCGCCGGTCATGGCAACGGCGCCGTTGTAGAGGACCTTGAAGGTGATGTGAGATCCGGCCGCCACCCCAGCTCGAATCGCCAGCGAACCCGAGTGGGCGAAGGTGCCATCACCCAGGTTCTGGATGAAGTGCTCGACATCGACGAAGGGCTCGATACCGATCCAGTGGACGCCCTCGCCGCCCATCTGGGTGTTGCCCATGATCTTGCCGACCCTCTCGGGCGCCATCAGCCCCACCAAGCCGTGGCAGCCGATGCCGCCACCCACGAGGGCGTCCTCGGGAGCCTTGGTGCCGGTGGAATGGGGACAGCCCGAGCAGTAGTACGGGGTCCGGGCAGGTAGGACGTTGACGAGCTTCTTGGTGGTGATCTGGATGGGCTCGGACGCGGTCTGCGGCTTCAGCCGGCTGGCGTCGAGCTTGGTGAGCAAGCGACGCTCGAGCGGAGCGATGAGGGCATCGGCGTCCAGGGACCCGTGGGTTCGCACCAACACCTTGCCGTCAGGCTCGTGTTTGCCGGTGATGCGGGGCTGGTGGCTGGCGCCGTACAGGGCCTCGCGGGTGAGACCCTCCATGAAGGGCCGCTTCTCCTCGACCACCATGATCTCGTCGAGACCCTGGGCGAAGCGGCGGACCAGCTCGTTGTCGAACGGGAAGGGCATCGACATCTGGAGGACCCGAATGCCGTTGGCGGCCAGGCCTTTCTCGTCGAGGCCCAGCACGTTCGCGGCCTCGAGGATCTCGTGGTACACGCGGCCCGAGGCCATGATGCCCAACCAGGCGTCGTGGGGGTTGATGGTGACCCGGTTGAGGTAGTTGTCCTGCCCGTACTGGCGGGCCAGGGGCAGGCGGGCGTCGTGGATCTCTTCTTCGATGGTGTTGGCTGCCGCACCACCCAGGCGGCCGTTGGCCCGGGGGCGGTAGGGCTGGCCCTTCCACTCCCACTCGGGCACCAGGGCCTTCACCCGGTCGGCTCCGACCTCAGCGGTACCGGAGCCGTCGGCTACCGAGGTGACGACCTTCACCGAAGTCCAGAGCCCACAGGTACGGGAGAGGTGGATGGCGTGGCGGCCGAGGTCGAGGACCTCCTGCACATTGCCCGGGTGGATGATGGGCATGTGGAGGTCGGCGATGGTGAACTCGGACGCCGACGGCAGCGTCGAAGACTTGTTGGCCGGGTCGTCGCCGGTGAGCGCGAGCGCACCGCCGTACTGGCCGGTGCCAGCGTACTGGGCGTGACGGATGGCGTCGCCGGCCCGGTCGAGTCCGGGCGCCTTGCCATACCAGATGCCCAGCACACCATCGAACTTCTGGTCGGGGAAGGTGTGGGACACCTGGCTACCCATGACCGCGGTGGCGCCGAGCTCCTCGTTCAGCCCGGCCTTGTGGATGATGTTGAGCTCGGCCATCAGTGCCTTGTGGCTGATGAGCTCCTTGTCGAAGCCGCCCAGGGGTGAGCCCTGATAGCCGGAGATGAATGCCGCGGTACGCAGCCCGTCGCGCTTGTCGGCCAGCATCTGGTCGATCGGGACGCGGACCAGGGCATGGATGCCGGTGTAGAAGAAGCTGCCGTACTCCTCGGTGTATTTGGCGTCCAGATCGAACGGCGCGGGCGCGAGATCGGTCATCGGGTCCCCTTCACGATTCTGTTCCGGGTCACGGTAGTCCTCGGAGCACCACCCATGCCCGCCCGGACACTCGTAGGACGAAGGTCACTGGCCGTGACCGTGGTGCGCGGCGAGGATGGGGCCATGGATGGATTCCTCGTGGGCCGCGTGCGGGGTATCGACCTCCGCCTCAACTGGAGCGTTATGGTCATCGCCGGACTGGTCACCTGGTCGTTGGCCGACGGCATCCTCCCCGAGGAAGCGCCGGGCCGCTCGACCACCACCTACTGGATGGTGGCCGCCCTGACCGCGGTGGCCTTCTTCCTGGCCCTGACCGCCCACGAGATGGGCCACTCCCTGGTGGCCATCCGCTACGGGGTCGAGGTCAAGTCCATCACCTTGTGGTTGTTCGGAGGGGTGGCCCAGTTGGGCTCGTCGCCCTCGACGGCCGGCTCTGCCCTACAGATCGCCATCGCCGGGCCCCTCGTGAGCGTCGCCATCGGCGTGGTCGCCCTCGCGGTCGCGGTACCGTTCGGCGGTCTGGTCGGGTTCGCCATGATGTGGTTCGGCACCATGAACGTCTTCCTGGCGGTGTTCAACATGCTGCCGGCGTTTCCCCTCGACGGAGGCCGGGTGTACCAGGCCTGGCGGTGGCGCCGGAGCGGTAGCCGCATCGAGGCCACCGACGACGCGGTGCGGGTCGGCCGGTTCATCGGGGGCTTGCTGGTGGCGCTGGGGTTGCTACAGGCCGCGGCCGGAGTGGTACTGAGCGGAGTTTGGATGATGATGATCGGCTGGTTCCTGCGCGAGGCAGCCCGGGCTGAGGGTCACCAGGCCCATGTCGAGGTGCCCCTGCGCCGGTACCGGGTCGTCGACGTCATGACCGCCGACCCACTCACTGTCACCCCGGAAACCACGCTCACCTCGTTCGTGGCCGGCCGGTTCATGGGCGGCCGGCACGCCGCCTACCCGGTGACGATCGAGGGCCAGCCGGTGGGCCTGATGACGGTCGACGACATCCGGGGGGTCCCCGAGGAGCGCTGGAGCGAGGTGACCGTCGGCCGGGTGGCCAGTCCGATGGGTGAGCTCGTGACCGCGGCCCCGGACGATCATCTGATCGATCTGTTCAACCGGTTCGGCCGAGCTGGCGAACACCGGGCCCTGGTGATCGATGACTCGGGTCAACTGGTGGGCATCGTCGCCCCCAGCGACATCGCTCGCCTGGTGTCATCGCTCGAGCTGGTGACCGGCTGACTCAGAGTGGATCCCGGGATCCAGAGCCGGGCCGTCCGCGTCGAGGCCTCACGACCCCAACGAATCGCTGCTGACGTGGGCTGATGCGATGGTGGCCTCGTCCTTGCCGGGCTCGGTTGGGACGCCGTTCCCGGCCCTCAGGCGGTAGTGGTCGTGGTAGCCGGCGAGCTGGTGGTCGTGGAGGGGGCCTCGAGCCGTTGACGGCCGGTGAACCAGATGTCGATGTCGACCCGGGAACCACCGATGGCCTCGAGATCCTCGATGAGCGACGTGGGATCGGGTTGCCGTTCGCCCACCAGACCCACCTCGACGCGGACCCCGTCGAAGGCCAGCCCGGTCAACACGAGGTCGTGGGCCCCCGCGAACCGGGTCGCGGCCTCGGCCATGGCGCTCTCCTGGAGCTCGCGCGGGGTGGATGGGATCGTCTGGTCGATCGGGTCGGGGCCGTTGGTCAGCACCTGGCGTTCGGTCCAGTTCAGTCGGACGTCGGCGGGCAGGCTGATCTCACTCTCGAGCTCTTCGAGCAGGCCCTCGATCGACGGCGCCGAACCAGGGCCGGTGGCATCGAACCTCAGCTGGTCGTCGGTCAAGACCACCGCCTGGAGGTCGGCCTCGGGTACCTCACTGGCCAGCCAGCCGGCGGCGATCGTGTTGATCCGGGCCACCAGGCGGTCCCGGTCGCTGATCATCATGGTGGCCGGCGTGGTCGTGGTGGTGGTCGTGGCGGCGATGGTGCGGGTCCAGACCACCTGAACCGCCCGATCCTCGATGACTGGTCCCAAGCGCTCGGCCAGGTCGTCGTCACCTCGCGGTTGGTCGGGGCCCCGAACCGCTACCAGCACCCGCCGGTCGGAGATGTCGATGTCGACGACGTCGAGATCCAGATCACCTCTCCAGGCGTCGACCCGCTCGGCTACGTCCTGGGTGAGGCTGGCCGACTCGGCGGCGTCGACGCTGGCCTGCACCAGCGGGACGGTCACGGCGACCAGCAGCACTCCCACCAATACGGTGGATACGACGAGACGGGTCGTGGTGCGGGCCAGGCGTCGGGGCGGGACGAAGCCAGTGACCACGAACACGATCACCCCGGCCAGGACGATGGCCGCCAGGTTGGTGGCGTAGAGCAGGAAGGCCCCGCCGGCGAGGCCCCGCTCGCCGGCTTCGAGCGTGATCCCGACCACCGCAAGAGGGGGAACGAGGGCGACGGCCACGGCCACACCCGGAAGAGAGGACGAGGCATCGGAGCGCACCGTGGCGTAGGCGCCCGCCGCGCCGGCCGCCAAACCGACGGCAAGGTCGCGGAGATCGGGACTGGTGCGGCTCCAGACCTCGTCGGGTAGCAGGGATTCGTTGGGCAGCAGGAGAGACAGGAGGTAGGCGACCAGGATGCTCCCCGCCGTGGCCAGGCCCACCCTCACCATCGACAGGGCCGTCTTGCCCACCAGGCCCATGGAGAGGCTGGCGGCCAGGCCGAGCACCGGAGTCATGAGGGGAGCCAGAAGCATGGCGCCGATGACGACCGCCGCCGAGTCCGCCGACAGACCCATCACAGCCACGATCACTGAGAGGGTGAGCATGACCGTGAACCGGAACCCCCAGTCGGGGACGCGAGTGATGGCGAGCTCGGTCATCACCCGCCGGCGGTCCTCGGGCGTGCAGTGGTTCTGCCACCATGCCAGGGGGCGGGGCGCGGTGAGAGTTCCGTGAGGGCCGGGGGGCCTCGACGGTTCGACGTCGCCGGTTGCCGGCTCGGAGGTGTCGGCCACGGCCCCTGAGTCTATGAGGCTGAGCGAGTAGGTGGGTGAGCGAAGCCGTGGCCCGAGCGGCCCGTGAGCGTCGGCGAGCAAGAGGGGGAGGCGATGTCCGGCCGATCTCGGTCACCTTCCCGCGCCGGCTCCGAGACTGTTGGGCTAGAACAAGGGCCATGACGACCGACGAGAGATGGCTCGAGGGCATCCGGGTACTCGATTTCACCCAATACCTGGCCGGACCTTCGTGCACCCGGATGCTCACCGAGCTGGGCGCCGACGTGATCAAGGTGGAGCAACCACCCCACGGTGACCCCACCCGGGGCGCCCAGCCCCGGGTCGACCGGCGGGCCGGTCAGCACATCCAGCAGAACCGGGGAAAGCGCAGCCTCTCCATCGACATCCGTAGACCCGAAGGGGTCGAGATCATCCTCGACCTGGTGGGTGAAGTCGACGTCGCGGTCGAGAACTTCGCCCCCGGGGTGATGGCCCGACGGGGCCTCGACTACGACTCCCTGAAGGCCCGCAACGAGAGCCTGATCATGGCGTCGGTGTCGGGCTTCGGGCAGACCGGTCCCCTGTCGGACCGGCCGTGCTTCGACCTGATCGCCCAGGCCTACAGCGGGGTCATGCACATGACCGGCGACGCCGACGGACCGCCAATGTTCATGGGGCTGGGCATGGCCGACACCAATGCCGGGGTCCACGCCTTCGCCGCCATCGGGCACGCCCTGTTCCATCGCGAACGCACCGGCCGGGGCACCCACCTCGACATCGCCATGGTCGACGCCCTCTTCCACATGCACGAGCACAACGTGAACGCCGTCTCCATGACCAATGGCGAATACGAGCCCATGCGTCAGGGCCGCAACTACTCGTCCCTGTCCCCCGCCGGCACCTTCAAGGGCCCCGAGGGGTGGATCATCATTCTCTGCACCCACAACCAGATGCCCTACCTGTGGCGGGCGCTGGGTCGCCCCGAACTGGGCGACGAGGAACGCTTCCGCCGCAACGACGACCGCATCACCAATCGCGATGAGCTCACCGCGATCATCGAGGACTGGATGGACACCTTCGCCACCGACGCTGAGGTCATCGCGGCCCTGGAAGCCGAACGGGTGCCCTGCGGACCGGTCCTCAGCCCCGCCGATGCCATGGGCCACCCCCACTTCATCGAGCGGGGTGTCGTCCGCGACGTCGATGACCCACTGGCCGGCACCGTGGCCCTTCCCGGATTCCCCATCCGGTCCACCGACCCCCTACCCGACCGACCCCTGATCGCGCCCGCGCTCGGCGAGCACAACCGCGAGGTGCTGGGTGAACTGATGGGCCTCGACGCCGCCACCATCGATGCCCTCGAAACCGATGGCATCCTTGGCTCCAAGGACCGATGAAGCCTCAGACCACCACACACGGGGAGATCCCATGACCGACACGGCAAGGGCCCAGGATCTCGAGATCATCACCCCCCAGCAGAAAGAGACGTACGAACGGGACGGCTATCTGGTCCTGCCCGGATTGATCCACGGGGGCTGGCTCGGGCGCCTCCGGGAGGCCAGCGACCACTTCGTGGAACAGAGCCGGGCGCTGACCAGATCCGATGCCGTGCTCGACCTCGAGCCCGATCACACCGCTGAGAACCCTCGTTTGCGGCGTCTGACCAGCCCGGTCGACCACCACCCCACCTTCGAGGAGTTCAGCCTCCGGGGGCCCGTCGCCGACCTGGCCATCGATCTCCTCGGCAGCCCCGCCCGCTATCACCACTCGAAGCTCAACTACAAGTGGTCGGCCGGCGGATGCCCGCCGCCCCCGACTGGTCGAAAGGCGGCTACACCACCATCTTCGACCAGGCCGATCTGTAGCCGGATCGGCCCGTGTCCATGATCGATCGACGAGGTGACTTCTCCCTACCCGCGGGCCGGGTGTGGCTGAACGCATCCCACCAGGGGCCCCTCCCCGACGTGGCCGCCACGGCGGCCGCCGAGATGATCCGCTGGAAGCAGCAGCCCCACCAC
This sequence comes from Actinomycetes bacterium, assembly GCA_024225275.1. GTDB lineage: Bacteria > Actinomycetota > Acidimicrobiia > Acidimicrobiales > JAAEMS01 > JAAEMS01. Next base: position 56,973 of record JAAEMS010000090.1, read on the forward strand.
CTCATCACGCCCGCTCCCTTCCTGGAGGTGCCCGCTAGGCTGCGAGCCGCCCTGGCCACGGTCCTGTCCGCGCCAGAGTCCGAAGTGGTATTGGCCAACAGCGCCTCGTATGGACTCCACTTGGTGGCCAACGGTTTGGGCCTCGGGGCTGGAGACGAGGTCGTGGTCGCGGCCAACGACTTCCCGTCCGACATTCTTCCCTGGCTGCGGCTCCGGTCCGACGGTGTCAGGGTCAGACAGGTGCATCCCGCCGGGCCGGTGGCCACCGTCGATGAGGTCCGGTCGGCCATGACCAGCCGGACCAGGGTCATATGTCTCACCTGGGTGCACTCGTTCAGCGGCCAGGTGATCGACCTCGATGCCATCGGCAGCCTGTGCCGCGAGGCCGGAGCCCTGTTCATGGTCAACGGGGCCCAAGGGGTAGGCGGGATCCCGCTCCAGGTCCACCAGCACCCCATCGATGCCCTGACCGGGGTCGGCTTCAAGTGGCTGTGTGGTCCCTACGGAACGGGGTTCTGCTGGCTGGGTCCCCGTATCGCCGACCAGGTCGAGGCGTCGAAGTTCTACTGGCTGTCGTCGCTCACGGCCGACGCGCTGGCCGTCCCCGAGCTGGATCTCGATGCTCTGGAGCCACCGGACGGTGCCCGCCGCCATGATGTCTTCGGTACGGCCAACTTCTTCAACTTCGCGGCGCTGGCCGCGTCGATCGGCCTCGTTCTCGACACCGGCATCGAGAAGATCCATGCCTACAACCAGGGGCTGGCCGAACGCCTGATCGACGGGATCGACCCCCGCCTCTATGAGCTTCAGAACCGTGGGAACCCCCAGCGGTTGTCGAGCATCCTCATGGTCCGGCCCCAACAGGCCGACCTCGACTCAGTGGCCGACCACCTGGCGGCCGAGGGCGTCGACGTTGCCCGGCGGCGGGGCATGCTTCGGTTCGCCCCCCACTTCTACAACACCCAAGACGACATCGATCGCGCCATCACCGCCCTCCGATCGGTGCCCTAGAACCCCAACTGGCGGGACGCCAGGTCGCGCATGATCTCCTCGGAGCCACCCCCGATGGCCTGGACGCGGACCTCTCGGTAGAGGCGCTCGACGGTCTCGCCCCGCAGGTAGCTGGCACCACCCAGGATCTGGGCCGCCTCTCGGGCGCAGAACTCGAAGGTCATGGTTGAGTCGACCTTGGCTTCGCAGATCTCGGCCACCGGATCGTCGCCCTGATTGAGACGCCAGGCCAGCAGCTCGATCCAGGCCTTACAGGCGTTGATGCGGCGGTCCATCTCGACCAGCTTGTGGCGGATGACCTGGTGGTCGGCCAGACGCTTGCCGAAGGTCTCGCGCTCGCGGGCCCAGTTGAGGGCCTCGTCGTAGCAGACCCGGGCGAAGGCCACCGACTGGGTGGCCAGGTCGATGCGTTCGGCGTTGAAGTTGTTGACGATGGCGCTGAAACCGGCGTTCTCTTCGGTGATGAGGTTGGTGACAGGCACCCGGAGATCGTCGAAGAAGAGGGCGGCGGTGTCCGAGGCCAACCAGCCCATCTTGTCGAGCTTGTGGCGTTCGAGACCGGGACGGTCGCCTTCGATGAGAAGCAGGGAGATACCACCCGGTCCTTCGGTCCCGGTGCGCACCGCGGTGGTGAAGTAGTCGGCCCGCAGGCCGGAGGTGATGAAGGTCTTGGACCCGTTGACCACGAACTCGTTGCCGTCACGCTTGGCGGTGGTCCGGATGCGAGCTACGTCGGAACCGCCGGACGGCTCGGTGATGGCCAAGGCGGCCACCGCCTCACCGGACATGCAGGGGGTGAGCACCCGCGCCTTCAGCTCGTCGCTGGCGAACTTCTGGATGGGGGGCAGGCCGATGTAGTTGGACAGGAGTGCTGCCACCGCCCCTCCGGATCCGGATCGGGAGATCTCCTCCATGATGACCAGGCGCATCAGGGCGTCGCGCTGCCCGTGGCCTCCGTACTCTTCGTCGAACCCGTCGCCGAACAGGCCCAGATCGCCGGCCTGGTTGTAGAGCTCCCTGGGCACCAGGCCGGCTTCGTCCCATTCGTGGGCGTTGGGAGTGATCACGTTCTCGGTGAACTGGCGGAGGACGTCGCGATACGCTTCGTGATCCTCGTTGTAGAACGGGCTCGAGACCTGGGGGTTGCTCATTGGGGGGCTCCGACAGCTCGGGGGTTGGCGACGGCCCCAGTCTGGCCCAGGGGCGGGTTTGGTCCCAACCGTCGAACCACCAAATCGGCCCGAGACGTTGGCTCTGGTCCGATCCTTGGCTAGACCGGCACACGTGCCGGAGCAGGAACCCCATGAGCTGATGGCCGCCAACCGGGCGTGGGCCGCCCGGATGTCGGACGAGGACCCCGACTACTTCGCACGCCTGGCCAGTCAGCAGTCACCCACCTACTTGTGGATCGGGTGCTCGGACAGTCGGGTGCCGGCCAACCAGATCGTGGGCCTGCCCCCGGGTGAGGTGTTCGTGCACCGCAACATCGCCAACCTGGTCGTTCCGTCGGACCTGAACTGCCTTTCGGTGCTCCAGTTCGCGGTGGAGGTGCTGGGGGTCAAGCACATCATCGTCACCGGTCACTACGGCTGTGGCGGCATCGGGGCCGCCATCCACAATGATCGTCTGGGCCTGGTCGACAACTGGCTGCGCCACGTGGGAACGATCATGCGCGACCACCAGGCCGAGCTGGAGCCCCTCTCCGACGACGAAGCCCAAGCCCGCCTCTGCGAGATCAATGTCCGTACCCAGGTGCTCAACGTGGGCCGTACGACGATCGTCCAGGATGCCTGGTCGCGGGGCCAGGAGCTGGCGCTACACGGCTGGATCTACGACATCAGGGACGGCCTGCTGCGCGGTCTCGAGGCTGATATCGCCGAACCGGACGCCCTCGAGATGCTCACCCACCGCCACCACTAGAGCTCAAACCACCGCGTACGAGGCCAATCGTTCGTAGAGAGGGACCGCTGCTTCGAGGACCGCGTCGAGGCGGTCGGGCCATGGGTGAGACGATGGCCGGTGGGCCTCGAAGCCGGTCGACCGGTGGACGTTTCGGTACCAGTGGCGAGCCCAGACCCCGTCCTCGGGCTTCGGCCCGGCCGGCCACGAGAGCATGGCGGGATCGAACTCGAGCCCGAGCCGGCCACAGACCTCGGCCAACACCGCGGCGGGGTCAGCCAACAGGGCCCGGCTGTCGATGACCACCGGTTCCTCACCCGCAGCCAGCACTGATTCGAGGACGCCGACCAGGTTCTCGAGCCCGGTGTCGACCAGTCCGGCATCGGGAAGCTGGATGGCCAGAGACCGGAGCATCTCCTCGGGGTGTCGGGTCAGTAGGAGGTTGCGGACCTCGCCCAGGAAGCCCCGATCGAGATCGATCAGGTGGTGGGCCATCTGTTTGCAGAACAGTACGGGGGTGGTGACCGGCCCCAGGATCAGGTCGCGGACCACGGAGTCGCCGTCGTTGTCCTGGCTGGCCCGGACCTCATCGGCTCCCGGGTGTTCGCGGCTGGTCACCCGGAGGTAGTGCGCGTACAGGGGTTCGTCGACAATGGTGGTGTCGGCTCGCTCGCGGAACGAATACATGAGTGCCGTCGAGATGTTGCGGGGCCCCGACCAGCAGTTGATGCGAAGTGTCATGAGGCCAACGAGTTGGCGGCGGCCCGGTCGTAGAGCTCGCGCAGGTGGCGGGTGACCGGCCCCTCGACTCCCCCACCGACCGACCGGCCATCGACCTCGCGGACTGGGGTGAGCCCGCCGAAGGTGCCGGTGACGAACGCTTCCTCGGCCCCGTAGACGTCGGTGAGGGTGAAGGGAGCCTCGTGGACGGCCATACCTTCAGCCGCGGCCACCTCGAGAACGACGGCGCGGGTGATTCCCGGCAGGTTGTACTGGCCGGTCGAGGTCCAGAGCTCACCGTCGCGAACACAGAAGAAGTTGGTGGCGTTGCAGGTGGCCACCGCCCCGGTGGGATCGAGCATGAGAGCCTCGTCGGCGCCGGCCCCGGTGGCCTGGATCAGGGCCATGACCTCGTGGAGCTTGGAGTGGCAGTTGAGCCGCTGGTCGAGGGTGTCGGGCGGGGGCCGGCGGATGGTGGCCGTGAACAGGGTGATCCCTCGGGAAGTGACCTCGGGATTGGCCTGCTTGTGCTCGGCGATGATCACGATGTTGGGACCGCCCACACAGTTCGACGGGTGTTGGGATGGCGTCTTCTTGTCGCCCCTGGTCACCATCAGCCGGACGTGGACCGAGTCGTCCATGCCGTTGGCCTCAATGGTCGTCTGCAGGGCTGCTGCGACCTGGGCTCGAGTCATACCGATGTCGAGTGCTACCGATCGGGCGGCGGCGAAGAGCCGGTCGAGATGGCGGTCGAGGAATGCGAAACGGCCATGGTGGAGCCGGATGCCTTCCCAGACGCCGTCGCCCACCAGAAAGCCACTGTCGAATACAGAGATCCGAGCCTCGGCCCGGGGGAAGAGCTCACCATTGATCCAGATCAGGATGTCGTGGTTGCGGGGGTCGTCGAGGGCGTCATGGGTGCTGGGCATCGGAGCTGAACGTAGCCGTCGACGCAGACTTCTTACGAAGCAGGACATCTGTCCGACGCTGTCGGCATGGTCGACGACGCCAAACCGACCCCACCACCCCTCCTGGTGGCCTCGATGATCGTCCGCGACGAGGAGGATCTGCTGGACGAGGCTCTCGAGTCGATCGGCGACCTGGTCGACCGGATCGAGATACTCGACACCGGATCGGTCGACCGCACCGTGGAGATCGCCCTCGAGCACGGTGCCCACGTATCGCAGGCAATCTGGCGTGACGATTTCGCCTGGGCCCGCAACCAGGTGCTGAGTGGTTGCCGCGATGCCCGGTTCGTTCTCATCGTTGATGCCGACGAACGCCTGATCTGTCCTGACCCCGAGGTGACCCGGCGCCTCCTGGAGTCGCTGCCGGCCGGGCTCTACGGGATCAGCTGTGAGGTACGCGACATGGACGAGGGTCGGTTGGTCTCCGCCCAACCCGCCCGACGCATCGTGACGGCCGAGGGGGCCGAGTGGAGAGGTGCCATCCATGAGCTGATCGAGCTCCCCGAGGGACACACCGAGCTCGAACTGGATCCGGCCGCCATTGCCCTTGAACACGTTGGGGTGAGCACCGAGATCAGCGAGAAGAAGGACAGGAGGGGACGAAACCTTCGCATCACGAGAGCTCGCCTGGACCACGACACCACTGCCGAAGCCCACTTCGAGTACCTGTGCAACCTGGTGGACTCTGGCGAAGAGCCGGTCGCCATCGACGCCGAGTTCACCAGGATCCTCAGTGAATCCCCTGACTTCCACCCCCGCCATGAGTCCACCCTCCTGGGCTACCGGGCGGCCCTCCTCGTCCAGTTGCACCGTGGCGAGGAAGCACTCGAGAGCGCCCACCAGGCCACCGACCTCGTTGGGGCCAACCATCAGGCCGCCGAGGTCGAAGCAACACTTCTGAGCCGCCTCGGTCGACTCGACGACCTGGTCCAGCGGTACCGGGACCTCAGTACCAGACCCTCGATGCCGGCCTTCTCAGAAGACCTCCGCGCCCTGGAGTCGTGGCTGGAAGTGGTGGCCGGGGCCGCAGTGGAGATCGGGGATGGCGAGACCGCCCTCGACGCCGTTGCCCACGACTGCTTCCCGGTGGCCCTCGACCCGTGGCCCGCCCTTGTCGGTCCGTCAGGCCCGACGAACCGTCGAGCCGCGGCGAGCGTGGCGGGGGCCCGCAATGACGGTCGGTTCCTCCAGGCCTGCTCGCCCAACGGCGAGGTGCCCGAGTTGGAGATCCTCACCCCATGGGTCGAGGCCGGCGGCGACCCAGAAGCAGTGATGGCCACCTTCCCGTCTCGGCCTCCCCTGTCCCTGCCGCCCGACCCCGAGTTGATCCACGCCGCCGCCAGGCTCGACTTCGAGTCAACCGCCACCGTGGCGAAGTGGGCCGCGCCAGGACACATCGACCTGGAGTTGGAGCTGGCCACCCTGCCCGCGGCGGCCTCTCCGGAACTGCTCGCTGAGATCGCCATGGTCGGCCTCGACCGCATCCCCCACACCGGTGCTGTGGAGTTGGCCCACACTCTGGACCCCCGGCGGCCGCGGGTAGCCGCCGTCCTGGCCCGCGACCTTCTCGGCCAGCGCCAGAACGAACAGGCCGCCCAAGTCGTGGAAGCCTCCGATACCGGTGTGGCCGGACCCGTGACCACAGCACTTCTCGTTGATCTCGGCATCCTGGGGTACCTGTGGGGCCGTGACTTCGACGACGCCATTGCTCTGGCCGCCGATGTCGTGAGCCAGGGCGCCACCATCGGGGTGTGGTCGGACCTGGTGACCGCCGCCGGAACCCACTTGGAGCGCATCTCCGCCCTGGTCGCCGTGGCCGGCGCCGGCGACACCACTCCCCTTCTCGATGCAATCGAAGACCTACACCCTGCTCATCAGGTGGAGTACTGCGCGGGGCTGCTGGCCGCCGGCGTTCCAGCCCCCCGAGCCGTGGCCATGGGGCTGATCGGGGCAGGAGCCGCTCGCATCGACGAGGCCGGGACGGCCCTAGCCGCCTGGGCCCACCTGCTGGACCCGGAGATGACAGCGGCTCTGGCCGACGGCCTGGCCAGTGTCATTCCCGACACCGCCTCTACCCTCCGCGCCTCGCTCGCCTGACCGCTGGGCTGTCGCCGCCTCACGGCGGACCGCCCCAAATCCCCCTTCTGCTACGGTCGCCGCTGTGCCCAGCAAGTATGTGACGGTCGACGGTGTTGCGACCCTCATTCATCACCGGGGAGCCACCACCCTCCCCGGCCAGCCGCCCGACACCAGCCGTGGTCACACCATCCTGTGCCTCCACGACGCCGGCGGCAACGGGAATGTCTTCCGCGGTCTCCTCGACCATCTGGCCGAGAATCACAGCCCGCTCAGCTACGACCAGCCCGGCCACGGTCGCTCGGCCGACCTCGACAGTCTCGGGTCGATCGAGGCCATGGCTGCCCACGCGTCTGGTCTGATCTCGACTCTCGGTCTGGGCTCGGTCGTGCTGGTCGGTGACGGCCTCGGCGCGGCAGTGGCCCTCGAAGTCGCCAAGTCCGGGTCGGCCGCCGCCGTCGTATTGGTCGGGGGCGCCACCGGGGTGCCCTCGGGCCTCGACGCCATGGTCGACCAGCTGGCAGAGATCACCGCCGGCCGGGCCCGCCGCGAGTTCGACCGCACCGGCTATGCGCCCGACACACCACGCCATGTCTACCAGGCGGCCTTCGGTGAATGGGTCAAGACCGACCCACGGGCCACCCTGGGCGACCGGCGGGCCCAGCAGGCCTGGACCGCTGAACCCGGTGGTGTTGCCTGCCCGGTCCTCGTGCTCACCGGCGAGCACGAGGAAGACGACTCCGAGGCTGGGGCCGAGGCACTGGCTGCAGCCCTGTCGGCCGGTAGTTGCGCCCAAGTGGTCGGTGCCGGCCGCCGAGGCGTGAGCGAGCAGCCGGCCGCCCTGGCCATCACCATCGACGAGTTCCTCGCGGAGGTTCTGTCATGAGCCCTATGGAGTGCGAAGGCTCTCTTGCCGGCTCCATGACGGGTCGCCCGAAGGCGAAAGGGCAACAATGAGCTCCTCTTTTCCCGGTAGCGCCGCAATAGCCGGCGTCTACGAGCACCCCACCCGATGGGCTCCCGAAAAGAGCGAGTTCCAGATCATGGCCGAGGCGGCCAAGGGAGCCCTCGACGATGCCGGCCTGAGCATCGCCGACGTCGACGGCCTCTTCGCGGCGAGCATGTCGATGGGAGCCATGGGCACCATCGAGCTGGCGGAGTACCTGAACCTCCACCCCGACTATGTCGACGGCACCAATATTGGTGGCTCGTCGTTCGTGGCTCACGTGAACCACGCGGCCGCCGCGATCCATGCCGGCCTGTGCAATGTGGCTCTCATCCTGTACGGCAGCACCGCGGCCTCGAATTCGGTGGCCATCGGTACCGGGGGCCGAGACGGGGGGCGTGACGCTCTGGCCAGCTTCCAGAACCCGTACGGTGTGACAACCGTCGGCAGCTACGCCATGGTGGCCAAGCTCCACATGGAGACCTACGGCACCACCCCCGAGCAACTGGCCGAGATCGCGGTTTCGACCCGTCGCCACGCCTCGCTCAACCCCAACGCCAAGATGCGCACCCCCATCACCGTCGACGACGTGATGAACAGCCGGGTCATCTCCGACCCCCTCCACCTCCTCGATTGCTGCATCATCAGCGACGGGGGTGGCGCCATCGTCGTCACCAGTGCCGAACGGGCCGCCGATCTACCCAAGCAAACGGTCAAGCTGCTGGGCTGTAGTGAGTCGGTGACCCATCCCGAGATCGGCTACCGCGACCTGCTCACCATCGCCGCCAACCAGTCAGGGGCCAAGGCCTTCGCCATGGCAGGGCTGACCCCCGCCGAGATGGACTTCGCCATGATCTACGACTCGTTCACGATCACGGTCCTGTCCACCCTCGAGAATCTGGGCTTCTGCGGCCCCGGAGAGGGCGGCGACTTCGTGTCCGGTGGTCGTATCGGTCTCGGAGGCGAGCTGCCGATCAACCCCGACGGGGGTGGACTGTCCAACAACCATCCCGGAATGAGGGGCATTTTCCTCGTTATCGAGGCGGTCAAGCAGCTGCGTGGCGAATGCGGCGAACGCCAGGTCGAGGGCGCCAGATTGGCGTGTGCCCACGGAACCGGTGGCACACTCGGTATCAGCCACAGTGGTGCCACCGTCGTTCTCGGTACCGACTGAGGCTCAAAGGGGACACATGCCAGAACGAGCTGACATCAAGCATCCACTCCCCCACGCCTCCTGGGAGACCAGGGGTTGGTGGGAAGGCGCCGGCCGGGGCGAGGTCGTGCTCCAGCAGTGCCGGGGTTGCCAGGTGCCCATGCACAAGCCGCGCTCTGTCTGCCCCACATGTTTGGGTACCGACATCGAGCATTTCGTCGCGTCCGGCCAGGGCACGGTGCACACGTTCACCGTGACCAACCAGAACCAGCAGGGGGGCTTCGCCGAGGCGTGCCCCTACGTGCTCGCCTTCGTCGAGCTGGCCGAAGGGCCGAAGGTTCTCACCAACATCGTGGGGTGCGAGGTCGACGAGGTCAGCATCGGCATGTCCGTCGTGGTCGACTTCGTGGCCGGCGAACGAGACGATGCTGAAGCTTTCGCGGTGCCGGTGTTCAGACCGGCATGATCCTCGATCTTCACACCCACTCGATCGCCTCCGACGATGGTCGGGCCAAGGTCGAGAACTACTGCCAGTGGATCCGCAAGAAGGAGCTTCCACTCGATGGCTTCGTGCTCACCGAGCACCGCCAGTTCGACGCCGCCAGCGACTACCGCCACCTCGAGGACGAATACGGCCTGCTGATCTTGAAGGCCAGCGAGGTCGAGACCGACTACGGCCATGTGCTGGTCTTCGGGGTCAACGACGACCTGGTGAACAGCTTCGACTTCGCCCGGGTCGACAACCCCATTGGCGAGGTCCTCGAGGCAGCCACGCGCTGCGGCGCCGTCGCCGCTCCATGTCACCCCGGCCGCCCCAACGTGGGGCTGTTCGCCCACTACGAGAACAAGGGCATCATCGACGAGGTCGCCCTGGTCGAGGTCTACAACGGGGGTAGCCGGCCCGGTGAGGACGAACTGTCCGAGCAGAAGGCCGCGGAGTTCGGCTACAAGCGCTTTGGCGGCAGCGACTCCCATATCGTGAGCCGCATCGGCTACTGCGCAACAGAATTTGACGACGACATCACCTCCATCGATGAACTGGTGGGTGCCCTCGAGACAGGAAGGTTTCAGCCTCGCTCATGGCGGACATGAATCTTGCAGAGATCCGTGAACAGTTCGTCGACATCGATTTCGACGTCACCACGTTCACGGTCGACCAACAGAAGATGATCGACTGGGCCGTCGCCTGTGGCGAGACCGAGCCCCGGTTCGTCGACCCCAGTCACGACGACTTCCAGGCCCATCCCACGTTCATGGCCCAGTACAGCTCTACTCGGTTGTTGCCCAAGGACTTCCCCGAGATCGGTGACGGTCGCGGGGTCGACGGCGGCAAGTCGATCGAGACCTTCGCCCCGGTACGGCCCGGCGACACCCTGACCGGCCACGCCCAGGTGCACGACGTCTACGACAAGACGGGCCGCTCGGGAACGATGGTGTTCATCGTGCACCGGATGATCTTCGAGAACCAGCACGGAGACCATGTCTCCACCGTCGACTGGCGGATGATCCGCCCCATAGGGAACTGAGGGCTGATCTGATGCGCTACGAAGAAGTCGAGCTCGGCGACGACCTCCCCGAGGCCCACCCCGATGTGTCACTGGACCGGATCAAGCTGTTTGCCGATGCCGCGGGTATGTTCAACATGAAGCGTTTCACCGACCACGAGTACGCCCGTGGCGAAGGTTTTGCTGGTGCCATCGTGCCGGGAATCATGAGCCAGGGACTCCTGGCCTCGATGATCCATGGTTGGGCACCTGGAGCCCGAATCAAGAAGCTCGACACCGTGTTCCGCACCCCGGTCCTGGTGGACAGCACCCCGACCTGTTCTGGTGCGGTCACCGACACCGATGACGACGCCCGCACCGTCGAGATCGACCTGACCCTTGTCAACGAGGACGGCTCCACCGGCGTCCTGGGCACCGCCATCGTCGAAATGGACTGATTCTTGTCGCCTTCACGGCGGGCCGCCGGACCGGTCGCCGCGACCCGGCCAACCTCAGATCAGCGAACTTGAGGCGGATTGCGTCACCAATGACGCGATCCGCCTCATCCTTGGAGGGCTTGGCTATGTCCAGAGTGCTTGAACTCGACCGCAACCCGCGGGTCCGGGTTGCCAACTTGACGGTCAAGGCGCTCTTGGTGGCCGCATTCGCGGTCGCCCTGACCGTGCCCCTCAGCGTGCTCGAAGGTAAGGCCATGGGTTTCCGGGCACCCCTCTTCCTCGCCCCTGTGGTGATCGTGCCCATCTGGCACCGCCTACGACCCCTCGACCCCTACCCCCACACCGGCGACGCCTTTCTCGCTGCCCCGTTCCTGGTCGACACGTTGGGCAATCTGCTCGGCTTCTACGATCGCTATCCGGTGACCGACGACGTACTCCACGCCCTCAACTGGGTGCTCCTCGTCCTGGCCTTCCACGGGTTCCGGTTCCGGAAGGTCCACGACGGCCGCGATGCTCGCTTGTTGGGCGCCGGTTTCGGGGCCCTGGCCATCGTGGCCTGGGAGATCCTGGAGTGGGCGGTGTCCGAGGACGGTTTTGGTGGAGCCGGAGGGCTGGCCCTCACCTATGGCGACACCGTGGGCGACCTCCTGCTCTCGACTTCGGGAGGTGTGGTCGGCTCGTTCTTGGGCGTCCACTGGTTCCTTGGGGCGCAGGCACGGCGGGCCGCGCACCCCTAACTCACCATCCCTCCGGCTTCGAGGTCGGATATCTCCTCGGGGGTGAAGCCGGCCTCGATCAGGATCTCGCGGCTGTGTTCGCCGACCTTGGGTGATGGCCCCCTGGGTCCGACGTCGACGTCGCGGAACCGCATTGGAATGCTGACGCTGCGGTACTCACCGTGTTCGGGGTGCTCGATGGTGGGGAACAGGCCCAGGGCCTCGGCCTGGGTGTCCTCGGCGACCTCGTGGAGGGCCAGGACGGGTCCCCAGATGAAGTTCTGGTCGTCGAAGATCTCGCCCCATTCGTCGCGACTCTTCGCGCTGAGAGCCATGTCGATGGCGTCGACGATTGTGGCCATGTTCTGGAAACGGTCCTTCTTGGTCTCGAACCGTTCATCCTCGAGAAGGTGTTCGAGACCAATGGCCCGACAGAGTTTGGGCCAGGCCGAGTCTGCGGGCATGTTCATCACGAGCCATTTGCCGTCTCCGCACGGGTAGCGGTTGGCCGTGGGGATGATCATCTGCTGGCGAGAACGTCGGCGCACGGGGGCCCGGTCCACCGCGGTTGCCGAGTAGTCGGTGGCCTGGGTCCACACCGCGGTCTCGAACAAGGAGGTCTCGACGGTCTGGCCCTCGCCGGAGCGTTCCGCCAATCGCAAGGCGGCCAGAATCGCCCCCACCAGCGCCAGGCCGGTGGTGTGGTCGCCTTGGGCGGGCCGGGCCATCGGGACTTCGCCGTCGTCGCCCTCGCGTTGGGAGTCGTACAGTCCCGAACGTCCGAAGAAGGCGGTGACGTCATACCCGGGCCGCCAGGCTTCGGGCCCTTCGGTGCCATAGCCGGTGAGGGTGGCGTGGACGAGTTTCGGGTTCTCGGCCCGCAGGGTGTCGGGGTCGAGGCCGAAGCGGGCCTGGCGGCGGGTGAGCAGGTTGCACAGGAACACGTCGGCACCTCGGCACAGTCGGCGGACCACGCCAGCGCCTTCGGGCGTATCGAGGGCCACCGCGATTGAGCGCTTGCCCCGGTTGTCGACGTCGAACTGGAAGTCGTAGTCCCCCAGATCCCCCTCGATCTTGGCTGGCCGTCCCAGACCACGCATGGCATCGCCGGTCAGGGGTTCCACCTTGATGACATCGGCGCCCAGATCACTGAGGATCGCCCCCGCGCTGGGTGCGGCCATCCAGTTGTCGATCTCGATGACGGTGACATCGTCGAGCGGTGCGGTCACGGGTCCTCCCCCATTCGCCTCGCAGCATCATGGCGGATTGGCGACAGGAACGTCAGATGGGGAGGCCCGACTCTGGTCAGGAGAGCAAGTCTTGGAGGCTGATGTGCTCCAAACTCTTGGCCACCCGATCGGCGTGGGGGAAGTCGAGGTCGGTGAGGCGCACCAGGACCGGCCCTGAGATCCGATCGCTACCATCGGTTCGGTGAGCCTTCCGCCCGCCCACGTCGAGCTCCAGTTCCGACTGGCCCACCGGGCCGCTCAGCTGGTACTCCAGCCGTTGGCCGAGGCAGTGCTGGAGTACACGATCCCCACGCTCGTGGCCGCTTCTCCTATCGAGGTCCTCGACGGTGACTGACATCCACCGGGCGACGGCCGAGGACATCCCGACGATCCATCACCTGGAGCTCGACGCCGGTCAGCGGTTCCGCGAAATCGGCATGGCCTCGGTGGCCGACGATCCGCCCCCATCGGCCGAGCATCTGCACAGCCGTATCGAAACCGGGACGATCTGGGTAGCCGTCGACGGGGACGGCTACAACATCGTTGGCTACGCCATGGCGTCGGTCGTCGACGGTGAGGGCCATCTCGACCAGGTGAGCGTGGCGCTCGACCGGCAGGGACAGGGCATCGGTCGCCTCCTCGTCGAGCACGTCTGCGCCTGGGCGGAGTCGGAGGGCTTCGATGGGGTGACTCTCACCACCTTCGGCGAGGTGGCGTGGAACGGTCCCCTGTATGGCCACCTCGGGTTCGAGGCGCTCCCGGCCGAAGCGCTGGGGCCGGAACTTGCCGGCATCCGTGCCCTCGAGGTCCAGGCAGGCCTGGATGCCGAACCCCGCTTGGCCATGCGTCGACCGCTCCGGCCCTAGCGCCCCCGGAACTCTGGGGGGCGCTTCTCGCCAAAGGCCTTCTGGCCCTCGCGGTAGTCCTCAGAACGGAAGCAGGCCTCGATCAGACCGGCCACCCGGTCACGATCCTGGCGGTCGCCCGGACGGGCCAACTCCTGCAAGGCGGCCTTGATGGCGGCGATGGTCAAAGGGGCATTGGCGGCAATGGTCGCGGTGAGGGCGGCCACCGTGGCGTCCAGATCCCCAGCCGGGACCACCCGGTTGACCAGTCCCATCGACGCGGCCTGCTGGGCGTCGAACCGGTCGCCAGTGAACAGGATCTCGGCCGTCCGGGCCGGCCCCACCAGATCCCTCAGCTGCTCGACCCCGCCCAAGGCGTAGCCCAGGCCCATTCGGGCCGCGGGAATGCCGAAACGGGCGTCGTCGGCCGCGATGCGCAGGTCACAGCGCAGGGCCGTTGTCAGGCCCCCACCCAGGCACCAGCCCCGGACCTGGCCGATGAGGGGTTTCGAGAACCGGCTGTAGGCGGCCCCCGCGGCGGCCGCCGTCTCGTCGTAGACGGCTCGGGCTCGCGGCGACGTGCGCTTCTCGCCGAACTCGGAGATGTCAGCTCCCGAAACGAACGCCTTCTCGCCTGCCCCCTTGAGCACCACGACCCGAACGTCGGCGTCGGCGTCCATGGCGTCGAGGGCCCGGACCACGGCCTGCTGCATCCCCATCGACAGGGCATTCATGCGGGCTTGGTTGTCGAACACGATTGTGCCCACTCCCCCTTCGCTGGTGGCGTGGAGCTGGTCGGATCCCGTGTCGAGGGTGGGCACTGAACTCTCCAGGAAGGTCGGGGAACTAGATGATGCCGGCCGAGCGCAGCTCGGCCCGCCGGTCGGCGTCCACTCCGAGCTCGACCAGGACCTCGTCGGTGTGTTGACCCGCCTCTGGGGCGGCCGACCCCAGCGGCTCGGGTCCGTCGCCCATGGTCACCGCATTGCGGATCACCCCGAGGTCGCCTCTCTCGGGATGATGCACGACGCTACGCATCCCCAGGTACTCGACCTGGGGGTCGTTCATGGTCTGGCCGATGTCGTTGACCGGCCCGCAGGGCACACCCGCCTCGTTCAGGCCAGCCGACACACGAGCGGGATCATCAATCAGCTCGGGCGCCCCGAGAACGGTACAGGACGCTCTCCAGAGCCGTCCCCTGGGCCCGGCCACGTTCATGTAGCCGGCCGAGAGGTCTGAGATCGGCACCCCGACCCGCACCGGACCCTGGCCGGGCACCCCGGTGATCGACATCAGTCCACCCAGACCTTGCGCGATCTGGTCGACACCGCCCCGGTCGGAGTAGGGCCCGTCCTGACCGAAGCCGCTGATGCTCCCGTAGATCAGTCGAGGGTTGAGGGGCCGGAGATCCTCGTAGCTGACCTTCAGCCTGTGTTTGACCGGAACCCGAAAGTTCTCGATGAGGACATCGGCGCCCTCGACCAGGTCATAGAGGAGCCCGCGGCCCTTCTCGGACTTCAGGTCGAGGGTGATGCACCGCTTGCCGCGGTGGAGGTTCTGGAAATCGGAGCCGTCCCGGGGCCCGCTGCCCATACCCCCTCTCCCAGCCGGTGGTTCGACCCGGATGACATCGGCCCCCCAGTCGGCGAACTGGCGTACCGCGGTGGGGCCGGCGCGGGCGACAGTGATGTCCAGCACCCGGAGATCAGCCAGGGGCAGGCTCATCGGGTGTCCTCCCACCGCCAGCCGGCAACGTCGTCCATGGTCAGGCGGTGTCGGGGCCCAGGGTCATCGAGGCGACCTGACTCGTAGGCGACGTCACCCTGGTACATGCATACCCGCACACCCCCATCGTTCATGACCGCGCGGGTTGCGTAGTGGAACGGTTCGGGGATGTCGAGAGCGGATTCGAGGGAGGTGTGTCGAGCCAGATTGTCGAGGGTGACAAAGGTGGGGGTGACCAGCTCGATCTCGCCCGCATCACGCAGACGCACGGCCTCGGCCGGACCCAACCAGCGGTGCTCGTTGATCTCGGCCTCCTCGATCTCGACCCGGCCGGCCGGAACCGGCGCCGCGAAGAACCAGGTCGAGAAGCGAACCGGCGAGTCGGCCGGAGGCAGCCAGTGACTGAGCCACACCAGTGACGACTCGTCTATGTGGAGGCCGACCTCTTCCCTGGTCTCCCGCACGACGGCCACTCTGGCTGCCGGC
>JAAEMS010000091.1 GCA_024225275.1 Actinomycetes bacterium
ATGAGCCGCACGACGCGAAGCTCGAAGGCGAGCAGATGAACATGAGCCGCACGACGCGAAGCTCGAAGGCGAGCAGATGAACATGAGCCGCACGACGCGAAGCTCGAAGGCGAGCAGATGAACATGAGCCGCACGACGCGAAGCTCGAAGGCGACCAGATGAACATGAGCCGACCCATCACCGAGGCCGCGCTGGTGCTGGCCGACGGGACGGTGTTCGAGGGAGAGGCCATCGGTGCCTCGGCCCCGGGAGGGATCGCGACCGGTGAGGTGGTGTTCCACACCACTCTCACCGGCTACCAGGAGGTAATCACCGACCCCTCGTACGCCGGGCAGATCATCACCTTCACCTACCCCCACATCGGGAACTACGGGGTCAACCCCGACGACCACGAATCGCGGCGGCCCTTCTGTCGGGGGTTGGTCGTGCGCGACCTCGCCCGCCGGCGCAGCAACTGGCGCAGCACCGAAGACCTCGATGACTTCCTCGTTCGCACCGGGGTTCCGGGCATTGCCGGCCTCGACACCCGACGGCTCACCCGCCACATCCGCGATGCCGGGGCCCTGCCCGGGGCATTCGGCACGGCATCGGAGACCGAGCTCAAGCAGGCCGCGGCAGACGAGCCCGGCACCGACGGTCTCGACCTGGTCGACACCGTCACCTGCGGCGAGGCCTACACCGTCGGCTCCGGCCCCTTTCGGGTGGTCGCCTACGACTTCGGCATCAAGAGCACGATTCTGGCCCACCTGGGCGAGATCGCGACCATCGAAGTGGTGCCCGCGTCCACCCCGGCCGCCGAGGTCTTGGCCCGCCAGCCCGATGGGGTGTTCCTCTCGAACGGCCCTGGCGACCCCGAACCGCTCACCTACGCCATCGAGAACATCCAGAACCTGTTGGGTGAGGTGCCGGTGTTCGGGATCTGCCTCGGTCACCAGCTGCTCAGCGCCGCCCTGGGTGGGCAGATCTTCAAGCTCCCGTTCGGTCACCATGGAGGCAACCACCCGGTGCGCAACCTGGCCACCGGGCAGGTCGAGATCACCAGCCAGAACCACAACTACTGTGTCGACGGGGACTCGATCGCGGGGGCGAACCTCTCCCACGTGAACCTCAACGACCAGACGGTCGAGGGCATCCGCTGCACCGACATCGCGGCCTTCAGCGTCCAGTACCACCCCGAGGCGGGGCCCGGTCCCCACGACTCCCGCTATCTGTTCGCCCAGTTCGCCGACCTCATGAAGGGAACCAACTGATGCCCCGTCGGGACGACATCGAGTCGATCCTGCTCATCGGCTCCGGCCCGATAGTGATCGGCCAGGCCTGTGAGTTCGATTACTCCGGCACTCAGGCGTGTCGAGTCCTGCGCGAGGAGGGCTATCGGGTGATCCTGGCCAACTCGAACCCGGCCACGATCATGACCGACCCCGAGTTCGCAGACGCCACCTATGTCGAGCCACTCGACCTGGCCGTGCTCACCCGCATCATCGAGCGCGAGAAGCCCGATGCAGTGTTGCCCACGCTGGGCGGCCAGACGGCTCTGAACCTGGCCATGGAGCTGGTCGAGGCCGGCGTTCTCGAGGAGCACAACGTCGAGCTCATCGGAGCGTCGCCCGAGGCCATTGCCACCGCCGAGGACCGCGAGCAGTTCAAGGTGGCCATGCTCGAGATCGGGCTAGAGGTCGCCAAGTCCGGTATTGCCCACAGCATGGACGAGGCCCGCGCCGTGGTCGCCAACGAGGTGCCCCTGCCCGTCGTCATCCGACCGGCCTACATCCTGGGGGGGCGGGGTACCGGCATCGCCTCGACGCCCGAGGAGTTCGAGCGCATGGCCGCCTACGGCCTCGATGCCAGTCCGATCTCGGAGATCCTCGTCGAGGAGTCGATCAAGGGCTGGAAGGAATACGAGCTCGAGGTCATGCGCGACAAGGCCGACAACTGCGTGATCATCTGCTCGATCGAGAACCTCGATCCAATGGGCGTGCACACCGGCGACTCCATCACCGTCGCTCCGGCCCAGACCTTGACCGACGTCGAGTACCAGATCATGCGTGACGCCTCGATCGCCTGTATTCGGCGGGTGGGCGTCGAGACCGGCGGATCGAACGTCCAGTTCGCCGTCGACCCAGCCGATGGCCGCCAGATCATCATCGAGATGAACCCCCGGGTCAGCCGCTCGTCGGCCCTGGCCTCGAAGGCCACCGGATTCCCGATCGCCAAGATCGCGGCGAAGCTCGCGGTGGGCTACACCCTCGACGAGATCCCCAACGACATCACCAAGAAGACGCCGGCCTCGTTCGAGCCCACCATCGACTATGTGGTCACCAAGATCCCCCGGTGGGCGTTCGAGAAGTTCCCGGGCACCTCTGGAGTGCTGGGCACCTCGATGCAGTCGGTGGGCGAGGCCATGGCCATCGGCCGCACCTTCCCGGAGTCCCTTCAGAAGGGGCTGCGCTCACTGGAGCAGGGGCGACTGGGCCTCAATTGTGATTCCGCCGAGGGTGAGCTCACCGAGAACACCGACGACGAACTGATGGACCTGGCGGCCGTCGCCACACCCGATCGACCCTTCCAGCTCGAAGCGGCGCTTCGGCGGGGAATCTCGATCGAGCGCATCGCCACCGAGACCGGGGTCGACCCCTGGTTCCTCGACCAGATGAGTCAGATCACCGAGGAACGTGCCTATCTGGCCGATCATGGATTCGCGGCCATGTCCCGACGCGACTGGCGCCGGGCCAAGCGCCTGGGTTTCTCCGATGCCCAGTTGGCGTGGCTCTGGGCGGTTCCCGAGGCCGAGATCCGGACGGCCCGTGTGGCCCAGGGGGTCCTCCCCACCTACAAGACGGTCGACACGTGCGCGGCCGAGTTCGAGGCCGAGACGCCGTACCACTACTCGACCTGGGAAGAGGCCGACGAGGTGCGACCCAGCGATCGCGAGAAGATCGTGATCCTCGGTTCGGGGCCGAACCGGATCGGCCAAGGAATCGAGTTCGACTATTGCTGCGTCCACGCCAGCTTCGCGCTGCGCGACGCCGGTTTCGAAACGATCATGGTCAACTGCAACCCCGAGACGGTGTCCACCGACTACGACACCTCTGACCGCCTCTACTTCGAGCCCCTCACCCATGAGGACGTACTCAACATCATCGAGGCCGAGACCCCCAAGGGCGTCATCGTTTCGCTGGGCGGTCAGACCCCTCTGAAGTTGGCCGGCCAGCTCCCGCCCGAACTGGTGCTGGGCACCGCTCCGGACAGCATCGACCTGGCCGAAGACCGCGAGCGCTGGAACGCCCTGTGCGCCCAGCTCGAGATCCCCCAGCCGGCGGGTGGCACGGCCATCAACATCGACGAGGCCCTCGAGGTCGTGGGTCGGGTCGGCTACCCGGTGCTCATGCGACCCTCGTACGTGCTGGGCGGCCGGGCCATGGAGATCGTCTACGACGATGGGGGCCTCAAGTCGGCCATGACCGCCCTGGCCGGCTTCGGCAGTCTGGGTCGGGAGGGGGGCCTGTCGGCCGAGCGTCCCGTGCTGGTCGACCGGTTCCTCGAGGATGCCACCGAGGTCGATGTCGACGCCATCCGCGACGACACCGGCGCCGTGGTGTTGGGTGCGGTCATGGAGCATGTCGAGGAGGCCGGGGTCCACTCCGGCGACTCGGCCTGTGTGATCCCACCTCCCAACCTCTCGGCCGAGACGGTGGGCGTCATCGAGGACTACACCCGGCGTATCGCCGAAGCGCTCGAGGTCGTCGGTCTCATCAATGTCCAGTACGCGGTGAAGGCCAACCAGGTCTTCGTCATCGAGGCCAACCCTCGGGCTTCGCGGACCGTGCCGTTCGTGGCCAAGGCCACCGGCGTCCCTCTGGCCAAGGTGGCCAGTCGGGTCATGGCCGGTGCCACTCTCGACGAGCTGGGGATCGAAGGACTCCTCGTCGAGCGGGCCGTGGGCGACCATGTCGCGATCAAGGAAGCGGTCCTGCCGTTCAACCGCTTCCCCGAGGCCGATGCGGTGCTCGGTCCCGAGATGCGCTCCACCGGCGAGGTCATGGGTATCGACCTCACCCCCGGTCTGGCCTTCGTGAAGTCCCAGCTGTCGGCCGGCACCCGGCTGCCCGAATCGGGCACGGTGTTCCTGTCGCTGGCCGACCGCGACAAGGATCTGGGTGTCGAGTCCGGCCGGGTGTTCCGCGAGCTGGGCTTCTCCCTGGCTGCTACGTCCGGCACGGCTGAGAAGCTCCGCGACGCCGGTGTCGAGGTCGATATCGAGGTGGCCAAGCTGGGTGAGGACGGCGTCGACGCGGTAGAGCTGATCGAGTCGGGCGACATCCATCTGGTGGTCAACTCGCCTCGCGGTCGTGGCCCTCGGGCCGACGGCGACCACATCCGTCAGGCCGCCGGTCTGGCCGGGGTACCCCTGCTCACCACCGGGTCCGCTGCCGTTGCCGCGGCCAAGGGTCTGGTCGACTGGCGCCGCTACCGGCTCTCGGTCCGCACCCTCCAGGAGTTCCATGAGGGAGTCGAGGCCAGTGAGCTGGTCGAGTCGTGACCCCCGACATGACCACGAGGATCGGGTCGATCGAGCTGCCCAACCCGATCATGACCGCGTCAGGTACGGCCGGGCACGGAGCCGAGCTCAGCCGGTACGTCGAGCTCGACGAGCTGGGAGCCTTGGTCGTGAAGTCCTTGGCCTCGTTTCCGTGGGAAGGCAATCCGGCGCCCCGCGTACACGCGACCGCGGCGGGCATGATCAACAGTGTCGGGCTCCAGGGGCCCGGAGTGGCCCGCTGGCTCGACGAGGAGCTGCCCGAGATCCTGCGCCACACCCCACGGGTGGTGGCCTCGATCTGGGGTCGCACGGTCGCTGACTACGCCGAGGCGGCCGCCCTCCTGGCAACAGCCCCGCCAGAGGTCATCGCCGTTGAGGTCAATGTGAGCTGCCCGAACACCGAGGACCAGAGCCGGATGTTCGCCCACTCGCCCGACGCCACCGGTGAGGTGGTCGAGGCCACCGAGGTGTGTGGCCGACCCCGCTGGGCCAAGCTCAGCCCCAACACCAGTGAGCTGGTCGAGATCGCGGCCGCCGCTTCCGATGCTGGGGCCGAAGCGGTCACCATCGCCAACACCCTCCTCGGCCTGGTCATCGATCCGGTCACTCGACGCCCGGTGCTGGGCGCTGGTGGGGGAGGGCTGTCGGGCCCGGCGGTTCATCCTGTTGCCGTACGGAAGGTCTTCGACTGCCATGCCGAGCTGCCCGATCTACCCATCATCGGGGTGGGCGGGGTGGCCACCGTGGGTGACGCGGTCGAGTTCATGCTGGCGGGCGCCAGTGCCGTGCAAGTGGGCACCGCCAGCTTCGCTGATCCGGCCGTGACGGGCCGGTTGGCCCGTGAGATAGCCACCTGGGGTGCCGAGGCCGGAGTGACCCGGCTCGACGAAGTGGTGGGATCCGCGCACACCGGCTCGTGACGCGACACCATCGTGTAGTTATCATCCAAACCGAGATGTACGTGTTCCCCCCGGAAGGAAGCCACAGATGACGGGTACCGACGCCCCGAGCGGGGGACTCGACGACGCCACTCGAGGGCGCATGGCTCTTGCTCTCGATGTCGACGATCTGGTTGTCGCCATGCGGTTGGCCCGAGGCCTACGCCCCTACTTCGGGGTGGCGAAGGTCGGCCTCGAGCTCTATTCAGCCGTGGGCCCTGACGTCATCGGCGCCCTGCTCAACCTCGGCTACGAGGTCTTCCTCGATCTCAAGCTCCACGACATCCCCACCACGGTGGGCAAGTCGTCTCAGGTGCTCGGTGCCCTGGGCGTGTCGTTTCTCACCCTCCACGCCCACGGCGGCGTGTCCATGCTCCGCGCCGGGGTCGAGGGTCTGGGTGACGGGGCCCGCAACGCCGGCCTCGAGAACGACCCCATGGCTCTGGCCATCACCGTGCTCACCAGCGACGCCGACGCGCCCCCCCACATTGTGCCCAAGCGGGTCCGGATCGCGGCCGAGGCCGGCTGCGGCGGCATCGTGTGTGCGTCCGGCGATCTCAAGGACATCCGCGAGTTTGCTCCTCGTTTGACCCGCGTTGTACCCGGTATTCGCGCCGAGGGTGCCCCCAAGCACGATCAACCCCGAGCGGCCACTCCCCAAGAGGCGTTCGACGCCGGAGCCGACATTCTCGTGGTCGGCCGGGCTGTCACCACCGCCGATGATCCACCGGCAGCTGCGGCTGAGCTGTTCGCCGGTGTCGAGCCCAAGTAATCTCGGATCATGGCTCAGCCCCCGAAACTCACCGACGAACAACGGGCGGCCGCCCTCGAGGCCGCAGCCAAGGCCCGGCGGATCCGGGCTGAGGTGAAAGAGCGGTTGAAGATGGGCTCGGTCTCCCTGCCCCAGCTGCTCGAGAAGGCCGACTCAGACGAGATCCTGGCCAAGCTGAAGGTGCTCAGCGTGCTCGAATCCCTACCCGGGGTCGGCAAGGTGTCGGCCCGTCGCCTCATGGAGGAGATGGGTATCGCCGAGTCGCGCCGGCTCAAGGGCCTGGGTACCAACCAGCGAGCCGGACTGGTCGAGCGGTTCCCGGGGACCTGATCGGGTGATCATCGTCGTCTCCGGCCCGGGGGGCGTCGGCAAAGGCACCGTTGTCGACCGCTTGCTCGAGGTCGATGACCGGTTGTGGCTCAGCCGATCCTGGACAACCCGACCCCAGCGGCCCGGAGAGGCCGACGACGCATACGTCTGGGTGGACAAGGAACAGTTCGTCACCCACCAGGAGGCCGGCGGCTTCCTCGAATGGGCCGAATTCCTGGGCAACTTCTACGGCACCCCCCTGCCTGATCCACCCGTCGGCGTCGACATCGTGCTCGAGATCGATGTTCAGGGGGCCCGCCAGGTCGTGGCCCGCGACGCCGACGTGGTGCTGGTGTTCCTCGAGCCGCCCTCCACCACCGAGCAGGAGAGACGGCTGCGGGCCCGGGGCGACGCCGAAGACAAGGTCCAGGCCCGGCTCGAGAAGGCTCGTGACGAACGTACCGCCGGGGCTGAGCTCGGGGCCCATGTGATCGTCAACGACGACCTCGAACACACCGTGAGCGAGCTGGCCGACTACATCGGTACAGAGCGCCGGAGGCGTGGGGCCTGAGCGGCCCTCGCCGTAGGCGGGTGAGCGGGGAGACAGGACGTCGGAAAGGAGGCTGAACGAGAGCACAATTCCGTCCGATTCCGCTGATAGCGTGAATACCTGGTTCTGCGAAGCCTTGGAGGCTTGATGGCGTCGTCCCACGACACGATGATGTACCCCCTGACCGAGGATCTTCTGTCCCGTACCGGGTCGAAGTTCCGCCTGGTCACGCTCGCCGCGTCGCGGGCCCGGGCCATCAACTCGTACTTCGGTCAGCTGGGCGAGGGGCTGGGCTCCTCGGTGCCGCCTCAGGTCACCTCGGTGGCCCGCAAGCCCCTGTCGATTGCTTTCGAGGAGATCGCCGCCGACAAGATCGTCGGAGTGGACCGCGAAGACCTGCCGGAGCCTGAGTCCGAGGACATCGACCCTCCAGCCGAGGGCGACTGAGCCCAACCGGCCCTATGAACGGGCCGTTGTCGGGGCCCACCGGGCATGAGCGCCGAAACACCATCTCCTGAGTCCCGCGGCGCCCGTATCGTTCTGGGCGTCACCGGTGGAATCGCGGCCTACAAGGCCATCGAGGTCTGTCGCCGCCTGGTCGACGCCGGCCACCATGTGGTGCCCGTCCTCACCGAAGGGGCCCGCCGTTTCGTGGGCGAGACCACCTTCTCGGCTCTGGCGTCGGAGAAGGTGCAGAGCTCCCTGTGGGACGAAGCCAGTCCTATTCCTCACACCCTGCTCGGTCAGAGCGCCGATCTCATCCTGGTCTGCCCGGCCACGGCCCGGCTGCTCAGCGACCTGCGCACCGGCCGCTCCGAGGACCTCCTCACCGCCACCCTCATCGCCACCCGGGCACCGGTCCTGGTCTGCCCGGCCATGCACACCGAGATGTGGGAGCACCCCTCGGTGCAGGACAACCTGGCGGTGCTGGCCCAACGCGGCGTCCACATCGTTCCCCCTGAAGAAGGCCGTCTCGCCGGCGGTGATAGTGGGGCCGGCCGTTTGGCCGCACCGGCCACCGTGGTCCAAGCCGTACACGATGTGCTCGGTGCCGCGTCAGGGGCTGCCGACATGGTTGGCTCCAAGGTGGTGGTGACCGCCGGGGGCACCCGCGAGCCCATCGATCCAGTGCGCTACGTCGGCAACCGCTCATCGGGGCGCCAGGGCTACGCCTTCGCGGTCGAGGCCCGGGCCCGAGGGGCTGAGGTCACCGTTGTGGGCACTGTCGCCCCTCCCCCGGAGTGGACTGCCCTGCTCGGCGGCGTCGAGATCGTACGGGTCGAGACGGCCGCCGAGATGGAGCAGGCCACCACGGCGGCCGCGGCCGGTGCCGACATGGTGGTCATGGCCGCAGCCGTGGCGGACTTCCGGCCCGCTGACCCGGCCGACCAGAAGATCAAGAAGGCCCACCTGACCGACGACGCCCCCGAGGTTCTGCTCGAGCGGACCCCAGACATCCTGGCTGGCCTCGGTGCCCACAAGCCGGACGGCCAGATCCTGATCGGCTTCGCAGCCGAAACAAGCGATGTCCGCCAGAACGCGAACGCCAAACTCCGGGCCAAGAACGCCGATCTGATAGTGGCGAACGATGTTTCGGCCCCCGGGGTCGGGTTCGAACACACCACCAACGCGGTGGTCGTTCTCGGCCCCGACGGCCTGGCCGTAGAGATCCCCCTGACCGACAAAAGGGCCGTCGCACGAGCCGTGCTCGATGTGGCACAGTCCCTATAGCCCACCAACGAGGAGCCCCCGCCCGTGAGCAAGTGGACCTTCACATCCGAGTCAGTGACCGAGGGCCATCCCGACAAGATGGCCGACCAGATCAGCGACTCGATTCTCGACGCTCTGCTCGACCAGGACCCGGCCAGCCGGGTGGCCTGCGAGACCTTCGTGACCACCGGCCTGGCCATCGTCGGTGGTGAGATCACCACCCAGGCCTATGTCGACATTCCCGGTGTGGTGCGCGACACCATCAACGAGATCGGCTACAACCGCGAGTCCTACGGCTACGACGGCAACACCTGCGGCGTGATGGTGGCCATCGACGAACAGTCACCGGACATCGCCCAGGGCGTCGACTCCTCCGAAGAGGTCCGCGGCGGTACCTCGGGCGAAGAGGACGAGCTCGACAAACAGGGCGCCGGCGACCAGGGAATGATGTTCGGCTACGCGTGCGACGAGACACCCGAGCTGATGCCTCTACCCATCCACATCGCCCACCGCATGGCCGAACGACTGGCCGAGGTCCGCAAGGCCGGCACCGTTCCCTACCTGCGCCCCGACGGCAAGACCCAAGTCACCTTTGCCTACGAAGACAACAAACCGGTGCGGCTCGAAGCGGTGCTGGTCAGCACCCAGCACGATGACGGCATCGATCGTGACAACATG
Organism: Actinomycetes bacterium; assembly: GCA_024225275.1. Lineage (GTDB taxonomy): Bacteria > Actinomycetota > Acidimicrobiia > Acidimicrobiales > JAAEMS01 > JAAEMS01. Next base: position 9,498 of record JAAEMS010000091.1, read on the forward strand.
ATCCGCCCCGACCTGATCGAGAACGTGATCCGCCCGGTCGTGCCCGAGGAGTTCGCCGACGACGACTACGACGTCTACGTGAACCCCACCGGCCGCTTCGTGATCGGTGGTCCGGTGGGCGATGCCGGCCTCACCGGTCGCAAGATCATCGTCGACACCTATGGTGGTATGGCCCGCCACGGGGGCGGTGCCTTCTCGGGCAAGGACCCGTCCAAGGTCGACCGCTCCGCCGCCTATGCGGCCCGCTGGGTGGCCAAGAACGTGGTGGCCGCTGGCGCCGCCACCCGCTGCGAGATCCAGGTGGCCTACGCCATCGGTATGGCCCAGCCCATGTCGATCCTGGTAGAGACCTTCGGCACCGAGACCGTCGACCGCAACAAGATCGAGGCTGCTGTGCGCGAGGTCTTCGACCTCCGTCCTGGAGCCATCCTGCGCGACCTCGACCTACGTCGGCCCATCTATGAGCGCACCGCCGCCTACGGCCATTTCGGACGCTCCGATGGCAAGGGCTTCACGTGGGAGAACACCGACCGCGTCGATGCCCTCAAGTCCGCCCTGGGACTCTGAGGCTGAGAGAGCCGGCCGGTGGCCGCCAACAGTGCGGATTGCTCAAGGGCCCGTGAACGCCGGCGAACAAGAGCGGGAGATGATGCCCGCAGGCAAGCCCTCGAGTCATAGGGTCGTCCGGGTCCTGCCCGACGTTCCCGCCATCGACAAGCTCTTCGATTACGTCGTGCCCGACCGAATCGATCCCGACACGGTCACGGTGGGAACCATGGTGCGCATTGAGCTCCACGGCCGCCGGGTCGGTGGCTGGGTGGTGGCCGACAGGGTCGAACCACCACCGGGCGTCGAGCTCAAGCCCGTGGCCAAGGTCACCGGCTACGGCCCGACCCCCGATGTCATCGACCTGGCCCGTTGGGCTGCCCACCGGTGGTACGGCCGCGTGGCCACTCTGCTCACCACCGCCTCGCCGCCTCGGGCGGTGGTCGGCTTGCCCACCCCAGAAGTGGCCTCATCCATGGTGGCCCAGGGGCTACCCGACGAGCTGATCGACGGCGCCTTCGATGGCGGCACCCGGGTGATCCAGCTGCCGCCCGGCGACGACGTCTACGGCCTGTGCTTGGCCGCGGTGGCCCGCGGCAACGCGCTCATCGTCGCCCCCAGCGTGGCCGAGGCTCGACACCTTCGGCTGCGCCTACGCCGGTCGGGGGTGGCCGCCAGCCTGGTCCCCGACGAGTGGGCCCGCGCCGCGGTGGGGGGCACGGTGATCGGTGCGCGTGCGTCCGTGTTCGCCCCGGTCGACGACCTGGCGGCCGTGCTGGTCATCGACGAGCACGATGAGGTCCACCAGGAAGAACGGATGCCCACCTGGAATGCCCGCGACGTAGCGGTCGAGCGGGCTCGCCGGGCTGGGGTTCCCTGTGTTCTGGTGTCGCCCGCCCCATCGCTGGAGGCCCGAGAGCACGGCTCGGTCGCGGGCCCGTCCCGCCGGCGCGAGCGCGACGGGTGGCCCCTCGTCGAGGTCATAGACCGGCGCGCCGACGACCCCACCCGTGGTGGTTTGTTCCCCGAGAAGCTGGTGCCGTGGCTCCGCCGCGAGGGACGGGTGGTGTGCGTGCTCAACCGCACCGGCCGATCCCGACTCCTGGCTTGTGCCCGTTGCGGCGAGCTGGTCCGATCCAGCGACGGCCGCGAGCCCATGGTCATGGTCGACCAGGATCTGGTCGCCCCCCGCTCGGGGGAGAGCCGTCCGTCGGTCTGTGCCGAGTGCGGCGCCACGGCCCTGAAGAACCTGCGCTTGGGGATCACCCGCGCTCGTGAGGAGCTCGAGGCCCTGCTGGGCGAGCAGGTGGTCGAGGTGTCGGGGGCCACCGCCGGGTCCGATCTACCCGAGGCCCGGGTCTACATCGGTACCGAGGCGGTCTTGCACCAGGTCCCCGATGCGGCGGTCGTGGCGTTCCTCGACTTCGACCAGGAGCTTCTGGCTCCTCGCTACCGAGCCGGCGAACAGGCATTGGGCCTCATCGTGCGCGCCGCCCGGCTGTTGGGTGGGCGCCAGCAGGGGGGTCGCCTGGTGGTGCTGACCCGTCAGCCCCGCCATGTGGTCATACAAGCGGCCCTGCACGCCGATCCCTCCCGGGTGGCCGCCTCCGAAGCCGAGACTCGCCGGCTCCTCGGCCTTCCCCCGTTTGGGGTCATGGCTCAGGTGTCGGGAGCGTCGGGGCCGTCGTTCATCGAGGCCCTCGGTTCACCTCTGGGTGTCGAGGTCCAGGGCCCGTCAGACGACGCCTGGCTTCTCCGGGCCCCCGACCACGCCACCCTGGCCGACGCCCTCGCGGCAGTACGCCGCCCGTCAGGTCGCTTCCGGGTGGAGGTTGACCCCCTCCGGGTTTGACCCCCAACTCCCTGCGAAATCTGTGGGGTAGGGGTGATCAGATCACCCCTACCACACAGATTTCAGGAGAATCCTTGGCGGCGGGTTTCGTAGAGGGCGGTGGTGGCGGCGTGGGCGACATTGAGCGAGCCGATCTTGCCCAGCAGGGGGACAAAGGCGTGACCGTCGCAGCCGGCCAGAGCGACCTTCGACAGGCCCCGGTCCTCATGGCCCAGGACCAGGCAGACATCGCCGTTCAGCTCGGCCTCGGGGAGAGCCACCGCGTCGTCGGTGAGCTCGATGCCCACGATCCGGAACCCTGTGGCGCGGGCCGCCGAAGCGGCCTCGTCGAAGGTCTCGACGTCGGTCCAGGTGACATACCGCTCCGAGCCCAGCGCGGTCTTGGCCGTGCGGGGATGGTCCGGTCCGGCCGACGGAGGAACAGCCCAGATCCCGTCGACCCGGAAGGCGGCGGCCGATCGGAGGATGGCCCCCACATTGATGGGGTTCTGCACCCCATCGAGGATCAAGGCCACGCGCCCCTCAGACCGGCGCCGCCACTCGCGATGCAGCCGCTTCAACTCGGTCCCACTCAGATTGCGGCTCATGGTCTCCTGGGTCGCCTTCTGGCGGGCGGCTACGTCGAGGAGGCGGTAGCCCTTCCGGGACGCTCGCCGTTCGGTGGGCCAGCCCTGGTCGGTGAGCCAGCGGGCCAGGCTGTCCGAGCCCAGGTGGCGCTGCACGACGAGGTGGGCCTGGCCGTCGGGCCTCAGCCGGCGGAGCCAGCGACTCAACAGCTCGTGCAGGGCCTCTTTGCCGACGCGGATCGGTGGATTGGACCAGATGGCGGTGAAGCGGACCTCAGCCGGCACCTCGCTGGGGGCCACCACCTTCACATTGTCGAGCCCCAGTCGCCTGGCGTTGGCCGCACACAGGTCTCGGGCCCGGTCGTTGACATCGATTGCCCAAACGGTGGCCTCAGGGGCCCGGTGGGCCAGGGTGAGTGCGATGGGGCCGTAGCCGCAGCCGAGGTCGAGCAGATGGCCCGAGTCCGGCACGTCGGGGCCCTCCATGAGCAGGAACCGGGTGCCAACGTCGATTCGTTCGCGGCTGAAGACGCCCCGATCAGTGACCAGCTCGATGGTGAGGTCGGCGAGGGTGAGACGAATGGTGCTCGGATCGGAGTCGACGGTGGGCTCGGCGTCGAAGTAGTGAGGGGTGGGTTGGCCGGGGGGCACGTCGGGATCGGGGAGCGGCACCCCCACGACGGTAGCCTTCAGGACATGGCGAACTACACCGTTCGGGTCTACGGAGACCCGGTCCTCACCCAGGTGGCCAGGGAGGTCACCGACATCGATCACAAGTTGGTGAAGCTCGCCGAGGACATGCTCGTCACATTGTACGAAGAGCCGGGCCTCGGCCTGGCTGCTCCCCAGGTGGGGGTGCAGAAGCGCATGTTCGTCTACGACCTCGGAGGCGACGATGATCTTCCCCAGTGCGTGATCAACCCGGTCCTCCAAGAGACCGACGGCGAGTGGGAGTACGCCGAAGGGTGCTTGTCGGTGCCCGGTCTGTCGTGGGACATCATTCGGCCCAAGAGGGTCCACATCACCGGCCTCGACCTCGACGGCAAGGAGGTCTCGGTCGAGGCCGACGAGCTCCTGGCCCGGCTGTTCCAGCACGAGCTCGACCATCTCGACGGAGTGCTGCTCCTCGACCACCTCGACGACGAGACTCGCAAGGAAGCCCGCAAGACCCTGCGGGACCTGGGGATGGGCACGCCCGAGGCCACCGCCAGGCGGGCCACCGGCTCCGGGCTCCGGTTGCCCTAGCCGGGTGCGTATCCCACCCGAAATGGTCCGGCGCATCGTCTTCCTCGGTACCCCCGAGGCTTCGGTGCCCCCTTTGCACGCTCTCCATGAGGCCGGCTTCGACATCCCCCTGGTCGTCACCCGCGCCGACACCCGACGACGTCGGCGGGGGGGTGCTGAGCCCAGCCCGGTCAAGGCTGCCGCCCTCGAGCTGGGCATCGAGGTCTCCCACGATGTCGACGACGCCCTGGCCGTGGGCGCCGACCTCGGCGTGGTCGTTGCGTTCGGGCAGATCATCAAGCCCCACGTCATCGAGGCGCTGGCCATGGTCAACATCCACCTATCCCTCCTGCCGCGTTGGCGGGGTGCGGCCCCTGTCGAGCGCGCCATTCTCGCCGGTGACCCCATCACCGGAGTGTGCCTGATGGAGGTGGCCGAAGGGCTCGACACCGGCGGTGTCTACTGTCGGGCCGAGACCCCCATCGATCCCCGCGAAACGGCTGGTGAGCTGAGGGACCGGCTGGTCACCATGGGCACCGAGGTGCTGGTCGAGGCTCTGAGCAACGGCTTGGGACCGTCCGAATCCCAGGACGGTGAGCCCAGTTGGGCCCACAAGATCACCACCGCCGACCTTGCCCTCGATTGGGAGCGCCCTGCCGTCGAGCTCCATCGGATCGTCCGGCTCGGCAACGCCCACACCGAGTTCCGGGGTGGCCGGTTCAAGATCTGGAACGCCCACCTTCTCGATACCGATGATGCCGATCCTGGTCGGCTCATGGTGGTCGAGGGCGGCGTACGGGTGGCTACCGGATCCGGTGCTCTGGATCTCATCGAGGTGCAGCCGGCCGGCAAGGCCCGCATGGCGGCGTCCGCCTGGGCCAACGGCGCCCAGCCCAGCACCGACGATCGACTCGGCCCGTGAGCGGGCCGCCCCGGGGCCGCCGTCGGCCGCCGCGTCGGCCCGGACCTCCGGGCGACGCTGAGGGGGTGGCGGTCCGTCGCCTGGCCCTGGAGCTTCTGCTGCGAGTCGACGAACAGGGCGCCTACGCCAACCTGGTGGTGCCCGCCCGGCTCACTGGAACCGACATGTCCGGCCCCGACCGGGCCCTGGTTACCTCGCTCGTGTACGGCACCACCCGCATGAGGCGGGCCCTCGACTTCCTGGTCGATCGTTTCCTGCACGACCCCGAGGTCGAACCCCCCGTCCGTGCCGCCCTGCGCATGGGGGCCTTCCAGCTCCAGGAGCTCAAGACGCCGCCCCACGCCGCGGTCAGCACCACGGTGGGGGCTGTGCCGAAGCGGGCGCGGGGCCTGGTCAATGCCGTCCTGCGCAAGGTGGCGGGGGCCGAGGCTTCCTGGCCCGACGAAGTGACCCGCCTCAGTGTCCCCGACTGGCTCCATGACCAACTGACCGCCGACCTGGGCGCAGAGCGGGCCACCGCGGTGTTCGAGACCATGAACCGGCCCCCCACCGTCACCGAACGGCCCGATGGATACATCCAGGACCGGGGCTCCCAGCTGGTGGTCGATGCCGTCGACGCCCAGCCCGGACAGCGGGTTCTCGACATGTGTGCGGCCCCTGGCGGCAAGTCCACGGGCCTGGCCGCCATCGGTGCTCGCGTCGTCGCGTCCGACCTCAGCCTGACCCGCTCCCGCCTGGTCGCAGTCAATGCCCGGGCCGTGCTCGATGCCGATACTCCGGGCCGGGTTCACGTGGTGGCCGGAGATGGTCTGCGGCTGCCCCTCCGGCCCGGCACCTTCGACCGGGTCCTGGTCGACGCTCCGTGCAGTGGTCTGGGTTCGCTCCGTCGTCGCCCCGACGCCCGGTGGCGCATCGACGAGGCTGCCATCGAGCGGTTGGTGCCCCTCCAGGCCGCCCTCCTCGAGTCAGCTATGGCACAAGTGGCCCCTGGGGGGATGCTCGTCTACTCGGTGTGCACCCTCACCAACGCCGAGTTGGCCGCCCCGGTCGCCCAGCTACTCCACACCCATCCAGGGATCGAGACCCTGGGCGCCCCGAGCGACGAATGGGAAACCGCGCCCGGTGGGTATCGCTTGTTGCCGGACCGGACCGACACCGACGGGATGGGCATCGCCCGCTTCCGGCTGCCCGCGGGCTGACCGTTCCAGCCTGATCTCCCGCGGAGGTCCCACCGGTCGGCCTTTGTGTGGGGTGCGTTTGCGGAATGTTGTGAAGCCAGCGATAATCACTCTAAGTGGTTAGGCGGACTCACAGTGTGGTAACAGTGGCGGGTTTCGAAGGACAACTCCCAATCGCGGCGGGCTTCTCAACCTCGGCGCGACGCGACGGCCCTGGATGGTCGAGACCTGCATCGGTATTGATCATCGACCCCAACCGCGATCTGGGTCTACGGACGGCGCGGGTGGCCGAGCAAACCCAGTTCCGTGCCCTGGTCGAAACCGACGGGCTCCTCGGCCTGGGCCGGGTGGTCGAGGATCGGCCCGACCTCGTGACCCTTGCCCTCGATCTGGAGGGACTCAACGGATTCGAGCTGTGCAAGGCCATCCGGGCCGATGCCCGCCTGTCGTCCACCGCGATCATCTTCGTCACCGATCACGATGACCACGAGAGTCGGATCAGGGCCCTCGACCTCGGGGCCGACGACTATGTGGTCCACCCGTTCAACCCCGGAGAGCTGGCCGCCCGCATGCGCTCGGCCCTCCGCCGGACCCAACAGCTGAGATCGGTGTCGCCGCTCACGGGGCTGCCCGGCAATGTCGAGATCGTCGACGCGGTGAAGTCGTTGATTGACGACGAGATGCCGTTCGCCCTCGTCCACGCCGACCTCGACCACTTCAAGGCCTTCAACGACCACTACGGCTTCCTGCGGGGCGATCGAATCCTCACCGAGACAGCGTCCGCTGTGGTCGACTCCCTGGTCACGGTGACCGGCGTGCCGCGTTTTGCCGGTCACATCGGTGGCGATGACTTCGCCTTGATCGTGCCGCCCGACGAGGTCGAGGCCGTGTGTGGCCACGTCATAGAGACCTTCGACGCCATCGTCCCCTCGTTCTACGATGATGTCGACCGGGACCGAGGCTGGGTCGAGGTCGCTGATCGGCAGGGGGTGGTGCGGCGTCACCGGTTGCTGAGTATCTCGCTGGGCGTAGCATCGACCGCGACCCGTTCGATCGAGTCGCCGGCCGAAGCTTCAGTCATCGCCGGCCACCTGAAGGAGTTTGCCAAGGCGGTCGAAGGATCAGCTTGGCGGGTCGATCAACGCCGCGACTGACGCCCCAGGAGAGAGACCGTGAACCAGGACCCGCCGGCCGAGCCGGTGAAGCTCGAGGCCAAGGTACTGACCGTGTCCGACGGGGTCATCGCCGGCACCCGCGAGGACAAGTCGGGTGGAACCCTTGCCGCCTGGCTGGAGGAGAGGGGCTTCACGGTGGTCGACCGCCGGGTGGTGGCCGACGGGATCGATTCGGTGGGCGGCGCCCTGACCGCGATGGCGGCCGGATACGGCGGCGTCATCATCACCACGGGAGGCACCGGCTTCGGTCCCCGTGATCTGACGCCCGAGGGCACCGCCCAGGTGCTCGAACGCGAGGCCCCCGGGTTGGCCGAGGCCATGCGGCTGGTCAACCCCCTGGGCCGACTGAGCCGGGGAAGGGCCGGAACCATCGGCGGCGCGCTGGTGTTGAACACCCCCGGCTCCACCAAGGGCTGTGTCGAGTGCGCCGGCGCGGTAATCGACGTGGTGCCCCACGCCCTGCGTCTCATGGCTGGGGTCCGGGAGCACTAGTTCCCCCCCCAACGTCCGACTGGTTCCAGGACAAGTGTCCTGGCTACACTCGCGTACACAAGCAAGACGTCCCTCGCGGGATGATGGGTGAAAGTCCCAACCGGCGGTGAGAGTCCGCGAACCGCCCCCGGCAACGGGGCCGGTTGATCCGGTGTAACTCCGGAACCGACGGTGAGAGTCCGGATGGGAGCGAGGGCCGCGTGGCTCGCTGCCGCGCGCGTCCTTCGTCGACCACATAGGACGAACGACGACGGAAGGAGCCACCGTGAGCGACCAGGCGTATATGCGCCTCGCCCTCGACGCGGCGGCCACCTCCCGCCTGCTCAGCCCTCCCAACCCGTGGGTTGGTGCCGTCCTGGTGAGCCCCGACGGGAAGCATTTCACCGGCTCGACCCGGCCCCCGGGCGGGAACCATGCCGAGATCGAAGCCCTCCAGGCCGCCGGCGACCGGGCACGCGGGGCGACCGTGTTCACCACCCTCGAGCCATGCTCCCACCATGGACGAACCGATCCCTGCGCGGATGCGTTGGTGGAGGCGGGAGTGGCCCGGGTGGTCCTCGGGGTCACCGACCCTGACACCCAGGTGGCCGGTCTGGGCATCGAACGGCTCCGGGCCGCCGGGATCCAGGTGGACGTCGGGGTCGAGGCTCAGGCGGTCGCCCACCAACTGCGGCCCTACCTCCACCACCGTCGTACCGGCCGACCCTGGGTAGTGCTCAAGCTGGCCGCCAGCCTCGACGGCCGCACTGCGGCGCCCGACGGGTCCAGCCAGTGGATCACCGGTCCCGAAGCCCGGGCCGACGCCCATCGGATCCGGGCCGAGTCAGGAGCGATCGTGGTGGGGGCCGGCACAGTCCGAGCCGACGACCCGGCCCTGACCGTTCGCCACATCGAGGCGCCCGAGCCGGGTATCGACCTCGACCCGGTCCGGGTCGTGCTGGGGTCGGCCCCGGCCAACGCCCGGGTGCGCCCGGCCATCGAGCATGACGGCCCCCTGCCCGACCTCCTCGACCGTCTCGGTGCCGACGGAGTGGTCCAGGTGATGGTCGAGGGTGGGGCCGGCGTGGCCGCCTCGTTCCACGGCCAAGCCCTGGTCGACCAGTACGTGCTCTACTTCGCCCCCGTCCTGTTCGGCGGCCATGATGCCCGAGGCTTGTTCTCGGGGCTGGGTGCGCCCACCATCGACGAGGTTTGGCGGGGCCGCATCGAGACGACCAGCCAACTGGGCGGCGACCTGCGGGTCGACCTCCTACCCGAAGACTGCCGGCTACCGGAAGAGAGATCCTGACGTGTTCACCGGAATCGTGGAGGAACTGGGTGAGGTGGTCGAACGCGACGCCACCCGGCTGCGCATCGCCTGTGCCACCGTGCTCGACGGGGCCGCCGTCGGTGACTCGACTGCGGTCAACGGTTGCTGTCTGACCGTCGTGGCCTTGGGCGATACCGATGACGGTCGCCGTTGGTGGGACGCCGACGTCAGCGACGAGACGTGGAATCGCACCTCGCTCGGCGACCTGGCGGTGGGTGACCCCGTGAACCTGGAGCGGCCCGTCCGCCTCCAGGACCGGCTGGGCGGCCATCTCGTACAGGGCCATGTCGACGCGGTCGGTGAGATCGTCGACGGGGTCCCCGAGCTCAGGGTGCGGATGCCGCCCGACCTGCTCCGGTACGTCGTCGAGAAGGGGTCGGTCACCGTCGACGGCATCAGCCTCACCGTGGTCGAGCCCCTCGACGACGGTTTCACCGTCGCCGTCATCCCCCACACCTCGGACGTCACCACCCTGGGGCACAAAGGCCCGGGGGCCCGGGTGAACCTCGAGGTCGACGTCATCGCCAAGTACACCGAACGCCTGCTCGCCGCCCAGCTCGACTCCGGAGGACCCCGCCATGACTGACCTAGAGCGTTCACCTTTCGACCCGGTCGAGAGGGCCGTGGAAGCCATTGCCCGCGGTGAGATCGTCGTGGTGGTCGACGACGAGGATCGGGAGAACGAGGGCGACCTCATCATGGCCGCCGAGCACGCCACCCCCGAGAAGCTGGCCTTCTTCGTGCGCCATACCTCGGGGGTGATCTGCGCACCGGTCAGTGAGGATCGGGCCGACGAGCTCGACCTGCCTTTGATGGTGCAGAACAACGGCAACAACGAGTTCATGCGCACCGCTTTCACCACCACCGTCGACTACCGCCACGGCACGACCACCGGAATCTCCGCCGAGGACCGGGCCCTGACCCTGCACAAGATGGTCGACCCCGACACCAAGCCCGCCGACCTGCTCCGGCCCGGCCACATCTTCCCCCTGCGGGCCCGCGAGGGAGGCGTGCTCAAGCGGGCCGGGCACACCGAGGCCGCGGTCGACCTGGCCCGGATGGCCGGCCTCAGCCCGGGCGGGGTGCTGTGCGAGATCGTCAACGACGATGGCACGATGGCTCGCGTCCCCGACCTTGTCGAATTCTGCCGCGAGCACGATCTGGTGTTCATCTCGATCGCCGACATGATCCGCTACCGGCGGTCCACCGAGAAGCTGGTGAGCCGGGTCGGTCAGGCCCGCATCCCCACCCCGTGGGGCGACTTCTCGGGGGTGGCGTTCCGGTCGCTGCTGGACGGCGAAGAGCACCTGGCCATGGTTCACGGTGAGCTCGAGGGTGTCGAGGACGTGCTCGTCCGGGTCCACTCCGAGTGCCTGACCGGCGATGTGTTCGGCAGCCAGCGCTGTGATTGCGGCCCCCAGGTCCAGAAGGCCATGGAGATGATCGCGGAGGAGGGGAAGGGGGTTGTTGTGTACCTGAGGGGTCACGAGGGCCGGGGCATCGGCATCGGCCACAAGATCCGGGCCTACAGCCTCCAGGAACAGGGCCTCGACACCGTCGATGCCAACCTCGAGCTCGGGCTTCCGGCCGACAGCCGCGAGTACGGCATCGGGGCCCAGATCCTCAACGACCTGGGGGTGACCACCATGCGGCTCGTGACCAACAACCCGCTGAAGTACGGAGGGATCGAAGGGTTTGGACTGAGGATCACCGGTCGGGTACCCATCGAGGTCGAACCTCATCCCGAGAACATCGCCTACCTGCGCACCAAGCAGGAACGGATGGGCCATCTGCTCGACCTCGACAACCAGGCTGGAGGCTGACGATGACCACCACCCTGGAGGGGTCTGTCCGGGGCGAAGGGCTCCGGATAGGCATCGTGGCCTGCCGGTTCAACGACTTCATCACCGAGCGGCTACTCAGTGGGGCCCAACACACCCTGGGCCGCCACGGCGTCAGGGTCGACGACGTCGTCGTGGCCTGGGTGCCGGGTGCGTTCGAGGCCCCGGCCGCGGCTCAGGCCCTGGCCGGGCGCGAGGGCATCTCGGCGGTCATCACCCTGGGGGCGGTCATCCGTGGTGCCACCGGCCACTACGACATCGTGGCCGGCCAATCGGCGGCTGGTCTGATGCGTGTCCAACTGGATTCGCGTGTACCCGTGGTGAACGGGATCCTGACCACCGACACGATCGAGCAGGCCATCGAGCGGGCGGGAACCAAGGCGGGCAACAAGGGCTCGGAGGCCGCGGTGACGGCGGTCGAGATGGCGAGTCTGCTCACCGAAGTAGATAGCTTCGAATTCGCGACGGGGAGCGGGAATTCATCCCAGTAGGGTTGGCGGCCATGCTGAAGCTGGTACTCCCCAAGGGCTCGCTCGAGAAGGCCACCCTCGAATTGTTCGAGGCCGCTGATCTGCCCGTGAGGCGCTCTTCGGAGGTCGACTACAAGGCCACCGTCGACGACCCTCGCATCGACGGGGTACGCATCCTGCGGCCCCAGGAGATCGGCACCTATGTGGCCGACGGCCTGTTCGACCTGGGTATCACCGGGCGCGACTGGGTGGAGGAGACCAGCTCCAAGGTCCATTCACTGGGTGAGCTGCAGTACTCGAAGGTCACCAGCAATCCGGTGCGCATCGTGGTCGCCGTCCCGCAGGACTCCGTGGTCACCAGCGTCGAGCAGCTGGGCGACGGGGTGAAGGTAAGCACCGAGTATCCCGAGATCACCAAGCGGTTCTTTGCCGACAAGGGCATCGACGCCGACATCCGTCTCAGCTACGGCGCCACCGAGGCCAAGGTCCCCGACATCGTCGACTGTGCGGTCGACATCACCGAGACGGGTCGGGCCCTGCGGGCTGCGGGCCTCAAGATCATCGACACCATGCTCACCAGCTACACCGAGCTGGTGGCCAATCCCCAGAGCTACGCCGATCCGGTGAAGCGCAAGGCGATGGAACAGATCCAGACCCTTCTGCTCGGAGTCCTCGACGCCCGCGGCAAGGTCCTGGTCAAGCTCAACATCGCGCGAGTGGCTCTCGATGGAGTCATCGAGAGCCTGCCCTCGATGAAGGCCCCCACTGTCAACGAGCTGTACGGCGGTCAGGGCTTCGCCATCGAGACGGTGGTGCCCAAGAGCGAAATCAATGTCTTGATCCCGGCCCTCCGGGAACTTGGTGCCACCGACATCGTCGAGATGCCGATCACCAAGATCGTGCCGTGACCGGACGGGGCAGGGGAGTGGTGGCCTCGTTCGACGAGCAGGCCGGCCGCGGGACGGTCCGCGGCGACGACGGGGTCGAGCTCTACTTCCACTGCACGGCCATCGCCGACGGCGCCCGTTCCATCGACGAAGGCGACACGGTGAGCTTCGAGGTAGAGGCAGGGGCGCCCGGTGTCTGGGAAGCCGCCCACCTCACGAAATTGGCGGGGTAGCCAACCTCGGGTTCAGCCGCCTTCTTTCATGGTTCTGATCTGCACGAAGGCCATCTGGATCTGGGCCCGGGCGTTGACCAACGTCTCTTCGTGCTCGCCCAGTCGGCCGGTCACGTTGTCGAGCACCGCAGCCAGGCTGTCGATGGCGAGTTGGGCGGCCTCGAGGTCGGGGTCCTCGTCGCTGAGGTGGATGGCGGCCAGCTCGTAGATGCCCATGAGGTGGTTGGCAATCACCACCGAGGCGTCGCTCTCCTTGATCTGCTGGCGGACCATGGCCATTTCCTGGGCCATGGCCAGCGCCTCTTCCCGCTCTTCGGGGCTGAGGGCCTCGAGCTGGGCCCTCTGCTCGGGGGGCAACGAGGCCAGTAGTTCCTCGACGCCACCGGTGGGCGGGATCGCCTCGGTCTCCTCGCCAGCCGGCGGGGGAGTGCCGGGCTGGTCACGGTCGACGGGATGCTCGCCGCCAGGGGTCCACAGACTGCTCATTGTTCTACCTTCGCCTTCTGGGGGCCCGTCGAGGCCCCTTCGGTGCGCCACCGTGTTCTTCGTTCACCTTCGGGTGGGCCGGTGGGGCCCTTCCGTGCGGCTCACGATGGTCCTGCGGCGGAGATTGGGTGTGGGGCTGCTAGAGTTAGCGCCCAAACCTAACGGAAGCGGGGCTCGCCCCCACCCAGCCATCACTGGTGCGCCTGGGTCGCACGGAATGTGCTCGAGATCGCAAGCAGGGCTGTTGGCCCTGGGGCGCGGTGGAGTGGCGCGGATGTCGGCTTTCTCCGGTGTCCGCGTTTCGTCGTTTTGGGCGGAGCACGGCAACTACAGCGTGATCGCTCTGAGCGGGCGGGCACGAACATCGAATGAACCACGACCAGGAGGACTGCGTACGTGACGAGGAGTGATCGGCTATAGCCGCCCCGACGAATGAACCGAGGATCAACGACAGGATTCGGGCCCGTGAGGTCCGCCTGGTGGCACCGGATGGCGAGCAAATCGGCATCCGACCCCTGCCCCAGGCTCTGGCCATGGCCCGCGATCTGGATCTCGATCTCGTCGAGGTAGCCGACAAGGCCAACCCCCCGGTGTGTCGGATCATGGACTACGGGAAGTACAAGTACGAGACCGCCCAGCGAGCCAAGGAATCCCGCAAGAAGGCTACGAACGTCGTAATCAAGGAAATGAAGTACCGACCCAAGATCGGGATCGGCGACTTCAACACCAAGACCCGCAAGGTCGAGCACTTCCTCGACGAGGGTCACAAGGTGAAGATCACGATCATGTTCCGGGGCCGCGAAGTCCATCATCCGGAGCTCGGCAAGAAGATTCTCGATCAGGTGGCCGAGGAAGTCGGCCACCTGGCACGGGTCGAGGTCGTTCCACGGCTCGACGGCCGCAACATGACCATGGTCCTTGCCCCCGACAAGAAGGCCAGGGCCCAGTGGGAGGCCGAGTTGAGGAGGAACGCCGAGGCCGAGGCCCAGGCCGCCGCTTCCAGCGACGGCGACACCGCTTCCAGCGGCGACGAAACAGCGGCTACCGCCGAGCCCGAGCACAACGAAGATTCCGACTGAACATCCAGTTCGACATCGAGGACCGGCCCCGACATGCGGGGCCGGCCCAGACAACGAGGTTCCCCCAGACATGCCGAAGATGAAGACCCATAGAGGCGCCAAAAAGCGGTACAAGGTCACTGGTACCGGCAAGATCATGCGCCGCAAAGCGGGCAAGAACCACATCCTCGAGAAGAAGAGTGCGAAGCAGAAGCGTCGTCTCTCTAAGGAAGCGGTCCTGGCCCCCGGCGAGCACGATCGGGTTCGTCGCCAGCTGGGCATCTAGCCCACTCCCGCCCGCCTTCACCGGGCCTCCCCACCACCGACCGATCTCCCCCGAAAGGACAGAACGATGGCCAGAGTCAAGCGCGCCGTCCATGCCAAGAAGAAGCGCCGGGCCACTCTCGAAAAGGCCAAGGGCTACTACGGCAACAAGAGCCGCTCGTATCGCGCCGCGAACGAGCAGGTCATGCACAGTGGCCAGTACGCCTTCCGTGACCGCCGGGCCCGCAAGGGCGAGTTCCGGCGACTATGGATCCAGCGCATCAATGCCGCGTGCCGTCAGCATGACACCAGCTACAGCCGGTTCATCGCCGGGCTGAAGGCGGCTGAGGTCGAGGTAGACCGCAAGGTCCTCGCCGACCTGGCCGTCACCGACCCTGGAGCGTTCGCGGCCCTGGTCAAGGTGGCCGCCGAGGCCAACTCGGCTTCGGCCTGACCTCCCACTGAAGGAACCGGTGTCTGACGGGCCGCTGGCCGCCTCGAACGCTCGAATTCGTACCTTGCGGCGCCTCACAGGGCGCCGCAAGGCGCGTCAGGAGGCGGGTTGCTTCGTTGTCGACGGGCCGGTTCTGGTGGCTGAGGCGCTCACTTCACCGCTTACAGTCCGCGAGATCTACGCCGGGGAGTCCTGCGACGAGCCGGTCCTGGCCGACGCGGTCGGTGCCGGGGTGCCGGTCACCCGTGTCGTCGACGGGGTTCTGACCCGGGTTCTGGATCCTGTCAGCGCTCAGGAGGCGGCGGCCCTGGTCGAGCTGCCGGCCCCCCTCACCGTGGCCGAGCTAGCCAGATCCTCGGGCTCCGAAGCCCCGTTCGTGTTGGTGCTGGCCGAGATCCAGGATCCCGGGAACGCCGGCACCCTCATGCGCACGGCCGAGGCCGCGGGTGTCGATCTGGTGGTTGCCACCGAGGGCACCGCCGACGCCTTCGCCCCGAAAACGGTCCGATCCTCAGCGGGTGCCGTTCTACGCGTGCCGGTGATCGATGGGGTGAGTCTCCACCAGTCCCTGGCCGAGCTGGGGGCTCTCGGTCTCCGGCGCCTGGCCACTCGTGCTCATGGAGCTCGGGCCCACACCAGCATCGATCTGCGGGGCCCCGTGGCCCTGGTGCTGGGCAACGAAGCCCGCGGGTTGCCCCCTGAGGCCGATGACTGGGTCGACGATGGCATCACCATCCCGCTGGCCGGCTCCACCGAGTCGCTCAACGTCGGGGCTGCCGGTGCCGTGCTGTGCTTCGAGGCCCGCCGCCAGCGAGACCAGTCAAGTGGCGCGTGACTGGCGCGTCCGATGTCTACTCTTCCAACAGGAGACACCCGCCGAATGATCGACCGGACCCCATGATCGAAGAATTGACCCACATCGAGGTCGAGGCCCGCGACCTCATCAATGGTGCTACTGACCTCGACACCCTCAAGGCGGTCGACGCCGACCTGCTGGGCCGGAGCGCGCCCCTCACGGCATTCAAGAAGGACATCGGCAAGCTCGCCCCCGAAGACCGCAAGGACGCCGGACAGGCCCTCAACCGGGTGCGCACGGCTGTTCAGGAGGCCATCGAGGTCCGCCGCAACGAGCTCGAAGCCGCCCAGCGGGCCCACCAGCTCGAAGATGAGCGCCTCGACCTCTCCGAAGTGCTCACCCGGCCCCAGTTGGGCCATCTCCACATCACCACCCAGACGTGGCAGCTCCTCGAGGATGTGTTCGTCGGTATGGGATTCACGGTGTCGGAGGGTCCCGAGATCGAATCCGAGTGGTACAACTTCGGTTCCCTCAACTTTCCGCCCGACCACCCGGCTCGAGACATGTACGACACCCTGTACGTCGAGTACGGCGAGCCGGGCAGCACCCTGCTGCGCACCCATACCTCCCCGGTACAGATGAGGGTGATGGAGAACGAGGAACCGCCGATCTACACGATCGCCCCCGGGCGAGTGTTCCGTCAGGACACCGCGGACGCCACCCACATGCCCGTCTTCCACCAGATCGAGGGCCTGGTCGTCGACAGGGGCATCACCCTGGGCGACCTGGCCGGCACCATCGAGGCCTTCACTACCGCCTATTTCGGGGGCAGCTTCACCTCACGCCTTCGTCCCTCGTATTTCCCGTTCACCGAGCCATCGGCCGAGTTCGACATCCTGATGCCCAACGGCGAGTGGCTCGAGCTCGGGGGTTGCGGCATGGTTCACCCCAGTGTCCTGGGCCACGGTGGCCTCGATCCCGAGGAGTGGTCGGGATTCGCCTTCGGGTTCGGCCTCGACCGCTTGGCCCTCATGAAGTTCGGGGTCGATGATCTCCGCGAGCTATGGAGCAACGACGTCCGTTTCCTCCGCCAGTTCTGACCTGGCCACCCAATTTGTCCCGCTGACCCCACTGTCCTGAGGCTGTTCCCATGAAGGTCCTTCTCTCCTGGATGCAGGAGTTCGCCCCTGAGATCGCCGGCGATCCCATCGAGCTCGGCGAGCAGCTCAGCGACCTCGGCCTGGCGGTCGAGGAGCTCAAGCACCTCGGCGGCGGGCTCGGCGGCATCGTCGTGGCCCGGGTCCTCGACCTGCGCAAGCACCCCGACGCCGACCGCATCCAATTGGTCGATGTCGACGCAGGCGACGGCGAGGCTCTTCAGATCTGCTGCGGCGCATTCAACATGAGTGTCGGCGACCTGGTGCCTCTGGCCACCATTGGCGCGACCATGCCCAACGGAATGGAGATCGCCAAGCGCAAGATGCGGGGTCAGACCTCCAACGGCATGCTCTGTTCTGGCGCCGAGCTCGACCTGGGCGACGACCACGACGGCATCATGGTGCTCAACGGCGACCTCGCTCCCGGCACGGCTTTCGCCGAGGCCATGGGTATCGAACCCGACGTCCTGTTCGACCTCGAGGTGAACCCCAACCGCCCTGACGCGATGAGCATCGCCGGGGTCAGCCGCGACCTGGCCGCCCGTCTCTGCGTGCCGTTCAACCTGCCCGACCCCACCGTTCCCGCCATGGGGTCCATCGAGGGTCGCACCTCGGTCGAGGTCCATGACTCCGAGCTGTGCCCCCGCTTCGGCTCCCGGGTGCTCGACGGGGTGTCGGTGGGCCAGTCGCCAGCCTGGATGAGCCAGCGGCTCCTGGCCCTCGGCATGCGCCCCATCAACAATCTGGTCGACATCTCGAACTATGTGATGCTCGAGCTGGGCCAGCCCAATCACACCTACGACCTCGATCTGGTGCCCGACGGGCATCTTGGGGTCCGCATGGCCCGCGACGGCGACCGGCTCACCACCCTCGATGACACCGAGCGCAACCTCATTGCCGCCGACGGTGTCATCGTGAACCGGGCCGACGAACCCATCGGCCTGGCCGGCGTGATGGGCGGTGCCTCCACCGAGATCTCCGAATCCACCACCTCGGCTGTGGTCGAGGCTGCCGTGTGGCATCGCATCCGCATCGCCAAGACGGCGCGTCGGCTCAACCTGCGGTCAGAAGCCTCGGCCCGTTTCGAGAAGGGTGTCGACCCCGGTGGCATCGAGTTGGCTCTGGACCGCTTCGCCGAGCTGGCGGTAGCGGCGGGCGCCACCGCGGCCGAGGGCACCCTGGTGTCGGGCCCGGCCCCGGTCAACGCCCCGATCCGGGTGCGGACTCATCGGGTGAACGAGCTCATTGGTGTCGACCTCCAGGCCGGCACCATGAAGAGCTTGCTCGACCCCATCGGGTTCGAGACCGAACTGGTCGACGGTGATCTCGACGTCACCATTCCCACCTTTCGGCCCGACAGCGACTCCGAGATCGACATCATCGAAGAGGTCGCCCGGTGCCACAGCTACTCGAAGGTGGCCAAGACGGTGCCGTCGTCGCCCCGATCAGGCCACTTGACCCGCCGCCAGCTGACCCGCCGACGCCTGCGCTCGGCCCTGACCGGTCTCGGTCTCAGCGAAGCCATGCCCCTGCCGTTCCTGGCTCCCGGCGACCTCACCAAGACCGGGCTGGCCGACGACGGCATCGTCGTGGCCAATCCGCTGGTGGCCGAGGAGTCGATCATGCGTACCTCGCTGCTGCCGGGCATGGTCAAGGCCGTTGCCACCAACCAGCGTCACCGCAACGGGAACGTGGCCCTGTTCGAGATTGGCAACACCTTCGCCGATGAGGGCGGTGAGCTGCCCCACGAGACCGAGCACGTGGTCGCCGTCCTGGCCGGGGACGATGCTTCGGCCGCGGTGGGGTTGTGGCAGGCCCTGGCCGGTCATGTCCATGTGCCTGGTTCGCGTCTGGTCGACGAGTCGATCGCCGGGCTGCATCCCAGCCGGGCGGCCCGGGTCGAGATCGATGACGTGACCGTGGCCGTGGTAGGTGAGATCGATCCGGCGGTGCTGGAGCGCTGGGAGGTCGAGGGAAGAGTGGCGTGGCTCGACATCGACCTCGACGCCGTACTCGGGTTCGAGCTCGAACCCGCCGACTACCTACCCGTGAGCCGCTATCCGTCCAGCGACATCGATCTCGCCTTCGAGGTGGCCGACGGTTGCCCGGCCCAAGACCTCGAAGCCACCCTGCGTGAGGCCGGGGGCGATCTACTGGCCTCGCTTCAGCTCTTCGACGTATACCGGGGTACAGGTCTGCCCGAGGGCACCCGGTCGCTGGCCTTCGGACTCCGGCTCCAGGCCACCGATCGCACCCTCACCGACGACGAGGTGGCATCGGTTCGGCAGCGTTGCATCGAGGTCGTCGAGATTCAGCACCCGGCCCGCCTGCGGGGCTGACTCATCCGGCCCCCTACAGGTCGAAGGACCTTCACCGATCCGAACCCCACAACTACTACGTTCTCAGCCCTGTCTGCCGATCTTGATACCCATGGAGGAGCGTCACGCGCCTGGGACCGGGGTAGTCCAGATCGATCACATGCTGGATGACCTGCCGGTGGCGGTCACCATCATCGATGACCAGGGTCAGCAGGTGCACGCCAACCGCACCTTCTGGGAGCTCTTCGCGGTGCCGGTATCGCGCCGGGCGGAATCGAGCCTCCCCTTGTTGCTTCATCCCGAGGAGGAATTCGGGGACGAGGTCTTCGGTGAACTGACCTCCGGTTCAGCCGACAAGGTCAGGGTATTCCGTGAGTTCGTTCGCCCCGATGGAAGCGGGTTTCGAGGCCAGCTGACCGTCGTGTCGCTGGAGCTCGGGACCGGCCAGCCGTGGTTCCTGTGTGTCGTCGATGACATGTCGGAGCGGGTGAGTGCGTCCGACGAGTTGGGCCGGTTGGCCCGCGTGGTCGAGTCGACCTCCGACCTGGTGGGCGTGCTCGATCTGTCCGGTCGGGTCATCTATCTCAACCACGCGGCCCGGGCCTTCTTCGCCGTCTCCGAAGCAGAGACCGCCGCCAGCACCGACCTGTACACCCCCGATTCGATCGTCAAGTTCGCCACCGAGATCCGCCCCGTCATAGAGGAGGGCCGGACCTGGGCGGGTGAGTTGACGATGGTGCGTTCGGACGGTGCGGTCGTGTCCGTCCTCCAGTCGATCGCACCCGATGAATCCAGTCACGATGTGCTCCGCCTCTCCGTGGTGGGCCGGCCGGTCGATCACGTGGAGTCCGGCCCCGGGTCCCAGCTGGAACGAGCCGGCGTCGACGACGAACTGGTCGTGGGGTTGGCCGCCCAGTTGGCGCCGGTTCAGCAACGGGTCAATGCCGTCGCCTCCGAGATCGAGGCCAACCTGCCGGGGACGGCGGGCTCGATTCGCGAAGCAGCGTCGGTGCTCGACCGGTTGGTAGGCGATCTCGATGAGCTTGTCGGGGGAGCCGAGCCGGTCCCCGTCGAGCTGATTCCGGCCGACCCGGTGGCCGTGGCCCGGATGATCATCGATGAGCTGTCCGCCGAAGGGGTCGATCTCAGCCTCGAAATCCGGCCGTTGGTGCCCTGGGAGCTCCCCGATTCGGCCACCCTCGAGCAAACGATCCGCCGGGCCCTCGACGCAGTGGCGAACGCCCACGAACCGTCGAGCATCAAGCTGATCCCCGCTCCCGACGATCGTACCGACACCCTCGGCATCGAGGTCTGCGGACCTCGGGTCGCGGACATCGGTGACCTGAGCCTCCTGGTCCTTCGCCGGTTCGTCCAACGTCGGGGCGGAGTCATGACCGCGGCTTCCGACTCGGGCCGCGGCATCGTGTCCATAGAGCTTCCGGTGGCCGATGGTGGGGGTGCTGTCCGTCCGGCCCGGATCGCCAAGCCACGGGCACTGGCTGGGGTCGACCGTGGCCTACAACCCCGTAGCGAACCCGCGCCAGCCCCCGTCTCCCCCCCTGCTCCGGTGCCGGCGGCTCCTCCTCCTCCTCCTCCTCCTCCTGCTCGCGGGCCAGCTGGCCATGCCGAGGCGGGGCCGGAAGCCGTTCCCGTCGAACCGGCTGCCTTCACCAGACCCGAGCCGGTTGCCTCTGAGCCAGATGTTGGGCCTGCGGTTCAGTCCTTCAAGGTGCTGTCGGTCGACGACAACGACAGCAGCCAGATGCTCCTGGCTGACCATCTCCGCGGCCTGGGCCACGCTCCTTTCCTCACCGACTGTGGCTCGGTCGTTCCCGACCTCATCACCGAGGTCGAGCCCGACATCGTGCTCCTGGCTGTCGAGCTCCCCGACATCGATGGCCCCGATCTGTGCCGCTATGTGCGGGCCAGTGGCTGGGCCGGACCGATTCTGGGGATCACGGCCGACCCGTTGGCCGCCAGCAGTGAGCGGTGTCAGAGTTCCGGAATGGACGGTTTGCTCACCAAGCCGGTCGACCTCGAGATCCTCGGGCCCCTACTCAGCGAGGCCGTTGAGCTGTGCACTCCAACCGGTGCCCACTTCGCGTCGCCTGGGACTCCGGCACCCGTGCCCGCATTCCAGAACGCCCCGGTGGGCGAGGCCCCTGAACCCGCGATCAACTCCGACCCGGTGGCCGTGGAAGTGCTCGACCCGGAGCCTCCGTCGGTGCCGGCGACGTCTGGTTCGACATCTGCTCGGCACGCCCTCGATACCCTCGCCGCCGAGCTCGGCAGTCGGGAACGGGTGCTCCCGACCGTCGATGGCTTCCTGGTCGACTTCGATGACCGCATCGAGCGGCTGCTCAGCGATAACCTGATCGATGCCCAGTCGACGGTCGACGGCCTGTTGGCCGTGAGCGCCATGCTCAGCCTGAACGAGCTCGTCGACCAGGTTCTGCTGGTGAATACCAGTTTGGCTGCCGGTATCAGCCACCCCGACGCCGACAAGGTGAGGTCGGTGGCCGCGGTGTCCAAGGCATCCCTCGAGGCTTGGCGTGCCGCCCGGCCCGTCGCCATCTGACCCCTGCGTCATCCCTGGTTCGGGCGTCAGACGAACCGGGTAGGGCAAACGGGGTTGCATAAAGATGCACGCATGCGTATGATACTGCAATGTCTTCAGTCCAGTACGACATTGCCATCGTCGGAGCCTCCGGATTCACCGGTGCCGAGCTCCTCCGGATCCTGGCCGGTCACCCCCAGTGCCGCGTCGTGGCCGCGACCGGCGACAGCCAGGCTGGCACCGCGGTGGCCAACCTCTATCCGAGCCTCGCCCCGGCCTACCCCGATCTGGTCTATGTCCCTTACACCCCTGAGCTGGCCGACGGGGTCGACCTGGTCTTCTGCGGCTTGCCCCACGGCGCCTCCCAGGACGTCA
This sequence comes from Actinomycetes bacterium, assembly GCA_024225275.1. Classification (GTDB taxonomy): domain Bacteria; phylum Actinomycetota; class Acidimicrobiia; order Acidimicrobiales; family JAAEMS01; genus JAAEMS01. The sequence goes on from JAAEMS010000091.1 coordinate 31,658, forward strand.
TCCCCGACCTGACCGGCCGGGTGGGCCACATCGTCGATCTGGCGGCCGACTTCCGCCTCCACGACGCCTCCCTGTATCCCACCTGGTACGGCGACGAACACACCCGGCCCGACCTGCTCGACCAGTTCGTCTACGGCCTGCCCGAGCTCTACCGCGACAAGCTCGCCGGAGCTCCACTCATCGCCGCTCCCGGTTGCTATGTAACCACTTCGGCTCTTGCCCTGGCCCCCCTCGTGTCGGCCGGACTAATGGAACCCACCGGCATCGTGGTCGACGCAGCCAGCGGGGTGTCGGGCGCCGGTCGGGCCCCCAAGCCCAACACCACCTTCTGTGCCGCCGACGAGGACGTCACCGCCTACGGGTTGCTCAACCACCGGCACACCCCGGAGATCGAGCAGGCCGTCGGTGAACATGCCGGTCTCGACGTGCAGGTCCTGTTCACCCCCCACCTCGTGCCCGCCAACCGGGGCATCCTGGCCACCTGCTACGGCCGGTCCACCCGCAACACCACCACCGACGAGGTCCTGGCCGTCCTGGCCGAGGCCTACAGGGGAGAGCCCTTCGTGACCGTCAACGAGCGGTCGCCCTCCACCAAGGCCACCCTGGGCTCGAACAGTGCTCACCTCACTGCCCGGGTCGACCCCCGGACGGGCTGGATCGTCGCCATCGGCGCCCTCGACAACCTCGTGAAGGGAGCTTCGGGGCAGGCCGTGCAGTGCGCCAACCTTGCTCTCGGCATCGACGAGACCGCCGGCCTGGCCTCGGTCGGGGTCTACCCCTGATGCCGACCCATTCCGAGAACCCTGAACCGGTCCTCACCTCACCCCACCGGCGGGCGTCGGTCCTGGTCGAGGCCCTGCCCTACATCCAGCGCTTCCGAGGCCGGATCGTCGTGGTCAAGTACGGCGGCAACGCCATGGTCGACCCCGAGCTCGCCCTCCGCTTCGCCGAGGACATCGTTCTCATGCACTCGGTGGGTATCCGGCCGGTCGTCGTCCACGGAGGGGGTCCCCAGATCGGCGAGCTGCTCGACAAGCTCGGCATCAAGTCCGAGTTTCGCGACGGGCTCCGGGTCACCGATGCCGCCACCCTCGATGTGGCCCGCATGGTCCTGGTGGGGAAGGTCGGCCGCGACATCGTGGGCACCATCAACCGTCACGGGCCGCTGGCCGTGGGCCTGTCGGGCGAGGATGCCGGGCTCATCGGTGCGTCCCCCCGCGACCCTGCGTTGGGCTTCGTGGGCGACGTGGTGTCGGTCAACCCGGCCATCGTGGAGCGCCTCCTGGCCGAAGACCTGATCCCGGTCATCTCCACCATCGGCAGCGATGCCTTCGGGCAGGCCTACAACATCAATGCCGACACGGTGGCCGGAGCCATCGCCAGAGCCCTCGAGGCCGAGAAGATCATCTATCTCACCGACGTCGAGGGTCTGCTCGACGACGTCGAGGACCCCAACTCGCTCATCCATCGGATCAGCGCCGCCGAGCTCCAGGCCCGCCTCGACGACGGCCGCCTGGCCGGTGGCATGATCCCCAAGGTCAGGGCCTGCATCGACGCCGTCAACCATGGGGTGGGCTCGGCCCACATGATCGACGGTCGCATCGAACACGTCGTCCTGCTCGAGGTCTTCACCGACGCTGGCATCGGAACGATGATTACCGCTATACCCGATGCTTCTGCGCCGGACCGCCAGGATCCCGCGGCATCTTGACCGCGCCCACGCCAGACCACTCACCCGCCTACTCCACTCCCCAGGGGGACCAGACATGACCGACCATCCCACTGCCATGGGCGCCGACGCGGCCCTCGATCATTGCCCGGTCATGCCCAACTACGGGCCCCCGTCAGTGATGTTCGTGCGGGGCGAGGGCACCAAGCTGTGGGACCGTGACGGCAAGGAGTACCTCGACTTCCTCTGTGGCCTGGCTGTGACCTCCCTGGGTCACGCCCATCCAGCGGTGGCCGATGCCATTGCCGAGCAAGCCCGCACCCTGCTCCATGTGTCGAACCTCTTCGGCACCGAACCGCAGACCGAGGTGGCCCTCATCATTGATCGGCTCAACGGCGGCAGCGGTCAGGTGTTCTTCTGCAACTCGGGGGCCGAGGCCAACGAGGCCGCCATCAAGCTGGCCCGCAAGTGGGGCGGTGGCCAGCACGGCCGGCACGCCGTCGTATCGGCCTACAGCTCGTTCCACGGCCGGACCCTGGCCACCCTGCACGCCACTGGCCAGCCCGAGAAGCACGAGCCTTTCCAGCCCCTGCCCGAGGGCTTCCGACATGTGGCCCTCAACGACATCGACGCAGTGGCCGCGGCCATCGATCCCACCGTGGCGGCCGTGCTGCTCGAGCCCGTCCAGGGTGAGGGTGGCGTGAACCCGGCCAACGTCGAGTACCTGAGGGCCGTCCGCCAACTGTGCGACGAGCGCGACGTTCTCCTGATCATGGATGAGATCCAGACCGGCTTCGGTCGGCTGGGTAGCTGGTTCGGCTATCAGATGGCCGGAATTCAAGCTGACATCGTCACCATGGCCAAGGCCATGGGTAATGGTATGCCCATCGGGGCCTGTTGGGCCCGTACCGAGGTCGCTCAGGCGTTCAAGCCTGGTGACCATGGCACCACCTTCGGCGGACAGCCCATGGCCGCATCCGCGGCCCGGGCCACCCTCCGGGTCATGGAAGAGATCGACGCGCCCGCCATGGCCCAGGCCCAAGGCCAGAAGCTCAGCACCGCGCTGGGCGCGGTGGCGGGCGTGGTCAATGTTCGGGGAGCCGGCCTGTTGCTGGCCGCCGAGCTCGACCCCGAGGTCCTGGGCGACCGTAACGGTGGTGCCATCGCCGCCGCTTGCCTCGAGGCTGGCCTGATCGTCAACGGGGTGACCCCCACCGCGGTCCGCTTCGCCCCGCCCATCACTGTCTCGGACGCCGAGATCGAAGAGGCCGTCGCCCGGTTCGCGGCCGTGCTGGCCGGTGGGTCATGAGGCACCTGCTCGAAGTCGACGATCTGACCGGCGCTGAGATCGCGCGGGTCCTCGACCTGGCCGAAGTCGCCGAGCCTCCTCAGGTGCTGGCGGGGTCGGGCCTGGCCCTGATCTTCGAGAAGCCGTCGGCCCGCACCCGCAACTCGATGGAGATGGCGGTCGTCCAGCTGGGGGGTCACCCCGTCTACATCCAGGGTGACGAGGTGAAGATGGGGGTGCGCGAGTCAGTCGGCGATGTGGCCCGCACCCTGGCCTCCTACCACGCCGCCATTGGGGCCCGGGTCTTCGAGCACGACAAGGTCGAGGGGCTGGCCGCCGCCGATGTGGCCCCCGTGGTCAATCTCCTGTCCGACGCCGCCCATCCCATGCAGGCCCTGGCTGACCTGCTCACCCTGCGCCAGGAATGGGGCGAGCTGGAGGGCCGCACCGTGGCCTACGTGGGCGACGCCAACAATGTGGCCCGTTCGTTGGCCCTGGCGGCCGGACTCACCGGGGTGAAGGTTCGGGTGGGTAGCCCCCCGGGCTACCAGTTCTCCGACACCGATCTCGATCGCATCCGCTCCGTGGGCACCGACGTCACCGTCCACGATCGTCCCCAGGAAGCCGTCGAGGGGGCCGACGCGGTCTACACCGACGTCTGGACCTCGATGGGCCAGGAGAACGAGGCCGAAGAGCGGGGTCGGGCCTTCGAGGGCTGGAGCATCGACTCCCGCCTGATGACCGGCGTCGCCCAGGGCGGTGTGTTCCTTCACTGTCTGCCCGCCCACCGGGGCGAGGAGGTCGCCGCCGAGGTCATCGACGGTCCTAGCAGCCGGGTATGGCCCCAGGCGGCCAACCGGATGCACTCGGCCCGGGGGCTACTGGCCTTCCTGCTCGGTGAGGTCTGAGGTGGCAAAACAACAGCGCCAGCACCGAATCGCCCGCCTCCTCGAGGCCCACGCGGTCACCAACCAGGGCCAGCTCGTCGAGCTGCTGGGGGCCGACGGCGTGTCCGCCACCCAAGCCACGGTGTCGCGCGACCTGGAAGACCTGGGGGCCATCAAGGTGCGGGTGCCGGGCGGTGAGACCGTGTACGCCATACCGGAGCTGCCCACCGAGCAGGTCGCCCCCGACAGCCACCTGAGGCGGGTGCTGGGCGAATGGGTGGTCGAGGTCGGCCGATCTCAGAACCTCGTCATCATGCGCACCCCACCTGGTTCGGCCCATGTGGTGGCTTCGGCCATCGACCGCGCCGGCGTAGCCGGCGTCCTGGGCACCGTGGCGGGCGACGACACCATCCTGGTGGTGGCCGCCGAGGACGCCGGCGGCGAGGGCGTGGCCGCCACCTTCCGCGATTTGGCCGGACTCTGAGCCGGCTCCACTACCCCCTGAACCCCAGAACGAGCACCCGAGGAATCACTTCATGAGCACCCTGTGGCACGGCCGATTCGAAGGTGGGCCCGCCGAGGCGCTCCAGGCCCTCAACGACAGCCTGCCCTTCGACCGCCGGATGTTCCGCGAGGACATTGCCGGTTCTCGGGCTCACGCCACCATGTTGGCCGACGTTGGTCTGCTCACGGTCGAAGAGCGCAACGCGGTGATCGCCGCTCTCGAACAGGTCGAGACCGAGTTCGCCGAGGACCGTTTCGAGACGGTTCCCAGCGACGAGGACATCCATACCGCGGTCGAGCGCCGGGTCACCGAGATCTGTGGCGACCCCGGGGCCAAACTTCACACCGGCCGCAGCCGCAACGACCAGGTGGCCACCGACGTCAGGCTCTGGACCCGCGGCGCCATCGACGAGATCATCGATCTGGTGCTGGGGTTCCAGGCCACCCTGCTGGGTCACGCCGAGCAGGCCGGTGGTGCCTACCTGCCCGGATACACCCATCTCCAGCAGGCCCAGCCGGTCTCGCTGTCACACCATCTCCTCGCCCACGGCTGGGCCCTTGCCCGCGATGTCGACCGTCTCTTCGACGCCCGTCGCCGGACCGATGTGTCCTCACTCGGGGCCGGAGCCCTGGCCGGCTCGTCGCTACCCCTCGACCCGGTCCGTACGGCCGAGCTACTGGGTTTTGCCGGTGTGTTCGAGAACAGCCTCGACGCGGTGGCCGACCGCGACTTCGTGCTCGACACCCTGTACGCCTTGGCCGTCCTGGGAGTCCATCTGTCGCGGATCGGCGAGGAGTTGATTCTGTGGGCCTCGGAGGAGTTCGGCTTCATCGGCCTCGACGATGGCTTCTCGACCGGCTCCTCGATGATGCCCCAGAAGAAGAACCCCGACATCGCCGAGCTGGCCCGGGGCAAAGCGGGCCGACTCATCGGCCACCTGACCGGATTGCTGACCACCCTGAAGGGGCTTCCCCTCACCTACAACAAGGACATGCAAGAGGACAAAGAGCCCCTGTTCGACGGCATCGACACCGTCCGGCTCACCCTCCTGGCCCTCGACGGTATGGTGTCCACCCTCACCTTTCGTACCGACCGGATGGCCGAATCTGCGTCGTCGCCGTACGCCGCCGCCACCGATCTCGCTGAGTTCCTCGTCAGCCGGGGTATGCCCTTCCGTCAGGCCCATGCGGTGGTGGGGGAGAAGGTGCGCCGAGCTCTGGCCGGCGAAGCGTCGCTAGCCGACCTGGTGGCAAACGACGACCAGCTCGGCCCCGAAGCTGCTGGTCTGCTCGAGCCGGGTGTGTCACCTCACCGGCGCACCACCCGCGGGGCCGGTGGCCGAACCGCGGTGGCCAGCCAGCTCGATCGATTCCGGGCCCAGCTCGCCCGCGATCAGGCCCGCACGAGTCAGTGAGCCAGGCCAGTTGCCTGTCCCGACCGTTCTTTGGGCGCGATCCGCGTTCGGTGGCGCCTCAGCTGCTCAACAAGGTGCTCGAACACGAGGGCCGGCGAGGTCGCATCGTCGAGGTCGAGGCCTACCTGGGCGCCGCTGATCCGGCGGCGCACAGCTACCGGGGCGAAACCCCCCGGTGCCGAACCATGTTCGGCCCTCCTGGATATCTCTACGTCTACTTCACCTACGGCATGCACTGGTGCGCCAATGTCGTCTGTGGCGACCACAACGGGCTTGCGGTGCTGATCCGGGCCCTCGAACCGATGACCGGACTCGACGAGATGCAGGAGCGCCGCCCCCGGGCCCGGCGGCCCCGTGACTTGTGCAGTGGGCCGGCCAAGCTGGCCCAGGCCTTGGCCATTGATGGTGAGCTCGACGGAACCGATCTGCTGGCCGGCCCGGTCCGCATACTCGACGACGGCACGCCTCCTCCCGAGACCCCCGAGGTGGGGACCCGGATCGGGATCAGCGTCGCGGTCGACGAGCCGTGGCGCTGGTGGGTGGCCGACAACCCCCATGTGTCGAAATGAGCCCATCCGAGCACCTTGTCGGCGCAGACCATGCCCTGCTCGCCCCCTCGGCGGACCTGGCCCAGGCCTACGACCTGATCGCCGCCTTCGCCACCCCGAACCGGGTGGTCGCCGGGCATCGCGCCTTCATTCTCGACTTCGTGACCGCCCACCCCGATGCCCTCGTGCGGACCTGCCTCGATGGCCACCTCACCGGCTCCGGGATGGTGGTCGACGATGCCGGTGTGAGGGTGCTGCTGATGCACCACGCCAAGCTCGACCGGTGGCTCCAGCCCGGGGGCCACGCCGACGGGGACGCCAACCTGGCCTCGGTTGCTCTGCGGGAGGCCACCGAAGAGACCGGCATCTCAGATCTGCTGATCGATCCCGACCCCGCCGATCTCGACGTCCACCCCATACCTGCCCGGGGGGCCGAACCGGCCCACTGGCATCTCGACGTTCGTTTCCTGGTTCGGGCGCCGAGATCGGCCAAGATGCTTGGAAACGACGAGAGCCTCGAGCTCAGGTGGTTCACCCCCTCCGAGGTCGGCACTGTCGACCCCGACGGTGAGCTGAGCCGGTTGGTGGACGCGGCCCTCGAACGCGCCAATGGTGCGGACCCGGTGTGAACCCTCAACTCCCAGTCTTTGGGAGATCGCCGGTAGGTGAAACGGGAGATGAACCAACCACCGGGAGATGAGGTCTGCACTCGTCGTGGCGTTGTGCCCGCCGATCCGCAGCTGCGAGCCAGACGTTGGTGTCAACCAGTAGCACTGCGCGTTCAGGCGCTGC